>NZ_AP027079.1:2700000-3000000 GCF_030295385.1 Geothrix oryzae
CCCCCGCCGTCAACGCCCGCGGCGTTCCGGGTATTTTTGGAACCCTCAGCCTCACGGCCGATGTCAGCGACAACCTCGCCATCGCCCGGGTCGATTTCGTGATCGATGGTCAGGTGGTGGGAACGGCCGCTCACGGCCCCCATGCAATCCTCTTCGATTCCCGGATTCTCTCCGATGGCCCCCACACGCTCTCAGTGAACGCTTACGACCTGGCTGGCAACAAAGGCACCTCGCCCGCCATCAGCTTTCAGACAGACAACACCTTTAGTCAGCTGTTGAACAACCCCAGCTTCGATTTCGGGGAATCCGGGTGGACCTTCGCCAACTGGGGCATCCTCTTTTTGTCATCGATCTACGACCCACAGGTGGTCACCATGGTGGCCAATGGGGGTGGCACTTCCCCTTCGTTGGCGACGCTTTCCCAGCGCGTCACCATCCCCGCGGAGGCCTATTCGGCCAAGCTCAAGTTCAGCTATGGGATGCAGTCCCTCTCCAATCCCCCGGATGATGCCCTGAAAGTCCAGGTCTGGGGTCTCGATGGCTCGCTGAAAGAGACCCTGGCCTCGTTCGCCCCACCAGGCACGGACTCCTTCTATGGGAACGCAGAGGTGGATCTGAAGGGCTATCGCGGCCAGGAAGTGGTCGTGGCCCTCGTCGTCAATTCGCTCTATCTGCCGCCAAGCGGAGGGATCAAGGGCCTGGTCATCAACCTGGACAGGGTCGACCTGATCGTCCAGACCGCCCTCCCTCCCACCATCCGGACTCAACCCTTGAGCCAGTCTGCGTCGGTGGGCGCCCCGGGCACCTTCTCCGTCGATGTTTCGGGCACTTCCCCCCTCACCTATCAGTGGAGGAAAGACGGCTCCGACATGCCCGGCGCCACCAGCCGAACACTCACCCTCGCGGCCGTCCGTGAGGTGGATGCGGGGAGCTACGACGTCAGGGTCAGCAACGGCCTTGGCGCCGTCACCAGTTCAGCCGCCCTGTTGACGGTGACCCCCGCTCCTCTCGTCGCCCCGACCATCACGGCCCAGCCCCAAAGCCAGTCCGTGACCACCGGGACTCCCCTCACCCTCGGCGTATCCGCCACGGGATCGGCCCCGCTCACCTACCAGTGGCGGAAGGATGGCTCGGACATCGCCGGCGCCACCAGCCCCGTGTTCACGATCGCGTCCGCCCAGACGACGGATGCAGGCAACTACCAGGTCCGGGTCGCCAACGGGGCGGGCAGCGTCTTGAGCTCCGTCGCCGCCGTGACCGTGACTGCAACCATGGTTGCTCCAGCCATCACGACCCAACCCCAAAGCCAGTCCGTGAAGACCGGAGCCCTCATCACGCTCAGCGTATCCGCCACGGGATCGGACCCGCTCACCTACCAGTGGCGGAAGGATGGCTCGGACATCGCTGGCGCCACCAGTTCTGTGCTCACGATCGCGTCCGCCCAGACGACGGATGCAGGCAACTACCAGGTCCGGGTCGCCAACGGGGCGGGCAGCGTCCTGAGTTCCGTTGCCGCCGTGACCGTGAATGCAACCCTGGTCGCCCCGGCCATCACGGCTCAGCCCCAAAGCCAGTCAGCCGCGCCCGGGAGCGCCGTCACCTTCAGCGTGACGGCCTCGGGTTCCACGCCCTTGTCCTATCAATGGCGCAAGAACGACACGGACATCTCCGGCGCGACGGCCCCGAGCTACACCTTCACGACCAACCAAGCAGACCACGGCGCCCGATTATCCGTTCGGGTCACGAATGGAGCCGGGAGCGCCATCAGCGACTACGCCACATTGACGCTGTCCCCCAAGAGTCGCGACCTGAATGGGGACGGCATCGTGAATGTGCTCGATCTCGCCTTTCTCATGCGGGCCTATGCGCCCGGAGTCCCCGCCGCGACCTCGCCCATGGATCTGAACGGGGATGGGTTCGTGGATGATGTCGACCTTGCCCTCCTGATCGCCGCGTTGTAGGAAACCCCATGAACCGGACTCGACTCCACCCAGGAATGTGTGCGTGTGCGCTCTTGATAACCCTCGCCTGCGGAGGGGGCGGAGGAGGCGGTGGGACATCCACGTCTCCCACCACCCCGCCCGCCTCGCCCTGGGCCAGTGCGCTGGTCTATGCCAATCCACCCTCGGGCAACGGGTTCCGATTCGTGGCGAACCAGGCCCTTTCCACCCCCACGCGGCTCGTACTGGACCTCGTCGGACCGGCGGCCCAAAGCGGTCAAGGCCTGAGCTTCATCCTCAAAACGGACGCGTCGAAGGTCACCTGGGTCGCACCCTCCACGACTTCCGGGCTGGTACAGAATGTCGCATTCAACCTCCTTCCTGGACCTCAGGCCCTTGTGGGGCTGGATAAAGGGGGCGGCAGCCTTCACGGCGCGGTCTACCAGAATTCGGGAAGCATCCCCCTTGGCCAACCGCTCGTCCGCGTCTGCCTTTCCCTGAACGCAGGCGCCGTGGGCGCGGGGGTGCCGGTCCCTCTCACCCTCTCTGCGGGGAACAGCCTGTCGAATGGCGGCGTGATCGCGCCCATCGACCTCGCCTTCGGATCCCTGACCGCCAAATGACCAAGAAAGGGGCCGGCTGCGCCGGCCCCTTTCTTGGTTTCCTTCACATCAATCCGCTACTTCTTGGCCACCTTCGCCACGCCCAAGTCGCGCAGGGCGATCTGGCCCTGCCGGCCGAAGTCGATGGCCTCGCCGAGGATGCGGGCGGCTTCCTGGGGGGCGTGGAAGCCCATGGAGTTTTCGGCATTCACGAAGTCCACGCGCCACTGGGCCTTGCGCTGGAGCTCATAGATGGGCTTCAGCTTGGCCTCGTCCACGCCGGCCTTCTTGGCAGCGTCGATGTTGTTGATGAGGTCCACCACGGCGTCCTCGGCCCGGTCCATGAGAGCCTTCGTGCGGTCCTGGATGGTCGTCACGCGGGCCTTCAGTTCCGCTTCGGGGAAGCGGTGGCAGGTCTGGCAGGCCCTGGAGATGTTGAGCAGGGGGCTGCGCACCTGGTGGTCACTGATCTTGAGGGCGCCTTCGCGCTGGTAGGGCATGTGGCAGTCCGCGCAGGACACGCCGGAGCGGGCATGGACGCCCTGGCTCCACATCTCGAACTCGGGGTGCTGGGCCTTCAGGACCTCCGCGCCGGTCTTGCCGTGCTTCCAGTCGAAGAAGCGGGCGCCATCGGGGAACTTGTAGTCGTTGTAGGTCGCCTCGATCTGCTCGACCTTCAGGCCTTTGTTCCAGGGGAAGAACAGCGTGACCTTGGGCCCGCAGTAGTACTCCACATGGCACTGGCCGCAGACCATGGAGCGCATCTCCTGGCGGGAGGCGTCACGGTTGGCGTCGTAGGCCACGGCCTTGTCGCCCTTGCGCCACTTCTCGATGGAGGGCAGGTGCGGCACGGGCTCGCTGCTCTTGGCCAGGGCGTCGATGCCGCGGATGAAGCCGGGCTTGGTGACGCGGAGGGCCATGTTCTTGGGATCGTGGCAGTCGATGCAGGCCACGGGGTGCTTCACGAGCTGGCTGGCCTCGGCGTAGGGCATCTTGCAGATGGCCTCGAAGCCGGCCATGAGCTGGGCCTGGGCGTTCGGGCTGGTGAAGGCCTCGTCCAGGGTGCCGGGGGCGCCGCCCTTCAGGCCGACTTCGCGGAAGGCCACAGTGTTGGAGGCATGGCAGTGGAGGCAGGCGCCGGGCTGCTTGCGCTCGGTGACGCGCTTGGTCTTGCGCTGGTCATCCAGCATGTAGGCGTGGCCCTGGCGCTGGTTGAAGTCGATGGCGAAGGCGTAGCCGTCGAAGATCGTCACCAGCCGGGGGTCTTCCTGGATGCGGCTCTTGGGCAGACCCTCGCTGCCGGCCCCGCCGTACTTGGTGCTGTACTTCTCTGCGGTGCGCTGGTAGGCGTCGAACTGGCGGGGGAAGTTCTTCCCCCACACAGCCGGATCAACGGTCTTTTCGTCGAGGTCCACCAGCTTGAAGCTGGTCTGTTTCGCCTCGGCCTTGCGGTTGGTGATGCTGGCGTACAGCGACATCACCAGCACGGTGGCCAGGGCCGCGCCGGCGGCGATGAGGCCCATCCGGACCACCGGACGGGAGAACAGCGGAGTAGGGTTGTCGGTCATCGGGGAGGTCCTCCCGCGTGGGGTTCCACGCGCCAAAGATGGGATCAGGGGTTGAAGATCAAGGCTTGGTGAGTCGTCCGGATATCAGCGCGTCGGCCCATGGCCCACCTCCTGGTGGCAGCGCACGCACCCGTAGAGGTCGGCCTTCTGCGTCGGGTCCGAGGGCACGCCGAGGGTGCCGTGGGCGGTGATCTCGCCCACCAGCTCGCCATGGCAGCGCAGGCAGTTGTCCTCCAGCACCTGGGCGTTGGAGGGCTTGATGCGGATGGGTTCGGGGAAATTCAGCAGGGTGAAGGCCTTCGAGTGGTGATAGCCGTTGCTGGCCTTCACGAAAAGCTTGTTCACGGGGTTGTCGTGGGGCAGGTGGCAGTCGTTGCACACGGCCACGGCGTGGTGGGACCCGTGGCGCCAGCCGTCGTACTCCTCGCGCATGATGTGGCAGTTCACGCACACGGAGGGGTCGTTCGACAGGTACGAAGTGCCGTGGGCCGAGACGAAGGTGTAGGCCCCGGACCCCAGGAACACGCCGGCGAAGACGCTGGCAAGGATGCTCAACAAGAACAGGCGACGCTTTCCGCTCACAGGGTGTCCATCCGAGTGTGCAGGGTTCCGGCCTCGCACCGGAACAGGATGAAACAAAAAACGGACCTGTCAATCCGATATCAAAAAAAGTTCCTCCATCGAACCCCGGGCCCACGAAAAGGGCCGGCTGAGCCGGCCCTTCCTCAGAGGAGATGGCGATCAGTTGATCGTGATGCCGCCATTCACCGTCTCCAATTCGATGCTCTGGTCCCCGCCGGGGAAGACAGCGCTCACGCGGCGCTTGCTCACCTCGACCTGCTCGGCCCCCTTGGCATTGAAGGAGATCCCGCCGTTCAGGGTGGAGGCCTTCAGGCGGCCCTTGAGGCCGGCGATCTGCAGGTGGATGCCCCCGTTCACGGTCTCGGCCTTGACGCCCTTCCCCTGGCCGTCCAGGCCCGATCCCTTGATGCCGCCATTCACGGTCTGCAGGGACAGTCCTCCCCGGACGCCCTCCAGGGTGATGCCTCCGTTCACCGTCGTGGCCTTCAGCGAATCATCCAGGCTGATGGCGCGGATGCCACCGTTCACGGTGGTGAGGACCGCGGCGCCCTGGGTGCCGGTGAGGGTCACTTCGCCGTTCACACTGTCGAAGGTGACCGCCACCCGGCGCGGCACCTTGAGGGTCATCTGGCATTGGGGCCCCCGGTACGAGCCCCAGCCGTTGTGCTTGGGGTATTCGCCCCGGATCTCCAGGCTGCCCTTGCCCGGCTCGATCACCACCTTCACCTGCTCATCCTGGCTGCTGGGCTTGAACTCCCCCATGAACTGGACCTCCTCCCGGTCCCAGGCCTCCGCGCGGATGAAGCCGTTGACATTCTTCACCCGCAGGGAGGACCCGGAGGCCAGGGGCACCGTGCGGGTTTCCGTGGTCTTCTCCGCCTTGGCGGGCTGGATCACTTGGGTCTGGGCCCCGAGCGAGGCGCAGAGGATGACGACGGCGACGGCCGCAGCAAGGGGACGGGCGAGGGCCATGGGAGCCTCCTGGGATGTCAGAGATCGTGACCTTGATTACGAAGGGTTTCGGAGCAGGTTTAGATCCCCTGCCGGATCTCCGTATACTTGGGGCGCCCCGGGAGCTTCCCATGCCGCAAAGCATCGACCAGCCGAACCTCAGCCCCTCCGAATGGAAGCTCATCCAGGGCCTGCGCGCCCTTCCGGACGAGGCGCTCCGGGGGCGGATGGAGACCTCCCTGGGCGAACTCCTCTTCTTCTTCCGGACCCCCCGGTGCCAGGGCATCGGGATCGAAGGCTTCCCCTGCGGGGATCCCCGCTCCTCCTGCGAGGACTGCCACCAGATCTGGGACATGCTCGACAAGGTGGCCGAACGGGCCCGGAAGGCCTGAATCCTAAAGCCTGCAGTATCCTGGTCGAGGAGTGGAAAAGGCCGTTCCTCTGGCGGCCGGATGCCTGGAGAGCACCATGAGCCGCAGGCTGAGCGTCAGGATCCTGGTGGTCGAGGAGGATCGCTCCGCTTGGCCCCGGATCGCGGCCTTTTTCGAGCTCCAGCTCGCCCAGGTCGGCACCCGGCCGGTGATGGTGTTCCGCGACCAGCTGCCCCAGCGGGCCGCGGGCTTCGACTTCATCTCCCTGACGGATCGCACGGGTCGCCGGAAGGTGGTCCACCTGCTGCTGGATCGGCCAGAGCTGCTCGCGGATCTGCGGGACACGCCCATCGTGAACCTGCATGCCCCACGGCCGAGCAGCATGCACGGCGACATGCGGGTCCTGCTGGGCCGCGAAAGTGTCGGCCTGATGTCGGATGGCCTCTGGGTGTTCGCCCAGGACTGGATGGCCCCCGGGTTCGAGGACTCCCTGGAATTCCCGGAGTTGGGCCTGGCCCAGCTCTCCGCGGCCCGGCCTGCGACCGCCGACCGGACCTGGGAGCGGCGTTCCGGCCGCGCCAGGGACCTGAGCCGGGCCGCGGGCTTCGGGTTCCCGCTGGCCGCGGGAGCCCGCTAGGAAAGGCTCAGGACGGCTGGGATCCCAGCCAGCGGTCGCCGAAATTCACCAGCACGGCCCCCGCCAGGATCAGCGCGGCGCCCGCGAGGCGGACGCCGGAGATGCTTCGCACCGGCAGGCCCAGAAGGCCGTAGCGATCGAAGACCAGGGAGGAGATCACCTGCCCCGCCACGATCAGGGCGATCATGGCCGCCACGCCGATGCGGGGGGCCAGCAGCGTCGAGCCGAACACGAAGAAGGCCCCCAGGGCGCCGCCCAACCATTCCCACCAGGCCACCCTCGGCAGGCCGCCGAGGGCCGCGAAGGGCTGGCCCGTGAGCACCGAGGCCACCAGGAGCGCCAGGGTGCCCACGGCGAAGGAGACCAGGGCCGCCAGCACCGATCCGCTGTGCAGGGTGTCCCGCAGCGAACTGTTGATGGCCGACTGCAGGGGGATGACCAGCCCGATCACGAACGCCATGAGGATGAACACCAGGACCATGCGGCCCTCCAGCCCCGGGAAGCCGTTCCCCGGAACCGCGATGGTAGCCCAGCCCCCGCGGCCTGTCTTCAGAGGCCATCCCAGGCATGGCGCGCATTCCCCGAGGCATCCGCCGTCGCCGCCTTCACCTGGGCGCGAAGGTCGGAGGGGAGGCGGTGGGCGGCTTCCAGGGCCTGCACCCGGAAGGGCTGGGCCAGGGCAGGCCAGGCCGCCAGGAGTGCCTCGGCCCAGGCCGCGTCCCCCAGGGCCGCCCGCGAGGCCCAGCGCCAGGCCGAGCCGAGCCCGGGTTCCTGCAGCGCCGCCCGCACCTCGTCGACCCTGCCCGTCCGGAGAGCCAGGTCGGCGGCGGCCTCCACGGCCTCCCGTTGCGTGAAGGGATCGGGCACCAGGGCGAGGATGGCCGGAAGGGCGGAGGCGTCGCCCACGCGGCCCAGGGCCTTCACCAGGGCGAACCGGGAGCCTTCGGGCCCCCGATCGAGCGCTTCCAGCAGCCAGGGCGCATCCACCGGTCGGGCGGCCCCGCAGAGACCTTCGGCGGCGGATCGGCGGATGCCCACGGGGCCCGTAGTCAGGGCATCCAGATACGGCCCCAGCCGCTCCTCGGGGCCAGATTCGTCCCGCGGGCCCGCCAGGGTGGCGGTCTCCCGGTCCACGGTCCGATAGCCCGGCAGGGGCTCCTCGCCCCACCCGGCGGCTTCGGCGCTGTCCAGCCAAGTGGACAGTTCCTGTCCGAACGCCTCCATGTCCGGGAGGCGCTTCGAGGCCTCGGGCTGGAGGGCGCGCAGGATCAGGCCGGCCAGCCGAGGGGGGAAGCCCGTCCGTGCGGCAGACGGCGGCAGCTGGACCTGGGCATAGGCCTGACCCGTCGTGAACTCGTAGAGGATGGCGCCCAGGGCATAGACATCGCAGCGGCCATCCACGCGGCGGGGATCGCCGTGCTGCTCGGGGGCCATGTAACCCAGCGTGCCCACCACCATGTGGCTGCGGGTCGCGCGGGTGCGGCCCTCGCCCCCCTCCCAGAGACACACCCCGAAATCCGTGACCTTCAGGCGGCCATCGGGGGCGAAAAGCAGGTTGGACGGCTTGAGGTCCCGGTGGATCACGCCCTCGCCGTGGGCCACTCGCAGGGCATCGCAGATGGGGACGAGGCGCCGAACCAGGGCCGCCGGAGCCTCGCCCCGGCAGGCCTTCAGGCTGCCGCCCGGCAGGAGCTCCATCACCAGGTAGGGCCAGACGCCGCTGCGCCCGAAGGCGAAGATCTCCACCAGATGCGGGTGGGACAGGTGCGTGAGCACCTCCCCTTCGCGGAGGAAGCGCCGCACCAGGTCGGCGTCCCCATGCACCTCGGGGCGGAGCAGCTTCACGGCGGAGGAGACACCGCGAAAGCGGTCCTCGCCGCGGAAGACCAGGGCCATCCCCCCTTCGCCCAGGGGCTCCAACAGGCGCACGCTGCCGATCTGGGCCGGGGGCCGCAAAGCGCTCATGGCATCCATTCCAGCAAGGCGCTCATGGCGCCTGGGCGACGCGGTTCCGTCCCCCGGTCTTGGCGCGGTGGAGGGCGGCGTCGGCCCGTGCCAGAACGGCGCCGCTGCAGGGATCTCCGGCCTTCAGATCGGCGACGCCCAGGCTGCAGGTAGCCTGGATGAGACGGCCGTCCTCCAGTTCCACGCCCTGCTCCGCCAGGGCCAGGCGGAGGTCGTCGGCGGCGGGGAGGGCCAGTTCGGAGGGGGTGCCGGGAAGCACGGCCAGGAATTCCGCTCCCCCCAGCCGGCCCACGGAATCCCGGTCCCGGAGGCGCCGGAGCAGGTGCCCACCGAAGGCCCGGATCACGCGGTCCCCGGCGGGGGAACCGTGCGTCTCGTTGAGGCGCCCGAGGTGGTCGAGGTCCGCCAGGATCACCGACAGGGGGCGATGGTGCCGGCGGGCCCACTCGAAGTGGGCTTCCAGCTGATGCAGCACTGCGGCACGGCTGCTCACGCCCGTCCAGGCGTCCAGGGCGGAAGGCGTCTCCGGGGCCTGGTGGTACCGCCGCTCCAGCAGGTCGAGCCACTTGACCTTGAAGGCGTGCCCGCCCACCCGCAGCACATCGCCGGGCCGGAGGATCGCGGGGCTCGGGGTCGCCTCAGCCTTGCGGCCGTTCACATAGACGCCGTTGGTGGATCCGAGATCCAGCAACGCCAGGGAGGCCCCGTCCTCGGCCACCTCGAGCCGCGCATGCCGGCGGCTCACCTCAGGTTCCGGGAGGCAGATCCCGCATTCCGGCGCCCGCCCGATCTCCAAGCCCTCCAGGGGCAGGGGGACCATCTCGCCCAGGGGCTGGCCGATGTACCGCACCAGGACCCACGCGCGGGCCCCGGGCCCCCCCGGGGCATCGGCGGAACCGGGTGGCCTGGGTTCGAGCGGCTCGGGTTCGGGGGTCATCCCTCCCAGTCTAGGAGGCTGCCGGGGGAATGAGAATGCCCCGGGCAAACGGGGCGGCCAACCTCAGCCCGACCTCAGTCCAACCCTCAGTCCAACCTCAGCCAGGGTTCAGCCCTCGCTCAGCCCTGGCACACGCGGTTCCGCCCCCCGGCCTTGGCCCGGTAGAGGGCCGCGTCGGCCCGGGCCAGCAGCTGACCCGCGTCCTGGTCCCCCGGAAGGCGCTCGGCGATGCCGAGGCTGCAGGTGACTTCCAGCCCGCCTCCGGGCAGGGGCACCGGCGTCGAGGCCACGACCTTCCGCAGGCGCTCGGCGAAGGTCAGGGCGCCGCCCAGATCGGTCTCCGGCAGGATCATCAGGAACTCCTCGCCGCCGATGCGCCCCGCCAGATCGGCTTCGCGCTGGGTGGCCAGCAGGCGCTCCCCGATGACCCGCAGCACGAAATCCCCGGCGCCATGGCCCAGGGTGTCGTTGATCTGCTTGAAGCGATCCAGGTCGCACACCGCCACGGACAGGGGCCGGTCGTACCGCAGGCTCAGGCCGAACCGGGTCTGCAGCTCCGACAGGGCGCTGCTGCGGTTGGCCAGGCCCGTCAGCGGATCCCGGGTGCTCAGGTCGAGCAGGGTCTCGTGGAAGGCCCGCTCCAGGGCATCCAGGGCCACCAGCTTCAGCACATGCCCCCCGATGGACAGGCGGTCTCCCGCCTGGAGCGTGGTGATCCCCCGCACGCGCTCCCCGTTCACGAGCGTCCCGTTGGTGGAATCGAGATCCTCCAGCTCGACCCGCCCCTCCACCAGGGCGAGCCGCGCATGGAGCCGGCTCACCTCGCCGTCCAGCAACGCCACCTGGGCCTGGGGCGCCCGGCCGATCAGCGACTCTCCCGGCGGCAGCGGGAAGATGCGGCCCAGGGCAGCGCCCGCATAGGCCACCAGGGCCCATTCCGCCGGCGTGGCCGAGGCCTCGGCTTCCGTCTTCGCGCGCACCATCGTGGGCATCTCGGGGGAAACCGACGCCGCCGGCTGGGCCGATTCCGCAGGTCCGGGTGGATGCGTTCGTTTCAAGATTCCTCCACGAAACAGCTGACCAGCGCGCCATCATCCTTCCGCCGGGCCAGGATGAAGGGCGCACGCGGAGCGGAGGCCGCCACGGGCTCCAGACGGACGAAGATCCGGCCCGACCGCGGATCATGCCGCAGATCGGCCACGCCCTTGCGGGGGATCCGGAACAGGCCCAGCACCTCGAGATTCCGGACATTCTCGCCTGTGCCCCGCACCAGCTGGAGGCTGTACCGCATCCACAAGCCCTTGGGCAGGTGGTGGATGTCCTCGCCGCGGATGGGCACGGGCAGCGCGAAGGCGGCCTCCAGCCCGGCCCGCCCGGCCCCGCCCTCCAGGGTGGGATCCAGGCGCCGGACGCCGGGCCGGAGCAGCGGATCCGACAGGCGCCGCGCCACCGGGCGCGCGAGCGGGTCCGCCTGGCCGGCGACCGCGATTCGGCGCGGCAGGGGAGGAACGCCCACCTGCGTGGCCCGACCCGGCTCCAGCGGCGCCATGCGGAGCACGGTGGCCTCCGTCCCCCAGCGGGCCCAGCCGGACTCGGCCCTCAGCGTGGCCCCGAAGGGTTCCAGGGCCCGGCTTTCCACCGCCTCCCGGAAGAGCGGCATGTCCCGCAGGTCGGCGTGGGGCGCTTCCAGCCCCGCCCGGGCCACCGCGCCCAGGTCGGAGGATCCGTGGCTGTGGGGAGCGAACGGTTCCGGCGAGGCCTCGATCACCGCCAGGCTCGAGAAGGCCCGTCGCAGCGTTTCCGCTGCGTCCGACATCGCCTCCTTCACCCGTCCGAACATCAGGAGCCCTTCACCACCAGGCTCTGGAGGGCCGCGCCCACGCGCTCCAGGGGTTCCACGAGGTCCATGTGGTAGCCAGCCTCCAGCAGCTTCGGCACGGCCTGCTCCTGGGCCGCCGCATCCACCGAGGTGGCGAACATCACGCGCAGCGGCGCCGCGCCCTCCGCCAGCTGGATCAGCAGATCCCGCGGCCCGGCGCGGAACACATCGCCCACCTTCGCCAGCGGGGATTCCTGGCTCTTCTGCACCGCCATCACGGGGTACTTCGCGTCCCCCGCCCAGCCTCCCGCCAGCTCCGAGGCGCTCAGGATGAACAGGTCCGGCGCGGCCTTCAGCTCCTTGAGGAGCGTCTTCTGGATGACTTCCTCTTTCAGGTGCGGCTCCAGCGACTTGCCGTAGAGGATGCCCTGCAGCCGGGTAGGCGTGATCGGCTCGGTGTAGCGGAAGTCCAGGGGGATGCCCGAGGTATCCGTCACCAGGAGGCCCCCCAGGTAGCTCGCCCCTTCCTTGACCGCCATGAAATACGCCAGTTTGATCGGTTCCGCCATGTCGTCCCCTCTATCATTGGAAGGTTACTGCGCCCATCGGCAGAACCCCCCCTTGCCTTTTGCCCCGCACCTGATACATTGGATCTTCCACTCGTTGGGGAGTGGTCTAATGGTAGGACAACGGTTTCTGGTACCGTCAGGTGAGGGTTCAAATCCTTCCTCCCCAACCATTCACAACTTGTTCGATGGTCCCATCGTATAGCGGTTAGTACACCGCCCTCTCACGGCGGGAACAGGGGTTCGATTCCCCTTGGGACTACCAGCAAGCCCCCTAGAGAAATCTAGGGGGCTCTTGTTTTTATTCGAGGCGGGGAACCACGGGAGGGGCCCCATGCTCAAACCGTGCTCAAAAGGTGTCCCCGGAAACGGACGCCTGAATACGGGTCCGAGACTCTTCCTTCCCCGTGAGGCGTCACCCGTGAAAGCCAGCGCTGGCGCGGCATCCGTGCCAGTGCTGGCCTGGGCCCTGTGTGTGATTTCCGTTCAGAAACCCGAGTCCAGATCAACCAAGAGCCAGGAATGGCGCGGATTCAGGAGAACTTGAGCGTTTGGGGAAAGGGCAAGCCGCCCGCCTTCCCTACTTGAGTGGATTGGAGACGCGCATCCGTTTCCCCCGATATTTTCGGGTTTTTTATCCATCGTCAGCGCTTACTTGGCAGGAGAGGGCGGAGGTTGTGGGCGTAGGTCTCGGAACGAAGCATCCCGACCAACAGGAGGTGGAGGCGGCGGGATTCCTGAAGGTGCCATGCCTCCAGGGTCTGCATGGTGTGGGGTCCGCCGCCTTGGTCTCCTCGATGAATTCAGGCCGACCGTCCATCACGGCTACCAGATCCTCAAGGTCATTGTTCCGGTAACAGTCGCTCGCACCACTCCTGTGGATTCAACTCTGGGCTGCGCTTGAACCATGCCATACCTGCTGAAGGTAGGCCCGAGCCCTGGCTTCCGAGTAGTGGTCGATGGTCAGTTGGGCCGCGGCGATCAGCAGTACGCCGACGGCACTCCCCATCACCCACCCACGTGAGATCCAGGCCGCAGCAGCCAGGGCGATCGCCCCCAGGATCAAGGAGGCATACCGGTATGCCGGGTATTTCGAGATGACCACCTCGATGCGATCGGATTCACGGGCGGCCACCCCTTCGGCGGAACCGGCCTGCAGTTCCTCCAGCAGGACGGCCTGGTGCGCCCGGTCCCGCAGCAGGAGCGAGGTGGCCGCGCCCGAGAAGAGCAGCACCCCGGCCAGGACGGCAAGCCCGAAGCCGCGGGCGAAGCCATCCCTGAAGTGAATGAACAGCCCCGCTGCCAGGATCAGCATCGCGAGCGAACCGGCGAGGATGGCCAGCATCTCGCCCTTCTCCCCGTCGAAATACCGTTGGATGGCCTGGGACAACTGGAGGACCCTCGCGTCGTTCATCGTTCCACTCCTTTCATCAATGGCCCGGGGACGGCCCCAGGCGGTCGTGCTCGACCCGCGATCTGCGGGATCTCCAGATGGCGGGCGTCGTCCCCTCCCAGTGCCGGAAGGCGCGGTAGAAGGACGGCGCGTCCTCGTAGCCGAGGAGGTAGACGATCTCCTTCAGGTCCAGCCCGGGATCTCCCAGGTATTCCTGGGCCAGTTCCCGGCGGGCCTGGGAGAGCAGGTCCCGGAAGGTGCTCCCCTCCTCCGTGATGCGCCTCTGCAGCGTCCGCCCGCTCATGCCCAGCTCCTTCGCCACGGCTTCGATCTCCGGTCTTCCGGCGGACAGGAACTGGCGCAGGAGCCTCCTGACCTGTTCGGAAGCCGTCGCCTTGGGCGAAGGGACCTTCGAGGCCAGCTCCAGTTGCGGCGTGAGCATCTCCACCAGTTCCGCGTTGTAGGAGGCGAAGGGGAGGTCCAGATCCTCCCGGCGGAAGACGAGGCGGTTTCCCGTGGACCGGAAGCGCACGGGGCATCCGTAGAACTCGCGCTGCGCCTCGGACTTACCACCGTCTCGCTTCAGCTCCACGCGAACGGGCCGCAGCTCCGTCCGGGTTCCCTTCCGCGCCAGCTCGACGAGGGAGCTGAAAGTGGCATCCACCAGAAGCCCGGGGACCTCGCGATCCGCGTGGACCCACTCCGGTTCGACCACGCAGGTGTCGCCATCCTCGGTGACATGGAGCAGTTCCGGCGCGCACAGGTGCTTGAACCGGGCCACGCGGGCCAGGGCGTCCCGGAGGTCGCGGGCGTGGTAGGCCGCGATGAGGGAGGGCGGAAGCTGCGAAGGGTCGATGCCCGTGACGAGCTTGTTCCCGGCGGCGGGATCGGCCGTGAGCTGGCCGATGGCCTGCCACAGACCGAAGAACTGCTCCGTGGTGAGGGCACTCCCCTTGGCCACCAGGGCCGCGGGCAGCCGGGCCTGGCGGAGCGCCTCCGCCGGGCGGATGCCCAAGGCCGTCAGCCCGATCCAGATGGCCTGCGGGATCTTGACCTGGTCTGCACTCTGGATGGCCATGGGGGACCTCCCGCGGATCGGACGTCTACTTGGCCTGGAAGCCGCCGTCGATGTTCATGATGTGGCCGGTCACGAAGGAAGCCTCGTCGGAAAGCAGCCAACAGATGGCGCGGGCGACCTCCTCGGGCCTGCCCATCCGCTGCATGGGGTGAATGGCCGCGATGGCAGATGTGTCGTAAACCCCGAGGGCGATGGAGGCGTCGATGATGTCGGTGTGGATGGCGCCCGGGGCGATGGCGTTGATCCGGACGTTCTGGGTGGCGTGGTCGAGCGCGGCGCTCTTGGTCAAGCCAACGACGGCGTGCTTGGTGGCGGCATAGGTGCCGGTCCAGGGAATCCCGTTGAGCCCGGCGATGGAGGCCAGGTTCACGATGGAGCCGTGCCCCTGTGCGAGCATCTGCCGGATCTCGAGCTTCATGCAGTGGTAGACCCCGAGCACGTTCGTCTCCAGCATCGCCCGGAAGGCCTGGGTGTCGGAATCCGCCAGGGTCTTGGACTCCGTGTTGATGCCCGCATTGTTCACGGCCATGTCCAGGCGTCCATGCCGGGACACGATGTCGGAGAACATGCTAGCGACCGCTTCCTCGTCGCCCACGTCGTTCTGGACGAAGAAGGCGTCGCCGCCACTCCCGGCAGCCGCCGCCCGGATCTCGGCCACGGCCTCCTCTCCGACGTCGCTGCGGCGTCCGCTGATGTAGACGATGGCGCCCTTGGCGGCAAGGATCTTGGCGGTCTCCTTGCCGATTCCGGTGGCGCCGCCGGTGATGAGGGCTACGGGCTGGGTCATGCTGGCCTCCTGGGTGAGTGGGCGGGTGTCGCCCCATGGACCCAAGCGTAAGGAGAATACGCCTTCGAGGCCTTATCCTAAGGCGCCAACGATATTGCAAAGTGCGCCAAACTCATTCCTTTGACCCAGGATACAAGGTTCCCAACAAGGGCCTCAATCCAGGCCATGTGAGGTTCTCTCCTTGGGCCACTGGGTTGATCGGTCTGGTATGAGATCGACTACATCAGAAGCTCCCATTGAACTTACGTTTACATTTGGGGGCATCTGCCTGACAGGGAAGAGTCCGGCCACTTGCGCGACTAGGCTTTCAGGTATTGCAAAAATCGATGTTATGACTGTCTTGTGGTCGGGGCGAAATGATTTGAGCCTTCGATCCTTGGCTCCCAAAGTCTTACTTGCTCACTTCCTTCCTCTTTCAATGGATGGTCTTCCAGGCTTCGTTGCTGGATATCGGGACAAGCTTGTTTCGATAGGCCGTCACCACATCGCCGGTGCCCAGGCCGTGCGGCTGCTTCAGGAACTGGCGGTTCAGGTCCCGGCGAAGCGTCGTGTGCCGCTCCAGGATCTGGCCCAACAGGTTCAGCCCCGCGCCCGACAGCAGGTCCAGCTTCTCCGATTTCACGAACTTGATCCGCATCCGCTTTCACCCCGCGGGTGAAACCGGCCACCCGGAATCAGGAAGCCGCAAACCCGCGCCAGGTCTCAGTCTTCGCTATGGTGGGAGCGGAATGATGCACGGACTCAGGCACTTCTAATTTCGAAGCCCGGGGGCACCATGGCGAATGCCTCGGCTAGGCTCTTGGCGCTGAAGGTAAAGGTGTAACGGCCGCACATGCGCAAAGGGTAACCCCTCGTGATAGGGTGGTCTCCCCCTTCCATAGGTTGCGCACAGCGCATGGAGGAGCCATGGGGACGCGGAAAAGTGGATGGGCTCCCACGCCAGGTGGTGGGGTGCAGATGGCGTTGCAGTCACGGCGGCTAAAGCCTCCACCGGCTACCCCATGGGGTAAGTTGCAGGCCCATTTGAGGGGCGAGGTGTTTAAGGGGGCGGTCATCCGAGGCGAATCCCCTCTGCGTTGAGGGGTGCGGTATGAGCACCCTCCAAGGGTGGACGGGGCATCATTATCCCCGTCTCCTCGGGGATGCCTGGGCCGCATCAGCCTGGCCTTCAATTCCATGCCGGGCAGCTGGCACGGCTCTGTCAAGATGGACATCACCAGCATGCAACTGATTGCGGATGTCCTTTTCTCAGTCTTCGAGAAAAGCCTGAGTTTCGTGCTACCCACCATCGCAAACGCAGCATCAATAGCTCGGGCACTGGGATCTCACTTATGATTGATCAGGAAGTCCTTCACTCGCCAACCCTGAATTACCGGCCGGCCATCGATGGTCTTCGGGCGCTTGCGATCCTCTCCGTCTTCTTCTTCCACCTGAATCGAAGGTGGCTCCCTGGCGGCTTCGTCGGGGTCGATGTCTTCTTCGTCATCTCCGGCTACCTGATCACATCTCTTCTCTTGAAGGACAGGATGAGAGATTCCCTGAGCCTCGCGACTTTCTACCAGCGTAGGATCGCCAGAATCTTCCCAGCGTTCTTCTTAGTCGGCCTAGCAACCCTTGCCGGAGCGGCGGCCATCTATTCTCCACATGATCTCGCATCGACGGGCGCAGGCTTGACGGCTGCGGCACTGTCCGTGGTGAACCTGAAGCTCATTTTTCAGGGGAACTACTTCACCCTGTCGCAAGATGCGCAGCCATTCCTTCACTATTGGTCGCTCTCGGTAGAGGAGCAGTTCTACCTCTTCTTTCCCCTTCTCCTTGTGCTCACGGCGAAGTGGAACCGGGAACGCCTCTTGCGCGGCTTCTGGGTCCTCTGGGTAATGACCTTCATCACATGCTTAGCGCTCACCTATGCGAGACCCGCATGGGCTTTCTACCTCCTTCCGACCCGAGCGTGGGAACTGCTAACGGGTGCAATCCTCGCAACGGCTTCGATAGGAACAGCGCGACAACAAGGAAGTGGCGTTGACCGCGCGCTCCCATTCGTCGGTCTCGGCCTGGTGGGGTTGTCGTTCCTGATCGTTCCGGAGGACCGCACTTTCCCAGGAGCCTGGGCGCTTCTCCCTGTGCTTGGGACGGCAGCCGTGATCAGGCCCCCAGCCGAAGGCGGCAACCTCGTCGAAAGGTGGTTGGCGGCAGCCCCGCTAGTAATTGTCGGACAGATGTCCTACTCGCTTTATCTCTGGCATTGGCCGATCTTCTCGATGGTGGACTACCAGTTCTTCACCGCCGGTGAACACTTTCGGCTTGCACTCAAGTTGGCGCTCACGATTCCCATTGCCTATCTGAGTTTCAGGTATATCGAAGGCCCCGCTCGGCGGTACTTCAGCGCGCCGGGCAAAATGCGTCCCACGCTGGCGTTTCTCGTGACTGCGCTTGTGATCTGCGTTCCCCTGGGAGTCTGGGCTCGGGAGACACGGTACATCGACATGAGCACTCGCGTTGTCGCGCGCGGAGGCCGTTCCTTTGGAGATCCAGCCGGGGCCGTGAAGGTGGTTCTAATGGGCGATAGCCAGGGTTCGATGTACGCGCGCGTTGTGAAGGAGATCTGCGAGGAGGTTCACTACCATCTCACGGTGGTTAGCGTATCATCCGGTGATCCACTACCGAAGGCCGACGCAGTGCCCGCGCCACTCTGGGATGATTCCCTGTCTGTAATTCGTCGCATTCGCCCTGATGTCCTGCTTGTTGCTTGTGAGTGGAGGGGGAAACTAAATGGGGCCCCCGAGCGGCTTACGATGGCAATAAAGGAAGTTTCTCCATTTGTGGGTCGCGTCGTCCTTATCGACCAGCCGCCGATCTTGCCCCCGGATGCAAACCGCGGATCGATTAGAGAAGGGGCAAGGTGGCCGTTCCACGAAGAAACCTCGGTTCGGGAAGGGCGGCTTGCATCGAACCGGCAACTGGTTAGCTTGAAGTCTGATCGGTGCCTAATCGTCGAGACCGCCTCGAAGTTTGAAGCGCCAGATGGATCGCTACGCTTCTGGGATGGCGCTGGGCGTGAGACATACGATGACGCGATGCACCTTTCCTACTACGGGGCGAATCTGGTTCGTGGCGACCTAGAACTATTGATAAGAATGCCTGGTTGGGCGGGGTCAGCCCAAAAATAGAGGATAAAGTATTCTGGTTTTGGTGAGCCGCTGATACCCACCCTTCGGCGCCCGCATAATAGGTTCACCTGAAGATGAACTAGCGCGAGCCTGCCGGGAATTTGCCGAGGCCCACGGTGGAAGGGCCTAGGCGGTGGCCCTTGAGATGGTGGAAGCGGAACAGGGAAAGGGCCGAAAGGCAGTCCGCAATGCATCAGTTGGTTGAAAAAGTCAGCCTTCTGCCTGAACGCCACCCTCAGTTGATCGACATCCATGGGGGCCTTCCTGTGTTGAGTTCGATGATAGAAGTGATGCTCCTGGCGAACTTCGTGGGGCCCGGCCCACTCCTAGGAATTTCAACTACGATGACAGCGCCCCGCCCCCCAGTTGGACTGGCTTGAACCGGATAGTGGGCCTGGGTCTGACATGTTCCTGAGCCCAGGAGGTCATCTGGCCGATGACCTTCCCGGCGTCGAATCCAGCTAGAACCACCAATCGTGATGGCAGCTCATTTTCCTCACCTATCCCATTAGATGAGATAACCGCCTTGGCTGTTCGCGAAGGCGCTGACATCCTTCACAAATTCCTGGCAGTTGGTCTCAAGTGCCACCTTGTAGTCGATCTCCACATCTTCCCGAACTTCGTCATCGACCAGACTAAGAAGATCGGCCTCAGCTAGTTCGGAAAGGGGCTTATTCGGTAGTGGGGGTAGCAATTCGGCCCTCCTGCCGATATTGCATCACGATTTGATCGGCCTCACCTCACCGCGCCTCATGGCCCCCATGGTCGTGGCTTGCCACTTCAGTATTCAGGAGCTTCACCGCATGCGGGCGGCCCTCAACCCCTTCCGCCCTTCGACCACGAACCAGATGACGCTGACGATGGCGAAATAGGGGAGCAGGGCGATGGCCCGGCTGGGATTGTCGACGCCGAAGAAGGTCACGACCGCGATGGCGATGGGAGCGAAAAGCGGGAACCAACTCATGGTGACCTCCTGAAGGTGTCGATGAGTCAGCATAGATCTCCAAGGCGCCGATGCCACGAAAAAAATCAAATAACATTACTATATTCTTTACTTAGATACTTCGATCTAGAAGCCGGTCCCCCATAGGGTGACTGCCGGATGCATCGAAAAAAGCCCCGTGGCGGGGCGTTCAACCAGGGGGCTGTCCCTTCCGTCTCAGCCTGTGCTGGTCCGCAGGCCCGGCTGCGCGGCGAGCATGGCCTCATCGCCGCAGGCGGCGACCAGAGACACGAGTTCCGGTTCCAGGCGGCCCGCGGCTGCCAGATGCCCCAGGAAGCCCAGCGCCTGCTCGCGGTCCAGGCCCTTCCGGTAGGGCCGGTCCTGCACCATCGCCTGGAAGATGTCCGCCACGCGGAGGAGGCGGGCCTCGATGGGCAGGGTCCTGCCATCCAGGCGGAAGGGGTAGCCGCTGCCCCCGGGTTCTTCGTGATGGTAGGCGGCCCAGGGGGTGATCTCCTCGAAGCCCTTGATGTGGCGCAGGATCTGATAGGTCTCGAAGCTGTGGGTGTTGATGATCTGCCGCTCCTGCTGATCCAGCGCGCCGGGCTTGTCCAGGATGCCGTCTGGAACCCGGAGCTTGCCCACATCGTGCAGAAGACCGGCGATCTCGATCTTGGCGCAGCTGTCGACGCTCAGCCCCGACCGCTCCGCCAACAGGCGGGCGAGGCCCGCCACTCCCAGGGAATGCTCCGCCGTGAAGGGACTCTTGGCGTCCACGATCCGCGAGAAGATCTCCGCCAGCTGCCGGAGATCCCCCATGGAGGCCTCATAGCTCGTCCCCTGGTCGAGGATGTCCTGGACGAAGGTCTGGACGGAGCGGGGCTCCAGGAGCAGCCAGAACGCCTCGGACCGGGAGGCCTCCAGGAACAGCTCCACCAGCTCGGGGGCGAAGAAGGTCCCGGAACGCTGCTGGATCAGGGTCCGGATCTCCCCGGTGTGCAGGAGCACGGTGCCCGCCCCGTGGAACGGCGCGGCCAGCGCATCGACCCGGTCGGCCAGGAAGATCAGGTTGGCCTGCCAGGCCTGTGAGGGCTCGATCCCGAGGGTGGGGAACTGGTCCCACCGCGTGTGGTGGTGCTTCACCGGCACCGCCAGGGCAGCCAGGGGCGGGAACGCCCGCAGCAGCTCGTAGCCGATCTCGCAGTGCAGCGGAGAACCCACCCAGTCGAACTCCGCCAGGAGGCTGCGGTGGACCTCGGTGGAGGACACGCCGATGTCGTGCAGCAGGCCGAGGTCGAAGAGGAAGGTCGCCTCCGGCTCGCTCATCCCCTTCTGCTTCGCGCACGCGTAGGCCACGATGCCGACCCGCTTGCCGTGGCCGACATCATTCAGGCCGACCAGATCCAGCGCGTCCGAAAGCGCGTAGGTCACATGCCGGAGATCAGCCTTGAGGGGTGCGGTGGGCATGGCGGGTCCGGAATCGGCGGTGCCGGACCTGCATCATGATCCCTTCCCCGCCGCCTGGCGGGAAAACCCAGAGGACCCGGTGGGGATCTGTCCATCGGGTGCGAGCGAATTCATTACAATTCTTTTGAATAAAATAGTTATTCGAGCGTCATCCGCTCCGGATTGAGGCCCGCCCGGGGCACCGGTGCCCGGGCCCGGGTCGCTTCCCCGCTCCGCCTGTGTTTCGATGGATCATGCGCATGCGATGGCTCTGGATCCTTCCCCTGGCGGTGGCTGCGGCCATTTTTTCGCTGAGTGCGCAATCGCAGTATCCGGGCGGCATCCAGCTGCCCCCGCCCCTGGATAAGGTTGCCCACGCCACCGTGTTCGGGGCCCTGGCGCTGGCGCTGGATCTGACCTTGCGGATCACCCGGCCGGACCTGCCCCTGTACCGCCGCCACCTCCTGGTGCTGGCCGCCGTGTCCCTGTACGGTGCTTCGGATGAGTGGCACCAGGCTTTCGTCCCCGGCCGCGCTTGCGAGTTCGGTGACTGGGTGGCCGATACCGTGGGCGGCATCCTGGCCCTGACGGCGGGTTCCCTCCACCTCCTGGTGACGCGGCGCCTGGGCGCCCTGTCCTGGTGGCGGGGCCGGCGGAGGCGACCGGATCCCGCCCGCGACCTCATCCTCGTGGCCGATCCCCACTGGGGCGCCACCCTCACCGGGCTGGAGGCCGCCACCGCCGCCCACCCGGAAGCCGACTGGCTCTTCCTCGGCGATGTGTTCGATGTGTGGGTGGGCCTTCCGGGCATGGAGACCGAGGGTCAGCGCGCCTTCCTCGCCTGGGTGGAGGCCCGCCGCACCGCCGGCCGCTGGGTGGGCCTGTGGCTGGGGAACCGCGAGTACTTCCTGGATCCCCACGCCGCGCGTTTTGACCTGATGGGCGAAGGCATCGGCGGCACCCTCGAAGGGGAGACCCTGGCCTGGGAGCACGGCGACCTCATCAACACCGCGGACCGGCAGTACCGGCTGTGGAACCTGGCCTCGCGCTCGGGCCTGCTGTGGCTGGTGTTCCGCCTCATGCCCGGCGGCACGGCTCGCCGGGTTTCCGCCTGGATGGAGCGGAAGCTCCGCACCACCAACGCCGCCTACAAGCTGGCCTTCCCCCGCGAGGCCTTCCGCGCCGCCGCCGAAGCACATCCCGGCATGACCTTCCTCACCGGCCACTTCCACACCCGCGAAGGGGAGGCCAACGGCCTCGCCCTGCCCTGGGCGCACGAGGGGCAGTTTATGGTGTGGCGCGAGGGCCGGGTGGAGGACCTCTAAAGATTCAGCAGGTCCGCCACTTCGCGGCGCAGCTCGGGAATACCCGTGCCCTTCCCCGCGCTCACCCAGGCGATGTCACTGGCGTGCAGGCCCAGGTCGGCCGCCACATCCTTGCGCTGCTTGAGGGCCTTGCTGGGCTTCACCTGGTCGGCCTTGGTGGCCACGATGCGGTGGGGCAGGCTCTCGGCGCGCAGCCACTCGATCATCTGGTGGTCGAGCTTGGTGGGACCCACTTCCGCATCCACCAGCACGAAGACCATGCGCAGCGTGGCGCGGCCCGTGAGGTAGCCCTCGACCATCTTCTGCCAGGTGGCCCGCTCGGCCGCGGGGCCCGTGGCGAAGCCGTAGCCCGGCAAGTCCACGATCCAGCGGTCGGGGCCGGTGAGGAACACATTGATGAGCCGCGTGCGGCCCGGCGTCTTGGAGACCCGCGCCAGCTGCTTCTGGTTGGCCAGGGCGTTCAGCAGGGAGGATTTCCCCACATTGCTGCGCCCCACGAAAGCCACCTCCGCGTGGCAGACCCCGAGCTTCTTCGCGTCGGCGGCGGAAGTGACGAACTTGGCATCGGTGAGGGGTTGGGCCATGGGAATCCAGTCTGCAGCTTCCAGACTACCGCCAACCACGCCTCAGACTGTCACCAGGCTCGTGGGGGCGGGCTGGTCGAAGGCGATGCGGCCGTGGTCGAGGCCGATGACGCGCTTCTTCATGCGCTGGATGAGGCTCCGGTCGTGGGTGGCCACGATGACCGTGGTGCCCTGGCCGTTGATGCGCTCGAAGAGGGCCATGATCTCCTGGGCCAGATCAGGGTCCAGATTGCCCGTGGGCTCGTCCGCCAGCAGCACCAGGGGATCGTTCACCAGGGCGCGGGCGATGGCCACGCGCTGCTGCTCGCCGCCGGACAGCTGCAGAGGGTAGCTGCTCAGCTTGTGCTGGAGGCCCACCATCTTGAGGGCCCGGAAGGTGCGCTGCTTCTGCTCGGCGGCGCTGACGCCCAGCACCTTGAGCACGAAGGCCACATTCTCGAAGATGGTGCGGCTGCGGATGAGCTTGAAATCCTGGAACACCACGCCCAGTTTACGCCGCAGCAGGGGGATCTCCTTCTCGGGCATGGAGGCCAGCCGGTGGCCCGCCATCTGGATCTCGCCGCTGCTGGGCACCTGCTCGCGGAAGAGCAGCTTCAGCAGCGTGGACTTCCCCGCCCCACTGGGCCCCGTGAGGAACACGAACTCTCCGGCCTCGATGCCGAAGCTCACATCCGCCAGGGCGGTGTGGATGCGGTCGTACTGCTTGCCGACATGGGTGAGGGTGATCATGGAAACCCGACCGTCTCTAGAGGCGCTCGACCAGCATGGCCACGCCCTGGCCGCCGCCGACGCAGAGGGCGGCCAGGCCGAGCTTCTTGTCCTGGTCCTGGAGCAGGTGCAGCAGGGTGACGAGGATGCGGGTGCCGCTGGCTCCGATGGGGTGGCCCAGGGCGATGGCGCCGCCGCGCAGGTTCACCCTGGCGGGATCGATCTCCGGCAGTTCCGCCAGCACGCCCAGGCTCTGGGCGGCGAAGGCCTCGTTCAGCTCGAAGAGGTCGATGTCGGCCAGCTTCACGCCGGTCTTCGCCAGCAGCTTCCGGATGGCGGGAACGGGCCCCAGGCCCATGGTGGCGGGGTCCACACCCGCCTGGGCGAAGCCGAGGATGCGGGCGATGGGCCGGTGGGACTTCGCGGCGGCTTCGGTGGCCAGCACCAGGGCCGCGGCGCCGTCGTTGATGCCGCTGGCGTTGCCGGCGGTCACCGTGCCGTCCTTCTTGAAGGCGGGCTTGAGCTTGGCCAGGCCCTCGGCGGAGGCGTCGGTCTTGATGTACTCGTCGCGGTTGAAGACCGTATCGCCCTTCTTGCCCGCCAGGGTGACCGCGAACACCTCCCGGTCGAAGGCCCCGGCGGCCTGGGCGGCCGCGGCCGACCTCTGGCTCCGGAGGGCGAAGGCATCCTGGGCCTCGCGGGTGACGCCGTGCAGGGCGGCGACATTCTCGGCGGTGATGCCCATGTGGGTGTCGCCGTGCCCGCACCAGAGGCCGTCCTGGATCATGCTGTCGACGAGCTGGGCGTGGCCCATGCGGGCGCCCCAGCGGGCCGCGGGCAGCAGGTAGGGCGCGTTGGACATGCTCTCGGTGCCGCCGGCCACCACGAAGTCCGCATCGCCCATCAGGATGGACTGGGCGCCGAGGGCGACGGCCTTGAGGCCCGATCCGCAGACCTGGTTGGGCGTATGGGCCGGGGTGGCGTGGGGCAGACCCGCCTTGAGCGCCGCCAGGCGGGCCACATTCTGGCCGCTGCCGGCCTGGAGCACATTGCCCAGCACCACATCGCCCACGGCGGCCGGCTCCACCCCGGCCCGGACCAGGGCCTCGGTGATGGCCAGGGCGCCCATCTGGACCGCATTCAAGGGTTTCAGCGCGCCTCCGAAGGAACCGACGGCGGTGCGGGTGGCAGACAGGACATAGGCGGACATGGCGGACTCCCGGGGGGACCTTCCAGGTTAACCTGACTAAACGCCTCCGGCCCCGGAGCGTGAACTTCTCACCCAGGCCCGCCCTGGCTCTTTCTCCCACGGGAGTCGCCATGACCGTTTCCAGCCGCTGGATCCCCCTGTTCTTGGTCGGGAGTGCGCTGCTGGCGCAGGTTCCGCCGCCCCCGCCGCCGCCCGCGCCCCCAGCCCCGCCGGCGCCCATGATCGGCGTGGACCTGCCGACGGGATCCCGCACGGAGCAGCGGACGGAGAAGCTGGCCCAGGGATCGAAACTCTGGGTCAAGAACCGCAACGGCGGCATCCGGGTGACCGGCTGGGAGCGGGATGAGGTCGCCCTCACCGCGCAGATTCGCGACAGCGAGCGGCGCCGGGTGGAGCTCGTGCTCCAGCGGAAGGGCCAGGACCTCGACATCGAGGCGGTCTTCCAGCAGCCTTCCTGGAGCTTCGGCGTCTACATCAGCCCCCGCTGCGAGATGACCCTCCAGGTGCCCCGGAAGCTCATGGGCCACTTCCGCACCACCAACGGCACGGTGGCCGTGGAGAACCTCGAGGGCTACGCCCGCTGTGAGGCCACCAACGGGGCGATCCTCATCACCCGCGTCCGCGGTGAAGTGCATGTCGACACCACCAACGGCCCCATCGAGGGACGCGGCCTGGCCGCCCGCCTCAGGGGCAGCACCACCAACGGCCGCATCGTGCTCGAGGATGTGGAGGGCGGCATCAACCTGGAGACCACCAACGGCAGCATCCGCGCCCGCAACCTGGACGGCTGGGGCGAAGGCATCCATCTCGAGTCCACCAACGGCAGCATCGAAGTCGACCTGGGCAAGGCCACGGGCGACCTGGTCGCCGAGAACAGCAACGGCTCGCTGGACATCAAGGTGGCCGGGGCGCAGGTGATCGAGATCTCCAAGCACAGCGCCCACCTGAAGGTACCCGGGCGGTCGCAGGCGATCCGCCTCGAGACCACCAACGGCAGCATCCGCGTCAAATAGCACCCTCCCGGGCTACCCTGGGGACCATGCGATTCCTGGTCCCGATCCTCGTCGCCATCTCCGGGCTTCTCACCCCCTCCAGCCTGGGGGCTCAGGCTGCGGGCTCAGTTTCTGGCCCGGCCCCCGGCCTGAGTGATGTCCAGGAACGGCGGCTGGCGAACGGGATCCGCCTCCTGGTCGTCGAGCGGCGCGACCTGACGGCCTTCCACGCGACCCTGGTCTTCCGCCGGGGCCGGGCCGAGGAGCCCCCGGCCTTGGCCGGCGCCACGGACCTGCTGGCCCGGGCCCTCTATGGCGCCACCTGGCCCGAGGACCTGGATTCCACCCATGGACCGACCTCTCTGGATGCCCTCCTGCAGCAGGAGGAGGGGCTGTTGGAGGCCCTCCGCCTGGAGCGGCTGCGCCTGCAGAAGGATCCCGCCACGGCCACCCAGGCCCCGGCCCTGGAGTCGAGCCTCCAGGCCCTGCAGGCCACCCTGCGGGCCCGGTTTTCGGCCTCGCCGCTGGCGGACGCCTACGCGGCCAGGGGTGGGCGCCAGACCGCCAGCGCCGGGCCGGATGCCCTGGTGGTGCAGACCGAGCTTCCCACCGAAGCCTTCGAGTTCTGGTGCCGCACCGAGGCCCAGCGCCTGGCCGTACTCCAGCTGAGCCGCTTTTCCGAGGCCCGCTCGGCGCTCATCGCGGACCTTCGGCTGCCCGGGCGTCAGGGCATCGCCCTGCTGCGGGGCGCAGCCCTGCCCGGCCACCCCTATGGCCGCGACCTAGCCGACAACCTGCCGGCGATCGAGGCCCTGCGCCGCTCCGACCTGCGGGCCTGGGCGCGCCATGCCTGCGGCCCGGATCGCCTCATGCTGGTCGTCGTGGGCAGCCTCGGCATGGATGCGGTACGCCCCGTCGTGGAGCGCCACTTCGGTCTCCTCCCAGCCACCAAGGAAGTCGAGGATCCGATCCTCCCGGAGATCCCCGCGGACCTGGGGGACCGGAGGGTCCAGGCCGCCCTGGGAGCGGCCCCCCGCCTGCTGGTGGGCTGGCGCATCCCTCCCCGGGCCCAGGCTGACCACCTCGCGCTCTGCATGGCGGCCCAACTGCTCGGGGGTGGCCGGTCGAGCCGCCTGCCCCTCAAGCTCGTGGCCCAGAAGGCGCTGGCCGAACACACGGAAATCCAGCTGGATGTGCCCGGCGGCCGGCTGCGGGGCCTCCTGGTCGCCGACCTGACTCCGGCCGAGGGGCACAGCCTCGCGGAAGTGGAAGGCGCCTTGCACACGGAGATCCTGCGCCTCCAGCAGGAGCCCATCCCCCTGGACGAATGGCAGAAGGCCCTGGCCCGTCTCGAGGTGGACCACCTCGTCACCCAGGACGACCCCGCCAGCCTGGCCCGGAACCTGGGCCTCGCCTGGGTCGAGGGCGGGGACTGGCGCCTCTCGGACCTGGAGATCCAGCGCCTGCGGACCCTCGGCCCCGAGGCCGTCCAGACCGCGGCACGGACCTGGCTGAGGCCCACGCACCGCACCACCGTCCTGCTGCAACCGGACGCCGACGAGGGCAAGGATCCGCTGGATGCCGAGATGGCCCGGGTCCTGAAGGCCCTGGCCGCCACGCGTATCGAGGATCTCGCCCAGCGCGAGCACCTGGTGGCCGAAGGCCTCCGGCAGCTCCGGATGCTCAATGCCAGCGAGCGCCTCCGCACCCTCAAGCTGCTCGAGGCCCAGCTCGCTCCGGAGAAACGATGAAACCCCTGGCTGCGGCCCTGACCACCGTCTGGGCGACCCTCGCCCTCCCGGGCCTGATCTGGGCCCAGTCCCCCGCGGGCTCCGCCGGCATCCAACGGTTCACCCTGCCCAACGGTCTCCGCGTGGTGCACCTGGAGGATCACGAGCGCCCCCTGGTGCGGATCCGCCTCCAGCTGGACCTGGAGCCCGGCGACGGGCCGCCTGGCCGCCCCGAACTGGCGGTCCTGGCCCTGCGCATGCTGGACCAGGCCGATGCAGGCTCCCTAAAGGCCCAGGACATCGACGAAGCCCTGGAGGGCTCGGGGATCCGTCTGGTCCAGGGGCTGGACCACGAAGGCATCTCCTGGCGCCTGGTGGCCCGGAGCCGGGATCAGGACCGGGCCCTCGGCCTGCTGGCGGACCGGGTGCTCCGGGCGGTCTTCGATCCCTTCGTCCTGGAGATCCAGCGCCTCGCCTGCTGGCGGGAGGCCGGCCGCCTGGACGCCTCGCCCCATGCGCGGCTGCGCCGCGCCCTCGAACCGGAACAGTCCCTCCGCACGCCGACCATCGCCGGTCTGGGCGCCGTCACCCTGGAGGACCTGCTGGCCTTCCGGGCCCGGGCCTTCCGCCCCGATCGGGCCGTGCTGATCCTGCATGGCGACCTGGGCCTGGAACAGGCGAAGCGGCTCGTGCTGCTGAGTTTCGGCACCTGGACGGCCGCGCCCCCGGCACCTCCGGCCTCCGTCGCTCCGGCCCCCAATGCCCCGGCAACCACGACCCCGGCCACACCCAGTCCGGCCGCCACGGAGCCGGGCCCGCTTCTGATCCCCGCGCCCGGCGCCCCCCTGCAGGCCCAGGTCGTGGCCGCCGCCCCCGCTGACCTCGCGCCGGAGGCGGAAGCCCTGCTCATGCTGCTGCTGCCGGAGGATCCCGCCCTCTTCCCCGCGAAGCTGCGGATCGAACCGCCGTGCCTGGTGGCCACGCTGGATGGCGAGACCTCCGCCCGCGCCGCCCGGGCCAGCCTCGGTGCGCGCCTGGAGGCCCTGCGGCGGCGCGGGTTCACCGAGACGGATCTGCGCCGCGCCCGGGCCGCGTGGACCGAGGGGCGGGCCCTGCTCACCCTCCATCCCGAGGCCCGGATCGCCGAGGCGATGAAGGAGATTCGCGGCCGGGCCGTCCGCCCCGCCCGCCTGGAGGCCCTTACCCTGGAGGCCCTGAACGGCGCCCTGCGCCGCTGGCTGGAGCCGGCCCACCTGCGCATCGGCCTGACGGGGGACCCCGAGGTCCTGAAGAAGAATTAAGTCGAGCTAGTCGATGCCGAAGCGCCCCGCGAGGTCCAGGTAGCGGGCGCGGATCCCCTGGATCACGGCCTCCGGGAGGTGCGGCGCCGGGGGCTGCTTGTTCCAATCGGGCAGGGTTTCCAGGTAGTCGCGGAGGAACTGCTTGTCCAGGCTCGGCGGATTCTGGCCGGGCGCCCAGCTGTCGGCCAGCCAGTAGCGGCTGCTGTCGGGCGTGAGCGCCTCGTCGATGAGCAGCAGTTCGCCCGAGATGCTGAGGCCGAATTCAAACTTGGTATCGGCCAGCAGGATCCCCTTCCGGGCCGCCAGCTCGGCGCCGCGCCGGTAGAGGGCCAGGCTGAGATCCCGCAGCCGGGTTGCCAGTTCCGCACCCACGATGCCGGCCATGCGCTCGAAGCTGATGTTCTCGTCGTGACCTTCCTCGGCCTTGGTGGCAGGCGTGAAGATGGGCTCGGGCAACCGGTCCGCCAGGCGGAGTCCCGGCGGCAGCGCCACGCCGCAGACGCTGCCGCCGGCCTGGTATTCCTTCCAGCCGCTGCCGGCCAGATAGCCCCGCACCACGCATTCCACGGGCAGGGGCCGGGTCTTCTCCACGATGACCGCGCGCCCGGCCAGGTCCTTCCGGTGGGCCTCCAGGGCCGCGGGCCAGCCGGGGTGGCCGCGGAAGTGGTTCGGCACCAGATCCTCCGTGGCCGCGAACCAGTAGGACGCCACCGCGGTGAGGAGGCGCCCCTTGTCGGGAATGCCTTCGGGCATCACGCAGTCGAAGGCGCTGATGCGGTCCGTGGCGACGATGAGCAGCTCGGTCCCGAGGTCGTACACATCCCGGACCTTGCCCCGGCGGAAGACGGGAAAGGGCAGGTCGGTGCTGAGCAGGACGGACATGGGACTCCCCGGGGCAAACCCCATCATCGCAAGACCCGGACCGCCAGGCCAAGCAGACGCTGCAGAACCGGGCTGGACCCTCCGCCTTTCAGAGCCATCAACCCGGGTTCAGGCCAGTTCAGGGAGATGCCGCGGCGTGGGTGCGGACCAGTGCAGCCCCCCGGGCAGCAGGGCGTAGCGGTTCATGACGCCCGCCCAGCGGGCCAGCTCCGACTCGCGCACGGTCCCCTCGGGTCCGCTGAGCGGAAGGCCGAGGAACTGGACAAAGTCCTGGACCTCGGCCCCGGAGATGCCCAGCAGCGAGGGCAGTCCATCCAGCCCGTGGAGCCGGTCCCCTTCCGGAGGCGCGAGGAGCCGGTAGTCGAAGGTCTCCCGCAGCACCGAGGCCGTGGCCGCCGGATCCAGCTCCTGGGCGGCGTCCAGGTGGGGGAAGGGATTCCCCCCCATCAGGCCGAGGGCCTGGGCCATGCCGAGGTGGGCCAGGAGGTGGACGGGATGGATCTTCAGCACGGCCTCGAAGGTGGCGCGGGCCTCCTGGGCGCGGCCCAGGCGCAACAGGGCCTCGCCCTGGCGCAGGTGCGCCTCCACGCGTCCGGGCTCCGCCTTGATCCACCGCTCCGCCACCGCGGCCATCTCCTCGGCCATACCCTGGGCCCGGAAGAAGCTGGCCAGGTAGGCGAGGCTGGCCACATCCTTGGGCGCCAGCAGCAGCAGGCGGTCCAGGATCTCGGCGGCGCGCAGGGTCTGCCCCTCCTGATCCAGCCGGTTGGCCCAGTCCCGGAGCACCTCCACCTGCCGAGGCACGGGATGGTTCGGGGTGGAGTGGGCCGGATCGGCGGGATGGAGCAGCTGGGTCCGCACCCACAGGTAGCGCAGGGGATTGCGCCCCTCGGGAGCGGCCAGTTCCTCTTCGATGGCGTGGACGATCGTCTTGAGGCCATGCTCCCAAAGGGGGGGCACCGGCATCTGCACATGGGTCCGCAGCTCGCGGCTGAGAGGGTCCAGGGGGTTCCCCGTCCGGCCCAGGTGGAGCCTGAGACGGATCAACTCGAGGCCGGGGTCGGGGCCGGGCTGGAAGGCCACGCGCAGCGCCAACTCCCCGGTATCGGGGTCGAAATCGTCCAGGATCAGGAAGCGCAGGTGGGCCCGCATCCCTGGAGGGTAGCAAAGTCGCCCGGACCGTACATCCTCGATCCAAAGGAGGTTGACCGGGTGGGGTTCCGGGCCGATGATGCAGTATTCGTCTGATTTGGAGGCTTCCCATGCGAAAGACGCTGTTGTTCGTGCCCATGCTGGCCGTACTTCCAGCCTTCGGTGGCGAGGTGGGCCTCCTGCTGGACAAGCAGGTGGGCAAGGCCCAGGCCGCGTCGGGTGCCCTCGGCACTCAGAAATACGACGCCGTGAGCCCCACGGGTTTCGGCATCCGCGGGGGCTTCGATGTGCTCGACCTCAAGGTGGCCGCCCTCCAGGTGAATGCCACCTGGCACAACAAGACCACCGGCGACCTGACCTATGGCGGCACCAAGTACGGCGAGCTGGAGAACCAGTACTGGGCCGCGGGCGCCATGGTGAACTGGAAGCTCCTCGTCAATGTGGGCGCCGGCGTGGAATACCGCTCCGAGAAGCTCAGCTTCCGCCCCACCTCCGGGGCCAGCACCGACAGCACCCTGGGTCGTCCCTGGGCCCGGGTGAATGTGGGCTTCAGCATCCCCACCCCCGTGGTGAGCCCCTTCTTCCTCTTCGAGGTGGCCGCGCCCCTCACCAAGAAGGACACCACCAACACGCGCCAGGATCTCACTGAAGCCCTGGCACCCCAGGTGCAGATCGGCGTCTACGGCGGCATCCGGTTCTGATCCAGGCTCGCCGGGCGTGAAAGGGGCGCTTCCCGGCGCCCCTTTTCCGTATGATGGAGGCTCATTCTCCGAGGGACGATGGAACTCCGGATCCTGGGCTGCAGTGGCGGGGAAGCCGACGGCGAGCGCCTGACGGGGCTGCTGGTGAACGGCTGCGTGGCCATCGACGCGGGCTCCATCACGGCCGCCCTGACCGTGGCCGAGCAGGTGAAGATCCAGCATGTGTTCCTCAGCCACTCCCACCTGGACCACATCTGCACGCTGCCCTTCTTCACCAAGAACATCTTCGGCCACACGCACGAGGCCGTGGAGATCCACGCCCTGCCCGAAACCCTCGATGTGCTTCGGCGCCATCTCTTCAACGACGAGCTGTGGCCCGACTTCAGCGTGATCCCCAGCCCCAACGATCCCACCATCCGCTACACGGAGATCGAGCCCGAGTGCTCGTACCATGTGTGCGGCCTCCACATCACCCCCATCCGCGTGAACCACCTGGTGCCCTGCGTGGGCTACAAGGTGGATGACGGGAAGGACGCCTTCATCTTCACCAGCGACACCGCCGAAACCGACCGCATCTGGGAGGTGGCCAACGCCACGCCGAACCTGCGGCTGGTCATCACAGAGGCCAGCTTCCCCAACGAGCAGGCCTGGCTGGCGGAAGCCTCCAAGCACCTCACCCCCGCCAAGCTGGGTGCCGAGCTCGCGAAGCTCCGTCGCGCCGTGCCGGTGCGGATCTATCATCTGACCCCCGGCGACAAAGCCACCATGCTGCCCCAGCTCGAGGCCCTGGGCGATGCCCGCGTCCGCCTGCTGACCCAGGACGAGCGGCTGGTCTGGTAGAAGCCGCCCCGCAGGTCTGATCGGGGCAGATCGTCAGGGTTCCGGGAAGGCGCTCTCGAGCGCGACCAGAGCCTCCTCGTAGGCGGCCGGCAGGAGCCCTGCCAGCCCGCGCGCCGGGTCGAGGCGACCCTCACGGGCATGGACCTCGATCTGGGCGGCAAGGTCCGCGAATTTCTGCAGCCCGAGATTGCCCAGGGCCCCCTTCAGCTGATGGGCCTCCTGGATGGCCGTCGCGGCGTCTCCAGCGGCCAGAGCGGCCTGCACGGAGGCGACGCGGGGGGGCGCATCCTCCTTGAGAAGCCCGATCAGTTCCTGCACCAGCTCCGGTCCCGCCCCGATGTCGAGGAGGTCCCGCAGGGGCCGGGGATCGAGGATCAGCAGATCAGACAAGAGGTCTCCAGAAAGCAAGCGGATCCAGGGTCACCCGGATCCGCATCGTCCGCCCGCTCGCGGCGGCCAGGCTCAGAAGCCGTGGCCGGCGGGGTGGCCCGCGGCCTGCAGGCGGGTGAGGCTGGCGTTGAGCTTGGCCTGGGCGGCGGCGATGTCGTGCTCCGTCTGGGCTTCCTTGAGGAGCGTGAGGGCCCGCTGGCGGGAAGCCTCAGCCCGCTCCAGATCGATCATGTCCACCGTCTCGCTTTCGCGGGCCAGGATGGTGACGCGGTCGGGGCCCACCTCGGCGAAGCCGCCGAAGACCGTGATCCAGTGTTTCTGGCCTTCCTGGATGTAGTACAGGAGGCCGTCGCCGACTTCGGTCATCAGCGGCGTGTGGCCCGGCAGGATGCCGTAGTACCCGCGGGTGGCGGTGGGGAACTGCACCTCGGCCACCTCGGCCGAGAACACCGGCCGCTCCGGGGTCACCACTTCCAATTTGATGGTCTGAGACATGGCGGGCTCTTTTCAAGGCTCGGAATCCGCCTGCGCGGATTCCGAGTTGGAGAAAGACAAGACTATACGGCGGCCAGTTTCTCGGCCTTCTCGACGGCTTCTTCGATCGTGCCGACGAGGTAGAAGGCCTGCTCGGGCAGGTGGTCCCACTTGCCGTCGCAGATCTCACTGAAGCCCTTGATGCTGTCCTCGAGCTTCACATACTTGCCCTGCATGCCCGTGAACTGCTCGGCCACGAAGAAGGGCTGGCTGAGGAAGCGCTGGATCTTGCGGGCGCGGGCCACCACGAGCTTGTCGTCGTCGCTCAGTTCGTCCATGCCCAGGATGGCGATGATGTCCTGCAGCTCCTTGTACTTCTGCAGGATCGCCTTCACGCGCATGGCGGTGTTGTAGTGGTGGTCGCCGAGGATGCGGGGATCCAGCAGGCGGCTGGTGGAGGCCAGGGGATCCACGGCGGGGTAGATGCCGAGGGCCGCGATCTCACGGGAGAGGTTCGTCGTGGCGTCCAGGTGGGCGAAGGTGGTGGCGGGCGCGGGGTCCGTGTAGTCGTCCGCGGGCACATACACGGCCTGCACCGAGGTGATGGAGCCCTTCTTGGTGGAGGTGATGCGCTCCTGCAGCTCGCCCATTTCCGTGGCGAGGGTGGGCTGGTAGCCCACGGCGGAGGGCATGCGGCCCAGCAGCGCGGACACTTCGGCGCCGGCCTGGGTGAAGCGGAAGATGTTGTCCACGAAGAGCAGCACATCCTTGCCTTCCACATCGCGGAAGTACTCGGCGACGGTGAGGCCGGTGAGCGCCACGCGGGCACGGGCTCCGGGCGGTTCGGTCATCTGGCCGTAGATGAGCGCCACCTTGCTCTTCGACAGGTCGTTCTTGTCGATGACGCCGGAATCCATCATCTCGTGCCAGAGGTCGTTGCCCTCGCGGGTGCGCTCGCCGACGCCCGCGAACACGGAGTAGCCGCCGTGGCCCTTGGCGATGTTGTTGATGAGCTCCATGATGAGCACGGTCTTGCCCACGCCGGCGCCGCCGAAGAGGCCCGTCTTGCCGCCCTTCGCGTAGGGTTCCAGCAGGTCGATGACCTTGATGCCCGTCTCGAACATCTCGGACGAGGTGTTCAGGTCTTCGTACTTGGGGGCCTCGCGGTGGATGGGCAGCGTCATCTTGTGGCCGATGGGGCCGCGCTCATCCACGGGATCGCCCACCACATTGATGATGCGGCCCAGGGTCTCGGGACCCACGGGCACATTGATGGGCTTGCCGGTGTCGGTCACGACCTGGCCGCGGACCATGCCCTCGGTGGGCTGCATGGCCACGCAGCGGACGCGGTTCTCGCCGAGGTGCTGCTGCACCTCCAGCGTGACGGAGACGCCGGCGATGTCAGTAAGCAGGGCGTTCATGATTTCGGGCAGGTGGCTGCCGAACTCGACATCCACGGCGGGACCGACGATGGCGATCACGCGGCCTTGAAGGTTCGTTGACATGGGGGACCTCGACGAAGGAATGGGCAGAAAAGCTTAGGCGTTGGCGCCGGACACGATCTCGATGATCTGGTTGGTGATGCTGGCCTGGCGGATCTTGTTCATGGTCAGGGTCAGCTTGGCGATCATGTCGCCGGCGTTGCTGCTGGCCTTGTCCATGGCCGCCATGCGGGCGCCATGCTCGGAGGCGCTGCTCTCCAGCAGGTTGCGGAGCAGCTCCGTCTCCACGAAGCGGGGCAGCAGGGTCTCCAGCACCGCGTTGGGATCGGGTTCGAGCAGGTGGGACACTTCGACGGCATCGCGGCCTTCGGCACGGCGATCCAGCTCCATGGGGAAGACCCGGAACACCGTGGGCGTCTGCGCCACGGCACTGTTGAAGTAGTTGTAGATCACATAGAGCGCGTCGATCTCGCCCGCATGGTACTGGGCGGCGGCGCTTGCGGAGATCTCGGTCACCACCCGCTGGAAGCCCGTGAGCGGGAGGCCGAGATACTCCCCGGCCGGTGTCATGTTGCGCTTCCGCGCCCATTCGGCCGCGCGCTTGCCCACCACATCCAGATGGACGATCTCGGCGGGGCACTCGGCCACGAAGGCGTTGGCGGCCTTGAGCACATTGGCGTTGAAGCCGCCGCAGAGGCCCTTGTCCGAGGCCACGAGAACCACGCGGATGCGCTTCTCCTCGCGGGGGGACAGGAAGGCCTGGGCGGCGGGGCCCGGCTGGATCTCGGCGTCACCCTTGATGCGGCCCACGACGCGGCGGACGACTTCCATCATCTTGCCGGCGTAGGGGCGCAGGGCCACCAGGCGCTCCTGAGACTTCCGCAGCTTGACCGCGGAGATCATCTTCATCGCTTTGGTGACCTGCTGGGTGTTCTTCACCGACCGGATGCGGCGGCGAATGTCCTGGAGACCGGCCATCGGACTAGGCTCCCGCGGTCTGGTTCAGGGAGGCCTGGAAGGTCTCCTTGAAGGCCGCCACCTGGGTCTTGAGCTGGGCCTTGGCGTCGTCGCTCAGCACCTTGGTGTCGCGGATGCCGCGCAGCACCTCGGGGGCGTTCACATCGAGGTAGGCCATCAGCTCGGATTCGAAGCGGCGCACCTGGGCGACCGGCAGGTCGTCCGCGTAGCCGTTCGTGGCGGCCCAGATGATGACCACCTGCTTCTCCACGGCCATGGGCTGGTACTGGCCCTGCTTCAGGATCTCCACCAGGCGCTGGCCACGGTTCAGCTGGGCCAGGGTGGCCTTGTCAAGATCGGACCCGAACTGGGCGAAGGCCGCCAGCTCGCGGTACTGGGCCAGGTCGAGCTTGATGGTGCCGGCCACGGACTTCATGGCCTTCACCTGGGCGGAACCGCCCACGCGGCTCACGGAGATGCCCACATTCACGGCCGGACGGACGCCGGCGTTGAAGAGATCGCTCTCGAGGAAGATCTGGCCGTCGGTGATGGAGATGACATTGGTGGGAATGTAGGCGGACACATCACCGGCCTGGGTCTCGATGACCGGCAGGGCCGTCAGCGATCCCGCGCCGCGCTCATCGCTGAGCTTGCAGGCGCGTTCCAGCAGGCGGGAGTGGAGGTAGAACACATCGCCAGGGTAGGCTTCGCGTCCGGGAGGACGGCGCACCAGCAGGGAGATTTCACGGTAGGCCGCAGCCTGCTTGGACAGATCGTCGTAGATGCAGAGGACGTGGCCGCCGGGGTTGTCCTTGCCCGCGGGCTGGCCGTCCTTGCCGTGCCACATGAAGTACTCGCCAAGCGCCGCGCCGGTCATGGGCGCCAGGAAGAGCAGCGGGGCGGCTTCGGAGGCGGAAGCGGCCACCACGATGGTGTGCTTCATGGCGTCGTATTCCTCGAGCGTCTTCACCACCTGGGCGATGGTGGAGCGCTTCTGGCCGATGGCCACATAGATGCAGATCACGCCGGTGTCGCGCTGGTTGATGATCGTGTCCACGGCCACGGCGGTCTTGCCCGTCTGGCGGTCGCCGATGATCAGCTCGCGCTGGCCCCGGCCGATGGGGATCAGGCTGTCGATGGCCTTGAGGCCGGTCTGCATGGGCTCGTGCACGCTCTTGCGGTCCACGATGCCGGGGGCGATCTGCTCGATGGGGTTGGTCTTGGCGGCCTGGATGGGCCCCTTGCCGTCGATGGGATTGCCGAGGGCGTCGATCACGCGGCCCACGAAGGCGGGGCCCACGGGCACGGACATGATCTTGCCGGTGCGCTTGACGGTGTCGCCTTCCTTGATGGCGGCGGCGTCGCCCAGCAGGATGATGCCGACATTGTCCTCTTCCAGGTTGAAGGCCAGGCCCATGACGCCGTGCGGGAGTTCCAGCAGCTCGCCGGCCATGGCCTTCTCGAGGCCGTAGGCGCGGGCGATGCCGTCACCGACGCTGATGACGGTGCCGACCTCGGCCACATCCACCTGGGCGTCGAAGCCTTCGATCTGGCTGCGGATGATGCGGGAAATCTCTTCCGCGCGAATGTCCATGAAGTCCTCCAAACCTGCGAGTTGAAAGCGAATGAATTAAGCGGAGAGAAGCTGGGTCTTGAGCTGGCGGAGCTGGCCCTGGAGCGAGGCATCCAGAACCGTGGAGCCCACCTGCACCTTGAGACCGCCCAGAAGGGCGGCATCCTGGCTCCAGGTGAGGCGGATCGTCTTGCCCGTGCGGGCGGCCAGGGAGGCCACCAGCGCCTGGGCCTGGGTCTCGCTGAGGGGCTGGGCGCTGGCCACCTTGGCCTCGACGATGCCCGCCCGCTCATCCACCAGATCCGCGAAGGTCCGGCGGAGCTCCGGCAGGAGGTTCAGGCGGCCAGCCTCGGCCACCACGCGGAAGAAGTGCCGCAGGGTCTGGCTGACATTGGCCTTGGCGAGAATGGTCTCGAAGACTTCCGCCTTCTTGGTGGGGAGCACCAGGGGCGAGGCCACCAGACGGGAGAGGTCGGCGTTGGCAGCCACGGCGGCGGCCACCATGTCCAGCTCCTGCTGCAGCTGGGGCACATTGCCCTGCTGGTCGCCGATCTGGAGAAGGGCCTTGGCGTAGCGCCGGGCGGTCAGGCGGCTGCTCACTGGGCGCCTCCAATCTGCTGAATGGCACGATCAATGACCCCGCCGGCGGCCTTGGCGGCCTCGGGCCCCTGCAGCTTGGCCTCCAGGCGCTTGGCGGCACCTTCCACGGCCAGCTCCGCCACGAGGGCGCGCAGTTCCTGTTCGGCCTGGCGCTTCTGGAAGCCGATCTCGGCCTGGGCCTGCGCCAGGATCTGGACGGCCTCGGCCTTGGCGGCCTCGAGCAGCCGCTGCTTCTCGACCTCGCCATCCGCCTCGGCCTTGGCGAGGATGCCCGCCAGCTCGCCTTCGAGCCCGGCCATCTTCGCTTCCATGTCCTTCATCTGGGCCTCGCCCTCGGCCTTGTCCTTCGCCGCCTGGGCAAGCAGCGTCTCCAGCTCTTCCTTGCGGGACTTGAACATGACCGACAGGGCGCCCTTCAGCATGAAGAACAGGGCCGCGCCATAGATGGCGAAGTTCATCAGCTGGACCAGGAAGGCGCCCAGGTTGCCGTATTCCTTGCCGAAGAGCTTCATGGCCGGGCCATGGTGGGCGCCACCGTGGGTGTCGCCATGCCCGGGGGCGGCCTCGTGGCCAGCCTCGGGGACCCCGTGACCGGCGGCCGGGGCGTCATGCCCTGCGGCCTGGCCGTCATGCCCCGAGGGCTGGGCCTCATGGCCGGCGGGCTGAGCTTCGTGCTTCTCGGCGGCGGGGGCCGCGTGGGCGTCGTGCGCCTGGGCCGCGAGCCCCAGGGGGCTGAACGCCAGGGCGGCGGAGAGGGTCAGTCGGGTCAACATTGTCATGCTCAGGCCTGCTTCAGAAGGGTCTGGGCCATGGACTCGGAGAGCGCATCCACCTGGGCCAGCAGGTTCTGACGGGCTTCCGCCTGCTGCGCCTTCAGGGATGCCACCGCCGTCTGCCGTTCGGCCTGGGCCTTGGTGCGCGCCTCGTCGAGCAGGCCCTGCTTCTCCCGGCTCGCGGCGTCCGCCAGGGCCTTGCGCCGCTCGAAGGCCTGGGCGCGGAGATCCTTCAGGCGCCCCTGGTAGTCCTTCTGCCGGGCCTCGAGCTGCGCGGAGGCCTGGGCCTTGGCGTCGCCGCCGGCACTCAGGTCGCGGTCGCGGTCCGCCATCACCTTCGTGATGGGCTGGAAGAAGACCACGCGGAGGTAGAGGTAGAGCACCACGAGCAGGACGATCACGAAGAGGATGGCCGGCAGGTCCGGCCGCATGGGATCCGGCATCTGGGCCAGGATGCGCGCCACGGGGCCGTCCCCGTCCGGGGTTCGGAGCGTCAGATTCGCCAGTTCCAGCAGCGCCACAGGCCACCCTCCAGAAACATCCCTAGGCCACGGCCGATGGGTCGACCAGGGTCACACCGACGCCAGCGTTGGTCCGCGGGAACCCCTGGCACGGAAGTCTTAAAACCTTACCAGACCAGTCTGGATCCCTCAACGCAGAGCTTTGGCCTTGACCCCTCCCGCATCGTGTGTGAACATCAGGGTTCGGCGATTCGGGCGATTAGCTCAGTCGGTAGAGCAGCTGCCTTACACGCAGCATGTCGGCGGTTCGAGCCCGTCATCGCCCACCAGTTACCTGGTGAAATGCAACAAACGCAAGGGGTTGTAGCTCAGTCGGTTAGAGTGCCAGCCTGTCACGCTGGAAGTCGCGGGTTCGAGCCCCGTCAGCCCCGCCAAAAAACGCGCCCCCTGGGCGCGTTTTTTTTGCGGCGGGGCCGAGGGGCCCGAACCCGCGAGTGGGCTCGCCGAGGCGCCACTTGATGTGGCGCCGAACGAGACCGGCGGATCCTAGCCCAAAGGGCGACGGAGACGCGTTCGAGCCCTCGATGGTATGGGACGAGGTGAAAGGCGGGGCTGTCCCCCCTATTCCCTCAACGACCACATCCGCACGATCTTCCCTGCCTTCACCTGGTAGATGGTGACGGCCACGAGGGGCTCCTTGCCCGCCCGGCCCTTGATCTTCTCCTTCTGGATCACGAAGTCCCCGGACACCATCTGGGCCTCCGCGGAGGCGTGAAGGTCGGGATTCGCCTGGAAGCGCGCCGCGTAGAGTTCCCGGAGCCGGGCCTTGCCGGTGGGGGCCGAGGTGGCGGGAATCTCGGAGACTTCCACCTCCTCCGCGAAGAGGGCCAGGAAGCCCTCCAGGTCGTGGGCGTTGAAGGTCTCGATCTGCTTCTGCACCGTGGCGGTGGGACTGAGGACCTTCGGGGTGGGGGCCGCCGTCAGAATCGAGGAGACGACGAGCATGGACAGAGGACGGATCATGGACACCCCGGGGAAGATCGGTCCACTGTAGCCGCCCCCGCGAAATCCGCCCGTGCCCTTTCGCCCCATGCCCGATAGACTGGAAGGCTTGGAACAACTATGAAACTGCCCCTCGTCGCCCTCTGCGGACGCCCCAATGTGGGCAAGTCCACCCTCTTCAACCGGCTCACCCGCAGCCGCGCGGCCCTGGTCCACGACCTGCCGGGCATGACCCGGGACCGCAGCTACGGCCGCGTCACCTGCCTGAGCGAGGAGGGCGAGGCCGAGGAGATCTTCGAGCTGGTGGACACCGGCGGCCTGGACTTCGAGGGCGACGATGTCATCACCCAGGGCATCACCCGCATGGCCGAGGCCGCGCTGGGCGAAGCCCATGTCGCCATCCTGCTGGTGGACGGCCACGACGGCCTCACCGCCGGCGACGAGGAGATCGCCGCGCGCCTGCGCCGCCAGGGCAAGCCCATCCTCCTCGTCATCAACAAGCTCGACGGCATGAAGGGCGGCGCGCCCGATGCCGGCTTCTACGGGCTGGGCTTCGACGAGGTGCTGGCCATCTCGGCCGCCCACGGGGCGGGCGTCCCCGAGCTGATCGAGGCCCTGCGGGCCCGCCTGCCCTTCCACCGCACACCGGAGGAGGCCGAGAGCCACTCCCTGTCCGACGAGCTGCGCTTCGCCCTCATCGGCCGGCCCAATGTGGGCAAGTCGTCCCTCACGAACCGCCTGCTGGGCTACGAGCGCAGCCTCGTCAGCGAGGTCGCCGGCACCACGCGCGATACCGTGGACACGGTCTTCCATGTGAAGGACCGGGTCTACCGGATGATCGACACCGCCGGCATCCGCAAGAAGGGCAAGACCCACGAGGGTGCAGAGAAGCTCAGCATCCTCAAGGCCAAGCAGGCCATGGCCCGGGCCGATGTGAGTCTGCTCCTGCTGGATGCCGTGGAAGGCGCCACCCATCAGGACGCCGTCATCGCCGGCTACGCCCAGGAGGCCGGGGCCGCCGTCATCCTCGTGGTGAACAAGTGGGATCTCGTCGAGAAGGACACCCACACCATCTACGGCGCCGAGGAGGACCTGCGCCGCAGCCTGGGTTTCCTGCACCACGCGCCCATGATCTTCCTTTCGGCGCTCACGGGACAGCGCGTGTCGAAACTCTTCGGCATGATCGATACGCTGGCGGAGGCCCACGGCCGCCGCATCCCCACGGGCGAGCTGAACCGGTTCCTGCGTGAGACCGTGAGCGCCATGAGCCCACATGCCATCGACGGCAAGCTCCCCAAGCTCTACTTCATGACCCAGGTGGGCGTGCGGCCCCCCAGCTTCGTGGTGAAGGCCAACACGGACCGGGGCCTGCACTTCAGCTATGTGCGCTACATGGAGAACCGGCTCCGGGAGCAGTTCGGCTTGGCGGGCGTGCCCCTGCGCCTCAGCGTCCAGAAGAAGAAGACCGGCGAGGGCGAGGAGCCGGAAGTGGCCCCGGTGCGCCGCATCCTGGATCCCGGCGAGGGCTTGAAGCCCTCCCGCAGCAACGAGTCCCTCCAGGCCCAGCGGGTGGACAAGGTCAAGGCCCGGCCGCGCCCCAAGAAGAAGGAAGGCCCCAAGCCCGCCGCCAAGCAGGCGCCGAAGAGGGGCAAGGGCGCGCCGCCCAAGCGCATCCGGCAGAAGTCCACCAAGAAGGTGTAGAGGCCCCGGGCCCCCGAGGTCATGGAAACGGGGGGCGCGGGATGGGGCTTTGGGCTATCGTAGGCCACCTCCCCGGAGCCCCCATGATCCTGCGCTGCCTCCTCGTCAGCCTCCTCGGCCTCGCGCTCTGCGCCCAGGAGCGCCCGCTCGTCCTGAAGGCGGCGCGGCTGCTGGATGTCCGTACCGGGAGGGTCGAGACCCCTGGCCAAGTCTGGGTGAAGGATGGCCGCATCCAGCCCGGCGCCCCGCCCGCGGGTGCGGAAACGCTCGATCTGGGTGATCGCACCCTGCTGCCGGGCCTCATCGACTGCCATACCCACCTGCTCATCCCCGCGGGCCTGGGCGAGCTGGGCTACCTCAAGCGCAGCCAGGGGGCTCTGATCCTCGATGGCGTGGTGAATGCCCGCAAGGTCCTCCAAGCCGGCTTCACCACGGTGCGGGATGTGGGCGCCTCCGCCGGATTCGGCGATGTGGCGCTGCGCGAAGCCATCGCCCGCGGCGATGTCCCCGGCCCCCGCCTGCTGGTGGCCGGCCCCGCCCTCTCCATCACCGGAGGACACGGTGACCTCAACGGGTTTCCCCCCCACCTCCACACCCAGGATGAGCACATCGTGGATTCCCCCGATGCGGCCCGGCACACCGTCCGGGAATGGCGCAAGCGCGGCGTGGACCTCATCAAGATCCACGCCACGGGCGGCGTGCTGTCCAACCACGACGATCCCGCCGCCCCCAGCTTCAGTCCGGCGGAGTTCAAGGCCATCGTCGACGAGGCCAACCGGCGCGGCATGGATGTCTGCGCCCACGCCCACGGCGACGCCGGCATCCTCGAGGCCACGGTGGCCGGCGTCCGTTCCATCGAGCACGGGAGCCTGCTGAGCCCCGCCACCGCCAGGGAGATGAAGGCCCGCGGCACCTTCCTCGTGCCCACGCTCTATGCCCTCGAATCCATCCTGCTGCCGGGCAATCCCTACAAGGTGCCCCAGGGTTCCCTGGCCAAGGCCCGCGCCATCCTGCCCCTGCGCCGGGCCGGGTTCAAGGCCGCCCTGGAGGCCGGCGTTCCCATCGCCTACGGCACCGACATCGGCGTCTTCGAGCACGGCCAGGTGGCCATGGATTTCCGGTACCTCGTGAGCTACGGCATGACGCCCCTGCAGGCCATCCAGAGCGCCACCGTGACCGCCGCCCGACTGCTGCGGCTCGAGGGCGAGATCGGCACGCTGGAAGCCGGCCGCACCGCGGACATCATCGCGGTGGACGGCGACCCCCTGAAGGACATCACCACCCTCGAACAGGTGCGGTTCGTGCTGCGCGAGGGCCGCATCGTCCGTCGCGAGCCTTGATCAAAACCTCCAATTACGATTCACAGATATGTTATTAATTATTTTAAATAATATAGTTAGATCGTATTTTGTCAAATAGAATTGATTCTCATAAAAATTAACAAGCCTTAACTTGTGGGGCCCTGGACGGGCCGGGAAGCTGACGGTCTCACTTCCGTTCTTTCTTCCCCCCCGTGATCCCAAGGTCTTCGCTCGCGAAGCCTGGGCGCCGTCCAGGCCGGAAGAGCCGGGGCGGTCGCGAACCCTCTTCCCCTTCCTGAAGGAGTTGCCCATGGCAACGACTAAGGGCCGCATGGCCCTGTCCTTCCTGACCGCGGCCCTCGCCGCCGGTTCCCTGACCGCCCGTTCCCCGCAGGAATCCCTGCGCGTGAACGCCGCCGCCGACCGCCTCCTGGCGGAGCGCACCCAGCTGGGCCTGGATGCCGATCATGCCTTCCGGCTCCGCGACTCGCACTCAGACCAGCTGGGCCAGACCCATGGCCACTTCCAGCAGACCTACAAGGGCGTGAAGGTCTGGGGCGGCGACGCCATCACCCACACCGGCAAGGACGGCGCCGAACTCCCGCTGACCAACGCCCTGCACCGGAACATCACCATCAATGTGATGCCTTCGCTGAGCGAGGGGGAAGCGCTGGCGGCGGCCCAGTCCGACCTGGCCCCCAAGGGCCCCTTCGCCTACGCCCCGACCACGGAGCTGGTGGTCTATCCCGAGATGGTGGAAGTCACCCGCCCCGGGAAGCGCGCCCTCGACCAGCTGAATGCCGACGATGTGACCCGCCAGGTGCTCCGGCACACCTTGGCCTACCATGTCCACACCGAGCTCGAGAACGAGGCCGACGGCATCCGCCACACCGACTACCTCGTGAACGCCCACACCGGCGCCATCCTGAAGAAGTGGAACACCCTCCACACCACGGCCGCCACCGGCACCGGCAACAGCCAGTACAACGGCGTCGTCTCCCTCCCCACGAACTACACCGGCACCACCTACGAGCTGCGGGACATGACCCGCGGCACCGGCGGCACCTTCGGCAACAATGTGGTGACCAACTCGGCCCACGCCGCGACCACCTCTACGGCTGCCGGCACCCTCTACACGGACGCCGACAACACCTGGGGCGATGGCGCCAACTATGTGGAAGGCTCCTCCACCACGGCCGCCAACGGCGAAACCGCCGCGGTGGACGCCATGTTCGGCATGGTCAAGTCCTGGGACTTCTACAAGAGCGTCTTCGGCCGCAACGGCATCGATGGTGCCGGCACCGCCACCTACAGCCGCGTCCACATCGGCAACAGCTACGACAACGCCTTCTGGTCCGACAGCTGCTTCTGCATGACCTACGGCGACGGCTCGTCCTTCACCACGCTCACCGCCCTCGATGTGGCCGGCCACGAGATGAGCCACGGCGTCTGCGCCCGCACGGCGAACCTCACCTATTCCGGTGAGTCGGGCGGCCTGAACGAATCCAATTCCGACATCTTCGGCACCATGATCGAGTTCTACGCCCGCGGCGGCTCCGGCGCCACCATCGGCAACACCGGCGGCAACTGGACCATCGGCGAGCAGCTCGCGTCCACGCCCCTGCGCTACATGTACAAGCCCAGCCTGGACGGCTCCAGCCCCGATGCCTGGTCCTCGACCGTCGGCAGCCTGGATGTGCACTACTCCAGCGGCCCCATGAACCGCTGCTTCTACTTCCTGAGCCAGGGCGCCACCACCACCGGCAACACCAGCACCACCTACCTGCCCAGCGGCATGACGGGCATCGGCAATGACAAGGCCGCCGCCATCTGGTTCCGGGCCCTGACCACCTACCTCACCTCCAGCTCCAACTACGCCGCGGCCCGCACGGCCGCCATCAGCTCCGCCAAGGATCTCTACGGCGCCGGCGGCGCCGAGGAACAGGCCGTCTGGAATGCCTTCCACGGCATCAATGTGGGCGCCGCCTGGTCGGGTGGATCCACGGACACCACCGCCCCCACCGTCTCGGCCACCGAGTCCGGCACCAGCGGCACCATCACCTTCTCCGCCACCGCCTCGGACAATGTCGGCGTGAGCCGGGTGGAGTTCTATGTGGACGGCGCGCTGAAGGGCACGGACACCACCAGCCCCTACAGCATGACCTTCGACAGCACCACCCTGACCAACGGCAGCCACAGCCTGGTGGCCAAGGCCTATGACGCGGCCGGCAATGTGGGCACCAGCACCACCGCCACCTTCTCCGTGTCCAACGCCACCTCCGGCGCCGAGCTGATCCTGAACGGCGGGTTCGAAAGCGGCGCCACCAGCTGGACCCAGACCAGCGGCGTCATCGGCACCTTCACCGGCCAGGCCGCCCACACCGGCTCCTACGACGCCTGGATGTGCGGCTACGGCTCCGCCCACACCGACTACATCTACCAGCAGATCGCCATCCCCAGCACCGCCACGGGCACCCTGACCTTCTGGCTCCATGTCGACTCGGCGGAAACCACCACCACCACCGCCTACGACACCCTGAAGGTCCAGGTCCTCAACACCTCCGGCACCGTGCTCGCCACCCTCGCGACCTACTCGAACCTGAACAAGGGCGCCGGCTACACGCAGAAGTCGCTGAGCCTGGCGGCCTACAAGGGCCAGACCGTCCGCCTGCGCTTCTATGCCGTGGAGGACAGCAGCCTCCAGACCTCCTTCGTCGTCGACGATGTGAGCGTCAAGTAGGCTGAACGAATCCAGGGAAAAGGGCCGCTTCCGAGCGGCCCTTTTTCATCCCTCCAGCAGCACCTTGGCGTGCTCCAAGGCCTCGGGGCGGTCGGGATGGCCGGACAGGAGCCGCGCCAACTCGCGGTTGCGCGCCTCGCCTGCCACCCAGCCCAGGGCGCTGCGGGTGCGGCCGCCTTCGGTCTCCTTGTGCAGACGGCCATGCCGGTCGGCGCGGGCCGCCACCTGGGCCAGGTGCGTGACGGCCAGCACCTGGTGGGCCCGCCCCAGCTCCGCCACGGCCTTGCCCACGGCCAGGGCCGTTTCGCCCCCCAGGCCCGCATCCACCTCGTCCAGCACCAGGGTCAGGGCGTCCTTCACCCCGGCCCCCCGAACGCCGATACCCGGGGCGAGGCCGGCGCCCACCAGGGCCAGCATGAGGCGGCTCAGCTCGCCGCCGGAGGCGATCTTGGCCAGGGGCCGGAAACCCTCGCCGGGATTGGGTTCGATCCAGATGGCCAGGGCCGAGAAGCCCTGCGCGGCCACGCGCACGGACCGGCCGCTCTGCTGCACCGGACTGCCAGCCTCCTCCGCCAGCGACAGCCGCAGCTGAAGGCGCGCCCCCTTCATGCCCAGGCGCCCCAGACGCTTCTGCACCTCGGCCTCCAGCTTCGGGATGGCCGCGGTCCGCTTCCCATGCAGGACCTCCGCAGCGGCCCGGTAGGCCTCCACCACCTTGGCCAGGGCGACCTCCAGTTCCTTCACGGACGCATCCCCGGCCAGGAGGGAGCGCTGCTCGTCCCTCAGGGCCTGCGCCCGGACCGGCAGTTCCTCCGGTTCGCAGCGGTGGCGGCGGGCCAGGCGCTCGTACTGGGCCAGCCGGGCCTCCATGGCCTCGATGCGATCGGCCCCGGCGCTGGCCCAGCGGATGGCCTGGTCCTGGACCAGCGCCAGCAGATCCTCCAGTTCCAGGGTCACGGAGCGCAGGCGGTCCTGCTCGGCAATGGCGTCCGGCCAGTGGTTCACGGCCCGCACCAGCGCCTTGTGGGCCAGTTCCACTTTCGGCAGTCCCGCATTCAGGGCTTCCGCGGCCTCCCGGAACGCCTGCTCGAGATGCACGGCGTGGCGCAGGGGCTCGCGATCCGCCCGGAGCTGGGCCCACTCGCCGGGCTTCGGCGCGAGCTTGTCCAGGTCGGCCAGGGCTTCGGCCAGCTGCTCCAGGCGCTGCTCCCGCTCGGCCTCGCTGCGGCGCCGGGCCTTCAGCGCGGCCTCGGCCGCGCGTACCGCCGCTGCCTCGACCTCCAGACAGGGCTCGAGGCCCAGCACCTCGTCCACCAGCGCCAGGTGGCGCTCCTCGCCCAGCAAGGACTGATGATCATGCTGGCTCGTGAGGCGCATCCAGAGGCGGCCCGCATCCCGCAGATCCGCCAGGGCGCAGCTGGCCCCGTTGATCCAGGCCCGGCTGCGACCGGCCCCCACCTCCCGGCGCAGCACCACGGGCTGCTCCTCCGGCAGGCCCCGCTCGGCGAGAAAGCCCCGCCAGGCTTCGAAGCGCCCTTCCACCACAGCCTCGACCGTGGCCCGCTCCGCCCCGTGGCGCACCAGTTCCCCATCGCCCCGGGCTCCCACCAGGAGGGAGAGCGCGTCCACCAGCAGGGACTTGCCCGCCCCCGTCTCGCCCGTGAGCACCGTGAAGCCCGGCCCCCAATCCAGGGACAGATCCTCCACCAGGGCCAGGTTCTGGATTCTCAGGGATGAAAGCATGGGACCAGTCTAGCGGGAGGACGGGTCGAGGCCGGACCCCCTAAGCTCCGGCTCAGGTCTCGATCGGCCTATTCCGAGACGCCCTGATTCCCCAGCTGCTCCAGTCGGCGCTTCGCCTCTCGCTTCCCGATCTTCCTCAAGGCGGCGATGGCCGCCAGCTGGGCCTGCCGGGGGCGGCTCTTCTCGGCCTCCCAGTGGTAGATGGATTGGCCGGAGACCCCGAGCAGCAGACCCATGTCTGCGGCAGAGAGTCCGAGCTTCTGGCGCTGCGCGGCGAACCGCTTCGCACTGAAGCGAATGGGGGAGGTGCTCTCTTCGCTTTTCGGGGGGGTCGGCCTCCCCAGAACCTGTTTGGAAACCCGTGCTTGCAGCTTCTCGAGCTGATCCGTCCGACGCTTCAGCTGTGCGATCTCCGAGCGTGAGTGGCTCAAGGCCTTCTTGAGGCTCTCGAGTTCGTTGCGGACTTCTTTTCGGGCGAGGCGGAGAATCTCGGCCTTCAGCAGTGAGGCGATGTTGGGCATGGGGGCTCCCCTGGGGTGGCGCGGTTCCTGGCATTCCATTTTGATCGCAATCCAGGTGAAACAAGACCAGTGATTTAGGCGAAGGCTCACCAGGGATCGGGGGCGCGTGCCCCGGGATCGGCGTTTCTTGCCGACCCAGGTTAAAGCAACCGGACGCTTCGGGCCGCCTCGTCCACGGCCAGCTCCCCCCAGGCTGGATTCCCCGGCGCGGAGCCATAGCCCGCCAGCAGTTCCGCCAGGGTCAAGCGCTGGCCCTCGAACAGCGGGAAGAGGCCCCACTGGGCCGCGTAGGCCAGTCCGTGGGGCATGCCGTCCGAACCGAAGATCAGGTCCCGCCCCGGCCTGAACCCCACTTCGTCGATGAGCATCCGGAAGGGGTTGTTCCGCGCCAGACGCGGCCCGTCCAGGCGGTCCGCATAGTCCGCGCTGTCGCTGGAGAAGTTCGGCTGCATGGAGAGCACCAGGCCCAGGTCCCGGGCCCGCCTGGCCTGCGCCCGGGTGATGAACTGGACATGCTCCAGGCGGACCAAGGGGAAGCGGAGTCCCTGCCGCTCCAGGTCCTCCAGCCCGTTCAGCACCTGCCCGATGGCCCGGTCGCCGATGGCGTGGATGGCGATGGCCTTGCCATGGGGATGGGCGGCCGCCAGCATCTGCCGCAGCGCCTCGTCGGCGTGGAGGAGCAGGCCCGGCTCGCCGCCGAGGAAGGGTGAATCCAGAGCCGCCGTCCGGGCGCCCAGGGCCCCGTCGGTGAAGAACTTCAGCCCGGCGCACTCGGCCTGGGCCTCGGCGGGCAGGGTCTCGAAGATCGCCGGGACGGTCCACCAGGGCATGCGGTCGGCCCAGCGCGAGGCGCGCATCGCCCGCCAGGCCTCCGTCCCCGTCAAGAGCATGTCCTCCACCGCACCGATGCCCACGGCCTCCAGGCCCTGGATCCAGGTCTCCAGCTTGGCGGGCGAAAGCCCCGCGGTACGGCCGTACAGGCCCAGGAGGCGCCCCAGGTTCCGCTCGCTCCAGTCGGCGTCGGCGCATCGCTCCACCAGTTCGGGATCCGTGTCCCGGAGCAGTCGGGCCCCCTCCGGGCTGAGCCTCAGCCCGTGCAGGCTGAAGTTCACCAGGAGCACCGGGGGCAGACCGGCCAGATCCGCCTCCGACAGGGGCAGGCGCCCACTGTGCCAGCCCATGACCAGGGAGAGCCGGTCTTCTGGAAGCCCCCGCATGAGCTCCAGCGCCGCACCCGAATCCGCGCAGGTCGAGAGGCCCGGCGTGCCCTGCAGGGCGGCGTAGAGGCTCACATGGGAATGGTGGTCGAAGATGGCCTTGAATCGGTGCGGCATGGAACCCCGAGGGCCCACCACCGGGGCACCCTTGCGCGCGGATGGAGGGAACTTGAAGCCCCCATTGTGGCTCGGATCTGAGACCGGCGCAGCGGTCATACTGGCCTCCGGAGGATCCCCATGCTCTACCGGAAGCCCTGCGGCAGCGTGCTGGAAGCCATCGGCAACACGCCCCTGGTCCAACTGCGCCGCGTCGTCGAGAACCTGCCGGTGGAGGTCTTCGCCAAGCTCGAGTTCCTGAACCCCATGGGGAGCAGCAAGGACCGCATCGCGAAGCACATGATCGAGGCCGCGGAGCGCGACGGCCGCCTGAAGCCCGGCGGCCTCATCATCGAGAACTCCTCGGGCAACACGGCCATGGGGCTCGCCCTCATGGCCATCCAGAAGGGCTACCGGCTCAAGGTGGTGGTGCGCGACACCATCTCCCAGGAGAAGCTGAACCAGCTGCTGGCCCTCGGCGCCCAGGTGCACAAGGTGGACACGAGCCTGCCGCCGGAGCACCCCGACAGCTACAACAACATCACGCCGCGCCTGGCCCGGGAGACGCCCGGCTGCTTCTTCCCCGATCAGCACGGCAACCGCGAGAACAATGCGGCCCACTATGCAGGCACGGGCCCCGAGATCTGGGAGCAGATGGAGGGTCGCATCGACTACCTGGTGGCCGGCGCCGGCACCGGCGGCACCATCGGCGGCGTGGGCCGCTACCTGAAAGAGAAGGACCCGACGATCAAGGTCGTGGCCGTGGATCCCGTGGGCTCGGTGTTCACGCCCCACTTCCGCGGCGAGAAGAACCCCAAGGCCGGCCCCTACCGCATCGAGGGTCTGGGGGACGAATTCCTCATCCCCACCATGGAGTTCGAGCTCATCGACGAGATGTACCAGGTATCCGACCGCGACGCCTTCCAGCAGGCGCGCAGGCTCGTCAGGGAGGAGGGCGTCCTCGGCGGCGGCTCCAGCGGCGCGGCCCTGTGGGCGGTGCTCCAGGTCGCGAAGAGCCTGCCCGCCCTGGGCCGCCCGGCGCGCATCGTGACCGTGTTCCCGGACGGCGCGGGCCGCTACCTCAGCAGCATCTTCAACGATGCCTGGCTCGCGGAGCGCGGATTGCTGGACGACGAGCGGGGGTTGCTCGAGGCGGGGGAATGACCGCCTTCTCCGGCACCTACCTCGAGGCCATCCGCCAGGCGCTCTTCGATGCGATGGCGGCCGATGCCCGGGTCTGCTGCCTGGGCGAAGACATCGGCAACTACGGTGGAGCCTTCCGCGCCACCGAGGGGCTGCTGGAGCGCTTCGGCCCCGACCGCGTCATCGACACGCCCATCTCCGAGCAGGCCATCGCCGGGTCGGCCATCGGCGCGGCCCTCATGGGGCAGCGGCCCGTGGCGGAGTTCCAGTTCATGGACTTCGCGCTGCTGGCGGCGGACCTCATGGTGAACTTCGCCGCCAAGGCCCACTGGCGGTGGGGGCAGTCCGTGCCCGCCGTCTTCCGCGGACCTTCGGGCGGCGGCAACGGCGGCGGCCCCTTCCACAGCCAGAACCCCGAGGGACACTTCCTGGGCAGCCCGGGCCTCAAGGTCGTGGCGCCGGGGACCGTGCGCGATGCCTACGCCCTGCTCCGCGCCGCCATCGACGACCCAGATCCCGTGCTGGTCTTCGAGCACAAGCACCTCTACCGCCGCCTCAAGGACCAGTGGCACGAGGCCCCCACGGCGCGCCTGGGTGAGGCGGCCCTGCGCAAGAACGGCACCCGCGCCTGCGTGATCACCTACGGCGCGGCCCAGCATGCGGCCCTGGAAGCCGCGGCCGGCCTCGATGTCGCCGTGCTGGACCTGCGGACCCTCTGGCCCCTGGACGACGCCGCCATCGCGGACCTGGTGAAGCGCACCCACCGGGTGCTGGTGCTCACCGAGGCCAGCCTCACCTACGGCCCCGGCGCCGAGCTGGCTTCCCGCATCGGCGAAGCCTGCTTCAGCTGGCTCGACGCCCCCGTGATGCGCCTGGGTGCGGCCGACACGCCCACCCCCGCCAGCCCGCCGCTGGAGGCGGCCTTCCTGCCGGGCCCGGCCGCCGTGGCCGCCTCGCTGGAGCGGCTGCTGGCCTGGTAGCGCGCTACCAGCGCCAGGGGCCGGCCACCCGGAGGCCCCAGCGGAAGCTCTGCTCGCGATAGGTGTTCGGGTCGGTCACGCTTACCGCGTTCAGGCCCGAGGTGCTGTCGGACCAGCCGAGCAGCAGCGTGACGGGGCTGCGCCCGAGGCCCCAGCTCAGGTTCGCGGCGTAGCCCTTGCCCGTGGTCCAGGCCTGCTGATCCGTCACCTGGCGCCCCCAGCGCCCCTCCACCAACAAGGCGAAGCGGCCGTTCTCGAAGGCCGCGGTGCCCGTGGCGCCATGGAAGAGGTAGTGCCTCGGATTCCAGAAGCCGAGCGGCAGCGTTTCCGAATAGCCCATGCCGCGGCTGGTGAGCCCGGCGGACAGGGTGATGGGCGAGAGGCGCCAGCGGTGCTCGTAGGCACCGCTCCAGGTGGTCCGGCGGTTCCCCGCGGAGACCGAGGCGGTGCCGGCCTGGAGCCGGAGGACATCCGCGAAGCCGGCCAGCGTGAAGGCCAAGTCCGTGCTCTGGATGCCGACCCGCTGAGCCACCGCCTGGGGCGTAAAGACGATCACGCTCCGGCCTTGGGTCAGGTTCACCTCCGCGCCATGCCCCAACCGCCAGAGAAGGCCCAGGCGATGGAACCCGGCGGGATCCCCGCCCAGCCCCGTGAGGCGGCCCAGATCGGCCGAGAGGCGCAGCGGTCCCAGGGGATAGGCCACGGTAGCGGCCGTCTCGTGCGCATCGGATTCCGCGCCGCTCAGTTCCGCGCGGTGCAGGGTGTGGCTCAGGCCGATGCTGCCATCCCCGAGGGGCAGCTTGGCGCGCACGGAGCTGTCCAGCATGCGCAGGGGCTCGCTGGTGAGGGTGCGGGTCTGGCCGATCTCCACCGAGGGGCCGTTCGCCTCGGCGGCGGCCCGGATCAGATCCTCCGCGTCCCGCTGCACGGGGCTGCCCTGCCGGGCCAGCGGCGTCAGCTGCGCCAGTGCCGCCCGCCGGCGGCCTTCCGCCAGCCGGACCTGCCCTTCCAGGAGTTTCCCTTCGGGCGTCTCGCGGGTCTCCTTCGGCAGCTGGTCCACTTCCACCCGGGCCTCCTCGACCCGGCCGCTCCACAGCGACACCTGGGCCAGCCCCAGGCGGGCATCCCCCAGATCGGGATGCTGGGCCACCAGCTGCTGGAAGGCCCCATGGGCCGCCCTCAGACGGCCATCCCAGCTCAGCACGCGGGCCTGCATGAGGAGGGCATCCCGATCCTTCGGGTGCGCGGCGATCCAGGTCGAGGTGCGGGCCAGCGACTCGCGGTAGCGGCCGGCCCAGCTCAGGTACTTGGCGCTGTCGAGGATCGCCCAGCGCTCGCCCTTCTGGGCATAGGGCTCCAGGGTCGTGAGGGCCACCTCGAACTTCCGCCCCCAGCTCGCCATCATGGCCAGGTTCTGGTCCGCTTCCCGCGCCCGCCAGGGCGCGCGCTCCCGGAAGAGGCGCCAGGCCGTCACGCACTCCGGATACCGCTGGGCCCATCCCAGGGTCTGCGCCCGCTCGAAGAGGGCCGTCTCGTGCCAGCCATCCTTGGCCAGCAAGGCGTCGTAGCCCTTGATCGCCTCGTCCCAGTGGCTCTGGTTCCGCGCCTGCCGGGCCTGGGTGAGCAGGCGGCCCATCTCGGCGTCGCTGGGGGTCGGAGCCGCTTGCAGGGTGGCTGGGAACAGAAGGAGGATCATGGCGCGCTCGGTTTGGGTTGGGCCGGAAGGGCGGCGAAGGCATCCCGGACGGCATCGAAGGCCTTCTTCCGGAAAGGATGCCAGCGGGGCTGCTCCCAGGTGGGCCAGGTGAAGAGGGGAGGGATGGGAATGCCGTTCCGGTTCGCGGCAGGCAGGGTTTCGAGAACCTCCGCCGGCCCCTCGGGCCCTTTGCGGCGCGTCCGCACCAGGCTGGCGCGGAATCCGTCGGTGGTCACCGAGCCGTGGTCCTCCATCGACAGCAGGTCCGCCGGATCCTGGAGCACGCGGCGCGAGCTTGGATCGGTGACATGGATCAGCGTCCAGGGGATGCGGACTTCCAGGAACCCGGGGCCGTCCATCCATTCGCCCAGCGAATCGAAGGCGGGGTCGCGGCGGTCCTGGGTCCCCTTGTGCAGGGCCCCGATGTCGTAGCGGCGGGCCTGATAGACCGTCAGGTCCTGCCCCACCCGCAGGCGGTTGGTCTCCGTCTGCATCTGGCGCCAGGGGCCGTCTTCGTGGGCGATGGTGCGGGAAGGGCCCGGGTGGCGGTGGGGCGAGAACTCGTAGGGGGCGTCCACCCAGACGCCGCAGCTTTTCGCGGACAGTTCGAGGGTGAACTCCATTCCCGCACCGTTCCGCACGGGAACGCCGAAGGGGAAGCGGTGGTTGCCCAGGTCCGGCCCCAGGGTGTCCAGCCCCAGCAGGAAGGTGTCGCGGTTCCAGTCGACGGCCCCCTTCCAGAAGAGGCCCACATGGAACCAGCCCTCGTCGGCAAAGAGCTTCATCTCCAGATTCTCGTTCTTGAGGTAGGTGGGGATGTTCTTCCAGTCGTCGGCCCGGCCGTCGATGAGGATGTTCGGCCCCTTGGCCCCAGGATGATGCCCGATCAATCCGTAGTTCTCCTCCGCATCCATGGCGTTGAACCAGAGGGGCTTCCGCTCGGGCGGCAGCTCGAGCGGCGAGACCTGCCAGGTCTTCTTGAACCACTCGTCCATCCAGGCGAAGACGATGCTCCCGGCGTACCCCGTGTCGTAGATGTTCCGGATCAGGCGCTTCATCAGGCGGGCCTGGTCCTTCTCCTCGAGGCCCCCGTGGGTCATGCCCTGGGGCTGCCAGTGGGCCGGCATGCGGGAGGAACTGAGCCCGAACTCGGACACCAGCACCGCGTGCTTCTTGTGGTAGGCCCGGAGCTCCTTGAGATACCCCAGGTAGCTGTTGGGCCCCTCCTCGTCCCGAGCCTTCGCGTATCCGGCGTCGAGGTTGATGAACTCCGGATAGTTCGGATAGACATGGTAGCTCGCGAACAGCCCCCCCCTGAACGCCGGGAGATCCGAGAACTTCTCCATGTCGATGGACACGCTGTCGTCGTCGAAGACTTCGGACTTCACTTCCTCCGTATAGGGCAGGCCGAGTTTCTTCAGGATCCGCTGTTCCTCGAAAAACGAGGTCTCGCTGGGGTGCGTCATGGCGTCGAGCGTGGGCCAGTTGGTGAAGGCCACCGGCCGCTGCACATGGTAGGTGTCGTGTTCGAGCCCGATGAAGGTGTCCAGGGCCTTGGCCATGAAGACTTCCGTCGCGTGGGCCCGGCGCACCTCCACGAACCGGCCCTTCCAGTCGGAATCGCCCGGATGCCGCCGGTTGTAGGCGATGACATTGAAGGGCTCCCATTCGCGGCCCAGGATCGTCCCGATCCACCAGCGGCTCACATCCGCGCGGTAATGGCCCCCGGCGGCCCCCGGCCGGGGCGGGAAGCTGGCGCGGCCGTGCATCAGGTCCACCACGCGCCGCATGTCCTCGCGGTAGGCCGCGAACCAGACGGGATCGCCGAAGTCGTCCCCCGGCGGGGGCTCCACCCAGACGCCGTGCAGCAGGTAGATCGGGTGCGCCGCCTTGAGGTTGTGCTCTCGCAGGGCCTCGTAGAAGGCAGGAGGGTGGATGGTGTAGAGGCGGAGGGCGTTGATCCCGAGCTGCCCCATCTCCGCCAGCCACCCGGCATAGACCTCCTTGCCCGGGAATTCCGTGGGGAACCGCCCCGGCAGGGCCGCGCCCAGGTTCACCCCCTTCAGATACACGGTCTTCCAGCCCGCCCCATCGCGGATCTGGAAGCCGGCCGGAACAGTGCGGAAGGGCACCCGCAGCTCCGCGGGGAGAGGCGGAGGCGGGGGAATCGAGTCTTCCATCGGGGAGACCCGGGCCAGGAGGGTCTGGAAGTCCTCGCGGGCCGGATCGAGGCGCACCGCCTCCTTGGCCAGACGCCGGGCCTCGGCCGTTTTGCCCAGGCGTTCCTGGCACAGCGCCGAGCCATAGGCCGCATCCGCATAGGCGGGCGACAGCGCCAGCGCCCGTTGGAAATGGGCCAGCGCTTCCGGAATGCGCTCCTGGCGCAGGGCCGTGAACCCGGCTCCGACCAGGCCGTCCACATCCTGGGGCGCCTTGGCCAGCACGGCATCGAAGGCCTTCCGGGCCGCCTCCAGGCGATTCTCCCGGAGCAGCCGGTGGCCCTCGGCCGGATCCTGGACGAGACCGGCCAGGGCCAGGCAGATGGGCAGCCAGGTCAGGGTCATGGCGCGTGCTCCTTGAGGGCCGTCTTCCCGCCCTCCAGCAGGGCCTCCAGGCGCTGGACCTCCGCCACGAGCATGCGCCGCTTCCGCGCCAGGGCGCCGAGGTGGCTTTCGCTGTAGCCCATGGTCGACAGGTCTTCCGCGTAGATGGGATCCCGGTAGGCCTCCTCCGGGCCCACCACCTTCCAGCCGTTCGCATCCAGCATCCGGAGCAGGTCTGGCATGACGAGGGCATTCAGGAGGTTGTGGTGGAGGAGGAGCGTGTGGACCGGATCCTTGCCGAGGAGCCGGTCGCCCAGGTCGCGGTAGCCCCGGAGGACCTCGTCCAGGTGCCGCAGGTAGAGGGTCCGGATGGGCGCGATGTCGGCTTCGGGCCGGGCCTGCAGCAGCAGCTGGAGGCGCTCATTGAAGAGCCAGTCGTAGGTCGGGATGCTCACCGGCGCGACGCCGTATCCCAGATCCTTCAGCATGGCCTGGGCGGCTCGCCGTTCCGCCCCCGCCCTTCCCTCGCGCAGGTACGGGAACCGCAGCATGGGCCAGTAGCCGGGAACGCCGCGGATCAGGCGGTCCAGCTGAAGCACCTCTTCCTTGAATCGGGGCAGGCCGACCTCTTCGAGGTTGGGGTGACCGTAGGTGTGATTCCCGATGCGGTGGCCCGCCCGGCCCCAGGCCTCCAGCCACCGGATCCCCTCCGGGCTGTCCCCGCCGCGGATGCCGTTGGCAAAGAGGACCACGCGCACGCCCCTCTCCCGGAAGGCCTCCAGCAGGCGCCGGTTCCGTTCGTCGCCCGAAAGCCGCGGGGTCGAGCTGAGGTTGGGCCCGTCGTCCAAGGTGATGGACAGCGACTGGCCAGTCAGGACCGCGCAGCAGAAACCCCAGGCGACCGCCCGGATGAGGGCCCGGATGAGAGACGGGAAGCTCATGGATGCGCGGCTCCGTCCCACGGGCGGGCGCAGTCCTGGACGGGGGCGTGGAATCCTCGTGTCATGGGGGAACCGGGTGCTCCTAATCCATGGAAATCGTCAGGTTTGATTCATACCTTGCTAGACTTTTTTCATGAGCCGACGCTGGCCCGAACATACCACGGTCCTGGTGGTCGAAGATGACCTCACGACCGCCCGGATCATTCAGGCCCGCCTGGAGATGGAGGGGCTGAAGGTGTTCGTGGCCCTCCATGGCGTGGAGGGCCTCGAGATCCTGAACCGCGAAGCCATCGACCTCATCACCACCGACCTCATGATGCCGTCCATGAATGGCTTCCGGCTGGTCCAGGAAATCCGCGACCTCCCGCCCCCCAAGGGGCGCATCCCCATCCTGCTCATCTCCAGCAACCAGAATGAGCAGGACATGGTCCGCTGCCTGGCGGCCGGGGCCGACGACTACATGATCAAGCCGATCTCCGTGCAGGTGCTCATGGAGCGGCTGTGGCGGCTCTTCGAACGCTCCCGCCGGGCGGGGTGATCCATCCTTCCCCTGTCCCAGGACCTCTTCCTTCCCGCGCTGCATGCGGCCACCGTCATCCTGGTGGCCCTGGTCTCCGGCCTGGTGCTGGTCGGGGCCATTCTGCAGGTGCGCCGGGACCGCCAGAACCGCCATCGCATCGCCTGCTACCAGGCCTGGGAAGTCCAGCTGACGGACTACCTCTTCAAGGGCGGCTACGAGCGCGGCTCCTTCGGGCCCATCCCGCACGCCGACCGTTGGCTCTTCCGGAATTTCCTGGCCCGCTACCAATCCACGCTGGCCGGGCAGGAATCCGAGGTCCTCCGCCAGCTCTACCTGGGCCTGGACATCCACCTCTCCCTCCCCCGCCGCCTCCGGAGCCGGGACCCCCGGGTCCGGGCCATGGCCGCCCAGGAGATCGGCGCCTTCCGGCTGGACGAACTCACCGAGACCCCGCCCCCGCCCGTCGCCGACCGGCCCTGGCGCTGGAATCCGGGCCTCCGCATCGAGGGCTACCTCAACCTGGTCCTGCCCCTCCTGGACGATCCCGTCCCCTATGTGGCGCATGTGGCGGCCCGGACCCTCACCCACAGCCAGGACCTGCGTTTCGCCAGCCCCGTCCTGGCCTGGGTCATGCGCGAGGAGGTCTACCAGCGCGAGCGCCTGCTGCGGGTCCTGGAGGGCTTCGGCCCCGGCCTGCTGCCCTGGATGAAGGACCACCTCGAGTCCCCGGATCAGAACCCGGAACCCTGGATCCTCTTCGCGCTGCTGGTCGGCTCCCACCGGCACCGGGACTCCCAACCCCGCCTGCTCTGGCTGCTGGAGGTCCCGCATGTGAACCTCCGGGTCTCGGTCCTGAAGTCGCTCATCATCCTCGCGGACCCGACCATCTACCCCAAGGTGCTGCCTTTTGCCTCCAGCCCCGTCTGGGAGATCCGCACGCAGGCGGCCCGGGCCCTGGGCGTGCTCGGGGGACCCTCCGCCATTCCGGCCCTCCTCCCCCTGCTGGCCGATCGCGTGTTCGAAGTGCGCCGGAACGCGGCCCAGAGCCTCGTGGATCTCGGCCGGGCCGGTGTCTCGGCCCTGACCTGGATCGCCGAGGATGCCTCGGCGGACCGCTTCGCCCGGGACATCGCCCGCGAGCGGCTCGAGTGGGCGGATGAACGGGGTCACCTGTGAGCTTCCGCGTATTCGTCACCGCCTTCGCCCAGTGGGGCATCCTCGCCTACTTCCTGGCCATGAACCTCACGCACCTGGGGCTGATCCTCCGGGCCTTCTTCTCCATCCGACGGCACCTGGACGAGGCCGAAACCGACCGCCTCGACACGGCCTTCGAGTCCAGCCACTTCAAGCCCATGTCCTTGATCTGCCCGGCCTACAACGAAGAGGCCGGCGTGGTGGCGAGCATCAACAGCCTGGTCAGCCTCCGCTACCCGGAGTTCCAGGTGGTGGTGGTGAACGACGGGAGCACGGACGCCACCCTCCAGCGGCTCATCACCGCCTTCAAGCTCCAGCCCAGCCACCGTGTGATCCGCCAGCTGCTCCCCACCCAGGAGGTGCTCGGCGTCTATGAAAGCGCCTATGTGCCCAACCTGGTGGTGGTGGACAAGGCGAACGGCGGCAAGGCGGACGCTTTGAACTGCGGCGTGAACCTGGCCCGGTATCCCCTGGTGTGCTGCATGGACGGGGACAGCCTCCTGGAGAACGATGCCCTGCTCCGCATCGCGCGGCCCTTCATGGACCGGCCGGACCTGATCGCTTCCGGCGGCGTGGTCCGGCCCGTGAACGGCTGCAAGGTCACGCCCATGGGCATCCGCGGCATCTACCTCCCGGACTCCTGGCTGGCCCGGTTCCAGATCGTGGAGTATCTGAGAGCCTTCCTCTTCGCCCGGGTGGGGCTGGCTTCGCTGGACTCCCTGTTCATCGTCAGCGGCGCCTTCGGCGTCTTCCGGAAGGACCTGGTCGTGGCCGCAGGCGGGTTCGACACGGCCACCATCGGCGAGGACTTCGAGCTGGTCGTGCGCCTCCACCGCTGCCTGCGGGACTGGAAGCGCCCCCACCACATCGCCCTGGTGCCGGATCCCGTGTGCTGGACCGAAGTCCCCGAACATTTCAGGGAGCTGGGACGCCAGCGCAACCGCTGGCAGCGGGGCATGCTCGAGACCATCTGGCGGCACCGGCGCATGTGCTTCAACCCGAAGTACGGGCGCATCGGGATCTTCTCCATGCCCTATTTCCTCGTCTTCGAGGCCCTGGCCCCGATCATCGAGGTCGCCGGCTACCTCGTGTTCGCCGGGTCCCTCTGGACCCACTCGGTGGGTGGCACCTTCGCCCTCCTGTTCTTCTATGTCGCCCTCCTGCTCGGCGTGCTGAACTCCGTGGTGTCCGTGGTCCTCCACGAAATCAGCAGCCACCGCTACCAGGGCCTCAAGGCCTGGAGCATCCTATTGCTCCTCGCCGTGGCCGAGAACTTCGGCTACCGCCAGCTGACCCTCTGGTGGCGGCTGCGGGGTACCCTCGACTGGATCCGCGGGAAGGACCAATGGGGGCACCTGAAGCGCCTGGGGCTCACCACACACCCGGCCCCGAAGCCCCCCGAAGCTTGACGGTCGCCATCCCCGCAGCGCATGCTGTCCCCTCGATCTTTGGCAGTCCGATAGCGCTATCCAGAAAGGTGGAGGGAAAGGCCCTGTGAAACCTTGGCAACCTGCGAAAGCAAGGTGCCAACTCCTGCCTCCGGCGTCGCCGGGGGGAAGATACCGAACCGTCCCGACTGACCCGAGACCTCCTGGATGCCGATCAACGGACTGCCCTCCCAGGCGCAGCCATGACCCATCCCACCTTCCAGCAGGCCCTCGACGCGGGCGAATGCTTCCTCTTCGACGGCAGCACCGCCACGGCCCTGCACGACCGCGGGATCACGCTCCAGCGCAGCTTCGAGGAATGCAACCTCAAGGCGCCGGATCTGCTGCTGGCCATCCACGGGGAGTTCCTCGCGGCGGGCGCCCAGGTGCTCACCACCAACACCTGGGGCGCCGGACGCCTGAAGCTCGCGGCCCGGGGCCTCGAGGGGCAGATGGATGCCATCAACCGCGAGGGCATGGCCCTCGCGAAACAGGCCATCACCCAGCAGGGCGCCCGCGCCTGGGTGGCCGGCTGCATCGGTCCGCTGGGGGTGCGCATCGAGCCCTGGGGGCCCACCTCCTTCGACGAGGCCCGCGCCCTGTTCCGCGAACAGGCCACGCCCCTGATCGAGGCCGGGGCCGACCTGATCGTCCTCGAAGCCTTCGAGGACCTCAATGAGATCCACCAGGCCATCCTCGCCGTGCAGGAGCTCGGCGACCTCCCCATCGCCGCGCTGATGACCACCAATGACGAGGGTCAGGCCCTCTTCGGGGCCGAACCGGACTGGTTCATCAAGCAGCTGGACACCTGGGGGGCTCATTTGGTGGGCCTCATCGGCGGCAACGGGCCGGCCCCCCACCTGCGCCTGCTCGAACGCCTGAAGGCCGTCACCGCCAAGCCCATCGTCCTCCAGCCGAACCCCGGCCTGCCCCATCTGGTGGATGGCCGCCTCATCTATGGCGCCAGCCCCGAGTACCTGGGCGGGTTCGCCGCCCGGGCCCTCGCCGCCGGCGCCCGGGGCGTGGGCGGGTGCAGCGGCACCACCCCTGCCCACATCCGCGCCATGCGCGGGGCCTTCCGCCAGGAGCGGGCCTTCGTCCAGGCCGGCGGCGGCTTCGAGCTGAAGCCCCACGAGCAGCCCCAGCCCGAGGTGCCCTTCGCCTACCGCAGCCGCTTCAGCCTCAAGCTGGCCCAGGGCGAGTTCACCTACACCGTGGAGCTGGTGCCCCCCAAGGGGATGGAGTACGACAAGCTCGTGGCCAAGACCCGCCAATGCCGGGCCCTGGGCGTGGACGCCATCAATGTGCCGGACGGCCCCCGCGCCATGGCCCGCATGTCCGCCCTGGCCACGGCCCTCATCATCGAGCAGCAGGTGGGGCTCGAGACCATCCTCCACTACGCCTGCCGCGACCGGAACCTGCTCGGCATGCAGAGCGATCTTCTGGGCGCCGCGGGACTCGGCCTGCGCAACATCCTGGCCGTCACCGGCGATCCGCCGAAGCTGGGGCCCTACCCCCAGGCCACCGCCGTCTTCGATGTGGACGCCATCGGCCTCGTGAACATGCTCAAGCGCCTGAACACAGGGCTCGATCTCGGCGGCGCCGGCATCGGCAAGCCCACCTCGTTCAGCGTGGGGGTGGGGGCCAACCCCGTGGCGGCGGACCTGGACCGCGAGAAGGCCCGCTTCCGCTACAAGGTGGAGGCCGGCGCCCAGTGGGCCATCACCCAGCCCGTCTTCGACGCCGACACCCTGTTCCGCTTCCTCGACTTCACCGAGGCCCTCGACGGCAAGGGCGGCGTGCCGATCATCGCGGGCATCTGGCCCCTCAAGAGCCTGCGCAACGCCGAGTTCATGGCCAACGAGGTGCCCGGCGCCTTCGTGCCGCCCTCCGTGCTCACCCGCATGGCGAAGTGGACCCGCGCCGAGGATCAGGTCAAAGAGGGCCTCGCCATCGCCCAGGAAGTCATCGAGATCATCCGTCCCCGCGTCCGGGGCCTCCAGCTCAGCGCCCCCTTCGGCCAGGTCGAGCTCGTGGCGCCGCTCCTGCCCAAGCGGGAGGACGCATGAAGGGACTGATAAAAATAGTCACCACAGAGAACACAGAGGAAAGACAGAGATCGTTCTTCTCTGTGCTCTCTGCGTCCTCTGTGGTTAACCATCTTTTTCAGGATCCGACATGCCCGTGAAGGTCCATTTCCTGCTAGAGGATCTGCTGGTCGAAGCGCCAGAGGGTACGCCCCTGCAGGCGATCGCGGATGCGGCGGGCGCCGACATCACCTTCGGCTGCCGCACGGGCTCCTGCGGCACCTGCCGGGTGCGCATCGCGGGGGGGCTCGACCACTGCGGCGAGCCGGGCTCCGAGGAACGGGACTTCCTGAAGGGCCTGGACGCCCCCGGCGACCAGCGTCTCGCCTGCCAGGTGGTCGTCACCGGTGATGTGGACATCGAGTATTTGGGGCTTTGACATGACGACCCTCGAGACGATCCTGCGCGACAAGGTGCTGCTGCTGGACGGCGGCATGGGCACCCAGATCTTCGCCCGCAAGCCCACGGCGGACGACTATGGCAGCGCGGCCCTGGAAGGCTGCGTGGACCTGCTCACCGAACGCCGGCCCCAGTGGATCCGGGAGATCCACGAAAGCTACTTCCGCGCGGGCGCCGACGCCGTGGAGACCAACACCTTCGGCGCCAACCCGCTGGTGCTGGGCGATTTCGGACTGTCGGACCGGGCCTACGCCCTCAATGTGCAGGCCGCATCCATCGCCAAGGAGGTGGCCCGCAGCTTCGACCGGCCCCGCTTCGTCATCGGCTCCGTGGGCCCCGGCACCAAGCTCATCACGCTCGGCCATGTGGGGTACCGCGAGCTGCTCGCCTCCTACCGCGTGCAGATGGACGGCCTGCTGGACGGCGGCGCCGACGCCATCCTCATCGAGACCTGTCAGGACCTGGGGCAGATCAAGGTGGCCGTCCGCGCCGCCCGCGAGGCCATGGCCGCCAAGAAGCGGAAGGTCCCCCTCTGGGTGCAGGCCACGGTGGAGACCACGGGCACCCTCCTGGTGGGTTCGGACATCTCCGCCGTGCTCACCAGCGTGGAGCCCCTCGGCATCGATGTGCTCGGGCTCAACTGCGCCACGGGACCCGACGAGATGCACTCGCACCTCCAGACCCTGTCGGAAGCCAGCCCCTTCTCCATCAGCTGCCTGCCCAACGCCGGCCTCCCGGAGAATGTGGGGGGGCAGGTGGTCTACCCCCTGGATCCCGCGGCCTTCGCGCCGAAGGTCCTGCACGCGGCCTCGGAATTCGGCCTGGCCATCGTCGGCGGATGCTGCGGCACCACGCCCGACCACATCCGGGCCCTGGCCCCGGGTGTGGAAAAGCTGAATGTGCCGCGGCGCGCGCCGAAGCTGGAGCGCAGCGCCGCCAGCCTCTATCAGAGCGTGACGCTCCGGCAGGAACCCGCGCCTCTGATCGTGGGCGAGCGGACCAACGCGAACGGCTCGAAGAAGTTCCGCGACCTGCTGGCGGCCGAGGACTGGGACGGCATGATCACCCTCGCCAAGGAGCAGCAGCGGGAAGGCGCCCACCTGCTGGATCTCTGCGTGGCCTATGTGGGCCGGGACGAGGTGCGCGATGCCGACGAGCTGCTGAGCCGCCTCGTCTCCCAGATCACCCTGCCCCTCGTCATCGACAGCACGGAGGTGCCCGTCATCGAGCGGGCCCTGCAGCGGTCCCCCGGCAAGTGCGTGGTGAACTCCATCAACTTCGAGGATGGGGACGCCAAGGCCCGCAAGATCCTGGACCTCTGCAAGACCTACGGCGCCGCCGTGGTGGCCCTCACCATCGATGAGCGCGGCATGGCCAAGACCCGCGAGCAGAAGCTGGCCGTGGCGAAGCGTCTCCACGCCCTGGCCGTGGGCGAGTTTGGCCTCGACCCCGGCGACCTCATCATCGACCCGCTGACCTTCACCCTGGGCAGCGGCGACGAGGAGTTCCGAGGTTCCGCGGTGGAGACCCTGGAGGCCCTGAAGCTCATCAAGGCCGAGCTGCCCGGCGTGATGACCATCCTCGGCGTGAGCAATGTCAGTTTCGGCCTGAATCCAGCCTCCCGCCATGTGCTCAACGCCCTCATGCTCTATCACGGCGTGAAGTTCGGCCTCGACATGGCCATCTTCAACGCCTCGAAGGTGATCCCCGTGGCGAAGATCGATCCCGAGGACCGCCGCATGATCGAGGACCTCATCTTCGACCGCCGCACGGAAGGCTACGATCCCCTCAAGGCGGTCCTGGCCCGGTTCAGCGACCGCAAGGCCGTCGCGGCGGAGGACCACCGCGAGGATCTCCCGGTGCTGGAGCGGCTGCACCGCGGCATCCTCGACGGCGAGAAGCAGGCCATCCTCGCGGATGTGGACGAGGCCCTGAAGGACCACGATCCGCTCATCCTCATCAACGAGGTGCTGCTGGGGGCCATGAAGGTGGTGGGCGAGCGCTTCGGCGCCGGGGAGATGCAGCTCCCCTTCGTGCTGGAAAGCGCCGAAGCCATGAAGGAGGCCATCAAGCGCATCGAGCCCCATCTGCCCAGGGAATCGAACTACCAGAAGGGCCGCATCCTGCTGGCCACCGTGAAGGGCGATGTCCACGACATCGGCAAGAACCTGGTGGACATCATCCTCAGCAACAACGGCTTCGAGGTGAAAAACCTGGGCATCAAACAGCCCATCGAAGCCATTCTCAAGGAGCTCGAAGCCTGGCCCGCCGATGCTGTCGGGCTGTCGGGCCTGCTGGTGAAATCCACCGTCATCATGAAGGAGAACCTGCACTTCATGGAGGAGCAGGGGCTGAAGGTGCCCGTGATCCTGGGCGGGGCGGCCCTCACCCGGGACTATGTCGAGGGCGACTGCCGGCGCTCGTATGCGGGCCCGGTCTTCTACGCCGAGGACGCCTTCGAGGGTCTGCGGCACATGCAGGCTCTGGTGGCGGGGGAGGCCGGCGTTCCAGCACCTGCGCCATCCGCCTCCGCGGCGGGCGACATCAAGATCCTGAAGCGGGGTGGCGCGGCCGTGCCGCTGACTCCGCTCCAACAGAGCAGCTGGGTGCGGCACGATGCGCCGACACCGGAACCCCCGTTCTGGGGCGTGCGAGAGCTCGCAGATGCGCCGGTGGACCTGTTCGAGCACCTCGACGCCTTCGCTCTGATCCGCAACCGCTGGGGCTTCAGCCAGGGCAGCCAGACCGACGAGGCCTTCGCCGCCGTGCTGCGCGACAAGGCCGTGCCCCAGCTGGTGCGCTGGAAGGAGCGGCTGGCCGCGGACCCGCTTTTCCACCCGAAGGCCCGCTACGGCTATTTCCCGGTGCGTGCCGAGGGGGATGCGCTGCGGGTGCTCGATCCGGTCGCCCCTGCCCGGACGCTCGCGGTGCTCGCCTTCCCGCGCCAGGGCACGGGAAGAAGGCTCTGCATCGCGGACTTCTTCCGCGCCGACCGGACCGATGTGCTGGCCCTCCAGCTCGTCACACTGGGCCAGGCCGCCGCGGATCACGCGGCCAAGCTCTACCGGGAAGACGGCTACGCGGACTACTTCGCCTTCCACGGCCTGGCTACGGAGCTGACGGAAGCCTATGCGGAGCGCATCCACGCCCGCATCCGCCGGGAGCTGGGCATCGCGGCCAAAGACCTGCCGGGCCGCGCCCTCTTCGCCCAGGGCTACCAGGGCTCCCGCTATTCCTACGGCTATCCGGCCTGCCCGGACCTGGAGGGCAACGGGCCCATCCTGGACCTCCTGCGCGGCCAGGAGATCGGCGTCCACCTCTCCGACAGCCACCAGATGGACCCCGAATACAGCACCAGCGCCCTGGTGGCCTGGCATCCCCAGGCGCGGTACTTTTCGGCGTAGGCGAAAGCTCCGAGCGCTCTTACTGAGCGCGGGCCTTGTCCATGACCTTCTGGCGGAGCTCCCGGAACTCCACCTCGGTGATGAGCCCATCTTTCTTCAGCTTCTCCAGCTTTTCCAGCTCGACGCGCAGGTCGAACGCCGGCCCGGCAGGGGTGGCCGGCTGCTTCTGGGTAGCTGCTTCCCGTGCCTCCGGGTTCGCCTTGGCGCGGGCCTCCGAAGAACGCCAGGAAGACCGTCCGGCCTTCAGATCCTCAAGCGTTCCAAAGGCGTCCACCCGACCGTTCACGAAACGGATGTACTGGGTGCGGCTGTTGATCTTGATGGCCCCGTACCGATCGTAGGCTTCGTACTCATGCACTTCGGTGTCGTTGGTGGCCGTCGTTCGGGTTGGATTCCCCACCCGCTCGATCACCTCCTTCTTGGTCATCCCCACCCTGAGCTTGGACACATCCAGATCCGGCTTGGTGCAGCCCATGGACACAACGGCGGGAATCCCGATCATCAGGGCGGCAAGGTGTCGTTGCATGGCACGGCTCCAATCAGGGCAGGTCATCCGCCCCGGGAGGCGGCACCTGGTAAGAGCAGTGTGCCAGAGGCTGCCGTCCCGGAAGAGGCGCCCCGTTCCGATCCCGGCTGGCCCCAGCCCTTCCCTTTTTCAATGAAGGCTGCGATGGCCCTTGCCAGGAGGCTCCCGCGGCGCTACCTTTTTTGACCGGCCCTTCGGGGCCGTTCTCTTACGAGATCCTTGTCAGTTCCATAGCGAGTTATCCAGAAAGGTGGAGGGACGGGCCCTGTGAAACCTTGGCAACCTGCGAAAGCAAGGTGCCAATTCCTGCCGCGATTGAGCAATCAACCGCGGAGAGATGTCGAGCTGTGTCGAGCTGACGCAATCATCGAAGGGGCCCGAGAAATCGGGCCCCTTTTGCTTTTCCTGGACTTGCTTGGACAGACGGGGCCTCGGCCTTCTCACCATTCCTTTTCCAGGAGACGCCATGAGCGCCACCCCCGCCGTCCGCTTCGAAACGATCGCCCTCCACGGGGGCCACAGCCCGGACTCGGATACGAAGAGCCGGGCCGTGCCCATCTACCAGACCACCAGCTATGTGTTCGACAGCACCGAACATGGCGCCCAGCTCTTCAACCTGGAGGTGCCGGGGAACATCTACACCCGGATCATGAACCCCACCACGGCCGTGCTGGAGCAGCGCGTGGCGCAGCTGGAAGGCGGCATCGGCGCCCTGGCCACGGCCTCGGGCCAGGCGGCCATCACCCTCGCGCTCACCACCCTGCTGCGGGGCGGTGATCATGTGGTCGCCGGGAACAACCTCTACGGTGGCACCTACAACCTGCTGCACCACACCCTGCCCCGCACGGGCATCACCACCACCTTCGTGGATTCGACGAAGCCCGAGGCCTTCCGCGCCGCCCTCCGGCCCGAGACCCGCGCCATCTACATCGAGGCCGTGGGCAACCCCAAGCTGGATGTGCCCGAGTTCGAGGCCATCGCCGCCATCGCCCACGGGGCCGGCATCCCGCTCATCGTGGACAACACCCTGCCCAGCCCCTACCTGCTGAACCCGTTCAAGTACGGGGCAGACATCGTCGTGCACAGCGCCACCAAATACCTGGGCGGTCACGGCACCTCCGTGGCGGGCCTCATCGTCGATGGCGGCACCTTCGACTGGAAGGGCGGCAAGTTCCCCGAGTTCACCGAGCCCTTCGCCGCCTACCACGGCGCCGTGCTGGCGGACCTGGCGGGCCCCGCGGCCTTCATCACCAAGGCCCGCATCGAAGGCCTCCGCGACACCGGCGCCGCCCTGAGCCCCTTCAACGCCTTCCTCATCCTCCAGGGCATCGAGACCCTGCCCCTGCGCCTGCAACGCCACGGCGAGAACGCCCTGGCCCTGGCCCAGTGGCTTTCGACGCACCCCAAGGTGGCCTGGGTGAACTACCCCGGGCTGCCCGGCAACGGGAACCACGCTTCGGCGGCCCGCTATTTCCGCCAGGGCGCAGGCTTCGGCGGCATCCTGACCTTCGGCGTGAAGGGTGGGCTGAAGGCCGGCGGGGCCGTCATCGACGCCGTGCAGCTCTTCTCCCGCCTGGCCAACCTGGGCGATGCCAAGAGCCTCATCATTCACCCCGCCAGCACCACCCACCAGCAGCTCTCGACCGAGGAGCGGGCGGCCACGGGCGTCACCGACGATCTGATCCGCCTGTCCGTGGGCCTCGAACACATCGACGACCTCATCGGGGACCTGGATCAGGCTCTCGCGAAAGCCTAGCCATGCCCGTCAAAGTCCCCTCCTCCCTGCCCGCCCGGGGCATCCTCGAGGCGGAAAATGTGTTCCTGATGGAGGAGCCCCGCGCCCTCCATCAGGACATCCGGCCGTTGCGCATCGCCATCCTCAACCTGATGCCCACGAAGATCGCCACGGAGACCCAGCTCCTCCGCCTGCTGGGCAACACCCCCCTGCAGGTGGAGGTCACGCTGCTCCACATGGCCTCCCACGAGGCCAGGAACACGCCGGCGGAGCACCTGCTGGAACACTACGCGTCCTTCGCGGAGGTGCGCCACCAGGCCTTCGACGGTCTCATCATCACCGGCGCCCCCGTGGAGCAGCTGCCCTTCGAGGCGGTGGACTACTGGCCCGAGCTCACCGAGCTGCTGGACTGGGCCGGCACGAATGTCTTCTCCAGCCTCTTCATCTGCTGGGGCGCCCAGGCCGCGCTCTACCGCTATTACGGCATTCCAAAACACCCCCTCCCCGAGAAGAAGTTCGGCGTCTTCCCCCACCGCCTGAAGGTGCGCCATGAGCGCATCGTGCAGGGGTTCGACGATGTCTTCTTCGCGCCCCACTCGCGCCACACGGAGACCCGCCGGGAGGACATCCTGGCGGAGCCCCGGCTGACCCTCCTCGCCGAGTCCGACGAGGCCGGGGTCTACATCGTCCAGTCCACGGATCGGCGCCAGGTCTTCGTCACGGGCCATTCGGAGTACGACTCGGGCACCCTCCAGGGCGAGTACGCGCGGGACCTCCGGAGAGGCCTGCCCATCGGCCTTCCACGGAACTACTTCCCGGACGACGACCCCGCCCGGGAGCCCCTGGTCCGCTGGCGGGGGCACGCCAACCTCCTCTTCTCCAACTGGCTGAACCACTGCGTCTACCAGGAGGCGCCCTACGACCTGGGCACACTCCCCGCGAAAGGAGGGCAGGCATGAGCCTGAAGGTCCTGAAGTTCGGCGGCAGCTCCGTGGGCAGCGCCGAGGCCTTCCGCCGCGCGGCCGCCATCGTCTCCGAGGAGCTGCCCGCGGGCGGCCTCGTGGTGGTCTCGGCCCTGCGCGGCACCACCGACCGCATCCTCGAGGCGTGCGCCGCCGCGGGGGGAGGTCAGCTCCCCAGTGCGCGGGAGCATCTGGTCGCCCTGCGGGACCGGCACCGCCAGGTGGCCTCCGAGCTGGGCCTCTGGACCGAGGTCCGGCCGACCTGGACGCCCCTCCTCGACCGGCTGGACCGGCTGCTCACGGGCATGGCCATGCTGGGCGAGGCCACGCCCCGGGGTCGGGACGCCGCCCTGGCCGTGGGCGAGACGCTGTCGGCCCACCTTGCGGCCGCCTGCTTCGGCGGTGCCTTCCGCGAGGTCCGCGAGGTGCTGCGGACGGATGCCCGCTTCGGCAAGGCCCGGCCCCACCTGGCGGCCCTGCGCACGGCGGCGGCCCCCTGGCGCGAGGCCCTGGAGGCCGGAGGCCTCTGGGTCACCCAGGGATTCCTCGGCATCACGGCGGAAGGCCACACCACCACCCTGGGCCGGGGGGGATCCGACACCAGCGCCACCCTCTTGGGCGAGGCCCTGGGGGCCGAGGAGGTTCAAATCTGGACCGATGTGGATGGCGTGCTGACGGCGGATCCCAGCCTGGTCCCCGGCGCCCGCCCCATCCCCCAGATGAGCCTGGGCGAGGCCGAGGCCCTCAGCGCCTTCGGGGCGAAGGTCCTCCACGCGGATTCCCTGGCCCCCGGCGCGCGGGCGGGGTTCCGCCTCGTGGTCGCCAACACCCTGCGGCCCGGCGCCTCCCGCACGGAGATCCTGCCGGTGCCGCCGCTCCGTCCCCCCGGCGCCGTCACCTCCGTGGCCTACAAAGAGGGAATCAGCCTGTTGCGCTTCCCGGCCTCGGCCGGACTCGAACCGCCGCTCAAGGCCGCGCGCAGCCTGGAGGAAGCCGGTGCCCTGCGCTTCGGGCTGATCGCCAGCCCCGCGGGCACCCTGCTGGCGGTGAGACCGGAGACCCCAGCCGCCGCCGAGGTACTTGGGACCCTCGCCGCGTCCGGTCTCGCCTGCGAATCCGGCTGGGCCGTCGTGGCCCTGGTGGGCGAGGGCCTGCGGGCCGATCCCCTGGCGGCCCTGCGCCACCTCGCGGCCCTGGGCCCAGAGCCCGTGGGTGGCCTGCTGACGGGCAGCAGCACCGTCTCCATCGCCTTCCTCGTGCCCGAGTCCCGGCTGGGGGACCTCATCCCCCGCCTGCACGACCGCTGCGTGGATGGCCAGCCCCCGCTCCGGATCCCGGAGCGCCAGAAGACCGGCTGACCCGGTTTAACCCTGCCGCAGCAGCCAGGCCGTCAGGCGCAGGTGGAAATCCTCGGGATGTTCCAAGTCGGTCTCCCGCAGGCGGGCCGGATGGGCGGGATCGGCCAGCACGAGGGGGATCGCATCCACCAGGTTGGGCAGGCGATGGCCATCCGGCAGGGACCAGAGGGCCCCCCGGCCCTCACCCTCCCTCAGCTCCGACGCATGCCGCCGGTCGCCCTGCGTCTCGCAGCCCATCGCTTTCTCCTGTGAATCCTAAAAGATAGGCCGCCGAACCCCCCGCGCCACCGGGCGGCATCCGGCCTCCTCCGGATCTGGCACCCTCTTGGAAGGGAGGTCCCATGACCCGCACCATCCTCATCACCGGCGGTTCCCGCGGCCTGGGTCGCGCCTGCGCGCTGCACCTGGCCCGCACGGAGTCAGCCCATCTGATCCTCCTCGGGCGGGACGCCGCGGCGCTTGCCGAGGCCGCCGCCGCCGTCCGGCAGGCCGGCGGCACGGCGGAAACCCACGAGGCGGATGTGACGGACCGCACCCGCCTGGCGGCCGTGGCCAAGGATCTCGGCCCGGTGGACGGGCTGCTGGCCGCGGCGGCCATCTCGGGCATGACGCCCGTCGACGGCGACTCCGACGCCTTTTTCGACCAGATCCTCGCCGCGGATCTGGCGGGGCCCTGGAACACGGTGCGGGCCTTCCTCCCCCGCATGGGGCCCGGCGGGCGCATCGTGCTGGTGGCCAGCGTCCTGGGCCGCTTCGGCGTGCCGGGCTACGGGGCCTACTGCGCCGCCAAGCACGGCGTCCACGGGCTCGCCAAGGCCCTGGCCCTCGAACTCATCGACCGGGGCATCGTGGTGAATGCCGTGGCCCCGGGGTGGGTGGACACGGACATGGCCCAGACCGGCCTCCGCCAGATCGCCGCCGCCACCGGGCAGACCGAAGCGCAGACGCGGGCCCAGGCCGAGGCGGCCGTGCCCGTGAAGCGGTTCTTCCAGCCGGAGGAGATCGCCCACGGCATCGCCTGGCTGCTGGATCCCGCCAACACCATGCAGGTGGGGCAGTGTCTCAACCTCGATGGGGGCGTGATCCAGGTGTGACTTTTTCGGCGGCGCCTCTGACGCGACCGCCCCGTGGAATGTACATTTCCCCCTGCGCGGATGCATCCCCGCGAGAACAGGGGAATGCCATGAGATCGCTCTCGGAATGCCCTGCCGCCTCCCTGGCCTGGCGGCGGGGAGGCTACTCGCCGCCCGACTTCGCGTTGCAAGCGAACGGCGAGACCTTCGCCACCCTCACCTTCCTCGATGGGGAACATACGCTGGCCCGCGTCGAAACGGCCGAAGGCTCCTGGACCCTCAAGCACCTGGGTCTCCTGGCCCCGGCCGTGACCCTGCGCGAGGAGGGCGAGAAAACGAACCTGGCCACCTTCCATCCCCATGCCCTCCGACACGGGAAGCTCGAATTCCTGGACGGGGCCGTCTTCGACTGGACCTGGCATCCCGATGGCGGGGCCTTCCTGGATCCCGGGGGCGTCGCCCTGGTCCGGCTCCATGCCTACCCGGGACGGGATCTCACCTCGCCCGCGGGACTGGAGCGTTGCGATGTGGATCTGAACCTGACCTCCTTCGCCCGGTTCAGGCACGCGCTGCTTGCCGCCTTCGGCTGGTATCTGGTCCTCTTCGACCACCAGAAGGAGCGCGACGCCATGGCCGCGGAGACCGCGCTGCGGCTGTGAGGGGATGAGATCAAGTCCGGCCGCCCCTCCCGGGCCCTCCGGAGGGGGGCCTGAGGGGGGATCGGTCGCGACGGGAACGGCCTATTTCGTCCGTACCGGATAGGGCGGACGCTGCAGCTTCTGCGGCGGGTTCTTCTTCAGCTCGGCCTTCATCAGGTCGATGGCCTTCTCCAGCTGGGGATCGCGGCCGGCGATGATGTCCTTGGGCAGCTGCTCCACCTCGATGTCCGGCGCCACGCCTTCGTTCTCCACCACCCAGCCCTTCTCGGTCCAGATGGCCAGGTTGGGGGCGGTGATGGTGCCGCCGTCCATGAGCGTGGGGAAGCCCAGGATGCCCACGAGCCCCCCCCAAGTGGGCCGGCCCACCAGGGGCCCCAGGCCGAACTTGCGGAACATCCAGGGCAGCAGGTCGCCCCCGGAGCCGGCGGTCTCATCCACCAGCATGACCTTGGGACCCTGGATGGAGGCCTGGGGTGACTTCAGGTCCTGGCCGTAGCGCATGGCCCACATGGCGGTGAAGGGCCGGCGGAGCAGGTCGATGTAGTAGTCCGCCACCTGGCCGCCGCCGTTGTAGCGCTCGTCGATGATCACGGCCTCCTTCTGCGCCTGGGGATAGAAGTAGCGCTTGAAGTAGGTGTGGCCCAGGGTGGTGGTGTTCGGCACATAGACATAGGCCACGCGGCCCTCAGTGGCCGCCTGGACCTTGCGGAGGTTCCCCTCCACCCAGTCCCGGTTGCGCAGGCCCACTTCGCTTCCCACCGGCACCACGCTGACCGTCCGCGCATCCTTGCCCGCGGGATCGCTGCCCACGGTGAGTTCCACCAGCTTGCCGGCCGTGTTCTCGAACCGGGCGTAGAGGTTCTCGGGCGCCTTCAGGTCGCGACCATTCACCGCCAGCAGATAGTCGCCCGGCTTCACATTCACGCCCGGCTCCGTGAGGGGCGAGCGCAGCTCGGGGCTCCAGTTCAGGCCGCCGAGGATCTTCGCGAACCGGTAGCGGCCGTTGGCCACCTCCAGATCCGCGCCCAGCAGGCCGCCCGGGACGGGCTTGCCGGCATCGGGCAGGTCGCCGCCGCCGCCGCGGTGATGGCCCACGGCCAGCTCGGAGCACATCCACTGGATGACCCGGTTCAGGTCGGCCCGCGTGCCGAGATCGGGCAGGAAGGCCGCGTACTTGGCCTTCATGGCCTTCCAGTCCGCGCCGTGCATGTTGGGGGCGTAGAAGAAGTCACGGTTGATGCGCCAGACCTCATCGAGGATCTGGGCCCATTCCTGCCGGGGCTCCACCTTCACCTGCAGGCCTTCCAGCGCCACCTTGCCCTTGCCGGGCTCGGGCTTGCCGGCGGTGGGGATGATCGTCACCGCGTCCCGCAGCCGGTAGAGGGCCTTCTTGCCGTCGGCGGAGAGGCCGTAGCCATCGGCCTTTTCCACCAGCACGGTCTCCTCCCGCTTCTTCAGGTCGAAGCGGCAGAGGGCCATGGACTCGCTCCGGTTGAAGCGGTTCGCGCCGCCGGTCTGGCGGAGGTAGAAGAGCGTGCCGGCCTCGCCGGCCTGCAGGTCCGTGAAGAAGGCCGTCTTGGCGGCTTCGATGGGCACGATGCGCTCGGCCAGGCCGTCGAAATCGATGCGCACCTTCACCTCGGCCTTGGCGCCCTTCTTGTCCTCGGGCTTGCCGTTCTTCTCCTCGGGCTTGGCAGCTCCGCCCTCCTCGTCGCTCTCCTTGGCCAGGGGCGACGGGGTGTCCTTGGCCAGCACCATCAGGTAGAGGTTCCCCCGCATGAGGGCATCGGCATTGGACTGGGCGAACCAGTCCCGCACCGGCCCGGCGTCCGTGCTGGCGGTGAAGTAGAGGTACTTGCCGCTGCGGTCGAAGACCGGGTCGCTGGCGTCGGCCAGGCCGTCGGTCAGGGCCGTCGATTTGTCCTCCTCCACCGCGTACACATGGATGCGCAGCATCCCGGATTCCGTGTTGCGGGTGTAGGCCAGGAACCGGGAATCCGGTGACCAGCTGTGGTTGAGGGTGGGCGCGGGCGTGTAGAGCACCTCGCTGGAGACGGCCTTCACGGCGCCGGTGCCCAGGTCGAGGATCCGCAGCGCGAGGGCGTTGTCGGTGTAGGCGATCTTCTTCCCGTCCGGCGACCACTTGAGGTTGTCGTAGAAACCCGCCCCCTTCAGGGCGAACGACCGCACCTCGCCCTTGCCATCCTGCGCCTGGACCTTGAGGGCGTACTCGCCCCCGGCGTCCGACAGGTAGGCGAGGGACTTCCCGTCCGGGGACCAGGCGGGGTTCCGTTCGTGGGTTCCCGGCGCGTTCGTCAGGTTGCGCGCATCCCCCTTCTCCGCCGGAACGCTCAGGATCTCGCCCCGGTATTCCACCGCCACCCGGCTGCCGGAAGGCGAGAGTTCCAGGTTGCTCGCCCACTTCGCACCGGTGGCCCAGCGGCTCCGGGCCTCAGGCAGGTCTGCCGCCACGGCCACCTTCAGGCGGGTGCTCTGGCCGGTGGCTGGATCGAACCGATGGAGCCAGCCCGCCTGCTCATAGACGATCCGGCCCGCGCCGTGGCTGGCGGCCAGGATGGGGAAGTCCGCATGCGTCGTCAGCTGCGCGACCGCCTTCGTGGCCAGGTCGTAGCTGAAGAGGTTGAATTCGCCCGCCCGGTCGGACACGAAGTAGACCTTCCCGCCGATCCACATGGGGTCGATGTCGTTGCAGCGGCCCTCAGGTTGGGGAATCTGGACGACCTCGTGGTCCTTGACCCGGTAGATCCAGAGCCGCGAGGCCGTGCCTCCGCGGTAGTGCTTCCACTGGCGGAAGGCATCGGACAGCGGGTTGTAGACGATGTGGCTGCCGTCCGGCGAGTACGAGGCCCGGGCCGCGTTGGGGATGGGCAGCTGGGTGGGCATGCCCCCGGCGAGGGGCACCGTGAACAGCTGGGTGTAGCGCGTCGTATGCACCGAGCGCCCCGAGGTGAACAGCACGGCCCGGCCGTCCGGCGTCCAGTCCTGCACCACATCGGCGCCCGGGTGCCAGGTGAGGCGCCGGGGCTCGCCACCAGCCGCGGGGATCACCCAGACATCGGCATTCCCCTCCAGCGCCGTCGTGTAGGCGATCCAGGTCCCATCGGGGCTGAAGCGGGGCGTGCCCATGCAGCCGCCGCGGGTGGTGAGGCGCTTCGCGGCCCCACCGTCCGGGGCGCAGGTCCACAGGTCCCCCGCGTAGAGGAAGGCCACCTGCCGGGCGCTTACGGCAGGCTGGGCCACCAGCCGGGTGTCCTGGAGGTCCACGGCGGGGAGCGGCTGGACGAGGGCCGCGGCCATCACCAGGGCCAGGGGGTTCAGGGAGGAAGGTCGGCGGGTCATGGGTCCATCCATAAGAAGACGAGGCATGATGGGAAGACCCCTCCACCATGCCTCCCGCCTTCTCCCGGGTCAATGACCCCGGGCTGGAGTCAGCCGGCCCTCAGCCGAGGAACCCCTTCAAGAGGTTCATGACATTTCCCCCTTCGGGCAGGTTGCCCTCGGGGCTGAGCTTGTCCACCACCTGGGGCAGGAGCCCGGCCAGACCCGAGGCGGCCTCCTCGTGGGACACGCCCAGCTGACCCGCCAGCTGCTGCAGCTGGTCGGAGCCCAGGGCATTCTGGATGTGCTCGGCGCTGATGGGCTGGTTCGCGCCCGTGCCGATCCAGGACGCCACCTGGTCCCCCAGACCCTTCTCCTGGAACTGGGCCAAGAGACCCTGAATCCCCCCGGGGTGATTCTGGATGAGGCCCATGACCGCCCCCATGAGGGGGTTGTTGCCCTGCGCCTGGCCGCCCTGCCCCAGCAGGCCACCCACCATGTCCAGCAGACCCATGACGCCCTCCTTGGTTGTCGGAGCCTCAAGGATCGGTTGGATCGGGGGCCGGGCAAGCCTCCCCGAAGCGATTCAAATGATTCTCCGTCCATTCGTTGACGGGGGTGCCCGGCCGGCGTAGGGTTGCACCGCACCCCATCAAAACGGAACGGAGGCTCCATGCTCCACCTCATCTGGACCTGCATCATCGGTCTCATCGCGGGCGCCGTGGCCAAGCTGCTCATGCCGGGCAAGGATCCCGGCGGGTGGATCATCACCATGATCCTCGGCATCGCCGGCTCCTTCCTGGGCACCTGGATCGGGCGGGCCGTGGGTCATTACCAGGAAGGCCAGGGGGCCGGCTTCCTGATGTCGGTGGTGGGCGCGGTGATCCTGCTGGGCGCCTACCATCTCTTCAAGAAGTTCACGGCCTGAGATGGGCCCACTGCAGACCCTGGCGGCCATCCTCGGCCTCTCCACCGTCTCTGGCATCAACCTCTACCTCACGGTGCTGCTCGTGGGCGCGGGGCAGCGCTTTGGCTGGATCCACGGCCTGCCCGCAGATCTGACGATCCTGAGCCATCCCGTGGTGCTGGCCGTCGCGGGGCTCCTCTTCCTGCTGGAGTTCCTGGCGGACAAGGTGCCCTTTGTCACGCCCGTCTGGGACGGGCTCCACACCTTCATCCGCCCCCTGGGCGGCGCCCTCCTGGCCCTGGGCGCGGCGGGGGAGCTGCATCCCGTGGCCAAGGTCGTGGCCCTGCTGGCGGGCGGCACCATCGCCCTGGGCACCCACGGCAGCAAGATGGGCGTCCGGCTCCTGGCCCACACCGCGCCTGAACCCGCCAGTCACAGCATCCTCAGCGTGGCGGAGGATGTGGGCGTGGCCGCCCTGTTGGCCCTGGCCTACAGCCACCCGGCCCTCGCCCTCCCGGTGCTCGGGGCGGTGCTGGTGGCCACGGCCTTCCTCCTGCCCCTGCTGCTGAGGGCCCTGGCCTTCGTGCTCACGGGTTTCCGCGGCGCGCTGCGCGCCCTGTTCGGCCAGGGGAACCGGGACGAAGTCCCCACCTGGGTCGAGCTGAAGGCCCTGGAGCTGACCCCGGGGGGGGCCGCTGGAATCCTGCCCTGCTACGCCCGCCGGGTGAGGGGGGTGCCGCGGCTCGGGGCCGCCTACCTGGTCTGGGCCGAGGGGCGCTGGCACCTCGTCTACCGCCGCTGGTTCCGCGCCCGCCACCTGGCTTTCGACGAGGCGCCGGGACCCGTGCGCGTCTTCCCGGGTTTCCTCTGGGATGCCGCCGTGTTCCTTCGGGACCGGAAGCCCCAGGTCGTGCTCGTCGGGCGCGACTGGCGGCACGCGCTGCCCGCTGCCGCCCCCACCGCCTGAAGCCTGGACGGGGTCCTCAGGCGACAGATATCCAACGACCAGGGGGTGAGTATCATTCTCTTCGCCCCCTGGCGGGCGTCCTCCGTTCCACCTGCAATCCATCGGGGTTCTTTCACATGCATCGAGCGTTGCCTTCCCTCACCTTCTGCCTGGCCGTCCCCGCACTCGTGGCGGCCCCGCCCAAGGCCAGCCCGGCCCCGGCTAGCCTGGCCCCGGCGGTGCACGGCCTCGACCTGGCGGGCATGGACCGCTCCGTGGCCCCCGGAAACGACTTCTTCGCCTACGCCAACGGGGGCTGGGTGAAACGGACGGAGATCCCGGCGGACCGGGGCTCCTTCGGCGTCGGGCACGAGGTGGCCGACCTCACGGACCGGCGCACGGCCGCCCTCATCCGGGCCGCGGCGAAGGCCAAGGCCCCGGCCGGGTCCGAGCGCCGCAAGATCGGGGACTATTTCACGAGCTTCATGGACGAGAAGGCCATCGAGGCCAGGGGGCTGACCCCCCTCCAGCCCGCGTTCCAGGCCATCGGCGCCATCCGGGACCGAAAGGACCTGGCCCGCTACCTCGGCCGCACCCTGCGGGCCGATGTGGATGTGCTGAATGCCACCCACATCGACACCGCCAACCTCTTCGGTTTGTGGGTGGCCCAGGATCTGGACGAGCCCACCCGCTATGCCCCCTTCCTCCTGCAGGGCGGCCTGGGGATGCCCGAACGGAGCTACTACCTCGATCCTGCCGAAGGCATGGCGACCGTCCGCGCCCAGTACCGGGCCCATGTGGCGGCCATGCTGAAGCTCGCAGGCCTGTCGGACAGCGAGCGACGGGCGGCGGCCGTGATGGACTTGGAGACCCGCATGGCCAAGGTCCACGCCAGCCGGGAGGACTCGGGCGATGTGCTGAAGGGGAACAACCACTGGAAGCGGGCCGAGTTCGGCACCAAGGCCCCCGGCCTGGACTGGGAGACCTTCTTCGCCGCCGCGGACCTGAAGCAGCCTGAGGTGTTCGTGGTCTGGCAACCCGGCGCCTTCACGGGCCTCTCCGCCCTGACCGCGGAAGTCCCTCTCGACACCTGGAAGGACTACCTGACTTTCCACGCCCTCCAGCACCGGGCCCGGGTGCTCCCCAAGGCCGTGGCCGACCAGTCCTTCGCCTTCTACGGCCGGGTGCTGAGCGGCGCCTCGAAACCCCGGGAGCGCTGGGTCTACGGCGTGGCCCTCACGAACCAGGCCCTGGGCGAGGCCGTCGGCAAAGCCTATGTGGCCAAATACTTCCCGCCCTCTGAGAAGGCCCGGGCCCAGCACATGGTGGCCAAGATCAAGGACGCCTTCCGCGCCCGCATCGAGGCGCTGACTTGGATGTCGCCCGCCACCAAGGCCAAGGCCTCGGCCAAGCTGGATGCCCTCAAGGTCGGCGTCGGCTACCCCGACCGCTGGCAGGACTACCGCGGCCTCCAGATCGTGGCCGGCGATGCCTTCGGGAACGCCGAGCGCGCCGAGCGCTTCGAGTACGCCCGGAACCTGCGCAAGCTGGGCCAGCCCATCGACCGTACTGAGTGGGTGATGACGCCCCAGACCGTGAATGCTGTGAACCTGCCCGTCATGAACGCCCTCAACTTCCCGGCGGCCATCCTGCAGCCCCCCTACTTCGACCCCAAGCGCCCCATGGTCATGGACTACGGCGCCATCGGGGCCGTCATCGGCCACGAGATCAGCCACAGCTTCGACGACTCGGGCTCCCTCTTCGACGCCACCGGCAAGCTGAACAACTGGTGGACGCCGGAAGACCTGAAGCATTTCCAGGCCTCCGCCGACCAGCTGGTGGCGCAGTTCGACGCCTACGAGCCCTTCCCGGGCCTCCACATCAAGGGCCGGCAGACCCTCGGCGAGAACATCGCGGATGTGGCGGGCCTCGCCGCCGCCTATGACGCCTACCGCCTGTCCCTGGGGGGCCGGGAGGCGCCGGTGGTGCAGGGCCTGACCGGGGACCAGCAGTTCTTCCTCAGCTACGCCCAGAGCTGGCGCGAGAAGGCCCGCGAGCCCCTGCTCCGCCAGCAGATCCTCACGGACGGCCATGCCCCCGCCCCCTTCCGCCCCGCCACGGCGCGGAACCTCGATGCCTGGTACCCGGCCTTCCAGGTGAAACCCGGCCAGGCCCTCTATCTGGCCCCCGCGGACCGCGTGAAGATCTGGTAGGAGGACCCGATGCCTCTTCTTGATTCCAGCCGCAGCATCCTCGTGGTCATCGACCTGCAGGGCAAGCTCGTCCACATGGTGCAGCGCCCGGCCCTGGTGCTGGAGGCCACCCGGCGCCTGCTGAGGCTGGCGGACCTCTTCGCGGTGCCCGTGGTGCTGACGGAGCAGTACCCCAAGGGCATCGGCCCCACGGAACCGAGCATCCGTGAGGCCTACGACGGGCTGTCCACCCCGACCTTCTTCCTGGAAAAGACGGCCTTCGGCTGCTGCGGGGACGCGGGCTTCGAGCCCCTCCTCCAGCGGGCCCGCCCCGGACTTCCCCCCGAGAAGCGCCAGATCGTGGTGGCGGGCATCGAGGCCCATGTCTGCGTGATGCAGACCGTGCTCGAACTCCTGGCCGCAGGGCACGAGGTGCACCTGTGCTGGGATGCGGTCAGCGGTCGGGGCGAGGAATACCGGAAGCATGCCCTGGACCGCATGGCCGCCGCCGGGGCCACGATCACCAACCACGAGTCCGTGGCCTTCGAGTGGGCCCGCGACAAGAACCACCCCCAGTTCAAGGCGCTGTCCGCGCTGATGAAGGAAGGGCAGCCCACTTAACCCGCCGCCTCAAAAGAAAAGATCTCTGCCACAAAGGGCACAAAGATCAGGCGGCCATCCTTTGTGACTTATTCATCTTTTCCATCTTCCACCTTGCGGTCTTCCCATTTCGGATGGTCATGACTGGCCCCACTGCTCGCATCCGCGGTCTTGCGGTTCCAGCCCTCTTTCCCGACTCCGGTCCTGTCTCCGTCCTGCTCTTCGGCGAGGCCCCAGGCCCCCGGGGGGCGGACCAGTCCGGCATCCCCTTCTGGGGCGATGGCGCCGGCATCACCGTCTACCGCGCCCTGGCCGCCACGGGCCGGGCCGAGGTGCCCGGGGCGGCCTGGGAGGACTGGGATGGTGCCCGCTTCAAGGCCCTGGGCCTGAGACCGAAGCTCCTCGGCACGGCCCTCAGCAACGCCTACCCCGCCTGCCCCACCAAGGATGGTGAGCATTTCCAGGCGCCTTCCAACAAGGACCTGCTGGCTCCCGCCAACCTCGCCCGGCTGGCGGCGGAGCTGGCCCGGGCCGCGGCAGGAAGCCTTTCGCCCCTGCGGGTCATCGCCTTCGGCAAGCGCGCGGAGTGGGTGCTCCGCCGCCTGCCGGAACCCCCTGTCTTCGACCTCCAGGCCCTGCCGCATCCCAGTGCCCAGGGCCTGCTGCAGGGGGCACCCAACCGCGGTAAAGGAATGAAATTAGACGACTTGAGAATCGCCTGGCAGATGCGGCTCCAGACCCTGCTGGCCCCTTCTTAACAATTCTTAACAGCCCGGCGGCCCAAGACCCCTCGTATGCTGGGGCCTTCCCCCTGCGGAATCTTTCCCAACCTGGAGGTCTCATGCCCTTCTCCCGTCGACTCATCTTGCCCTTGTGCGGGGCTTTGGCCTTCGCGCTGGTGGCGGGAGACGCCCCCAAGCCCGCCACTTCCGCGGCAAAGGCCACCTCCAGGTCGAAAGCGCCCAAGGCCACCGCGGCCCAGGCGCCCCTGCCCGCCCCCGTCAAGGTGACGGCGGTGGAGGGCATCACCGAGTACCGCCTCGCCAACGGCCTGCGCGTGCTGCTCTTCCCGGATGCCAGCAAGGCCACCATCACGACCAACATCACCTACCTGGTGGGCAGCCGCCACGAGAACTACGGCGAGACCGGCATGGCCCACCTGCTGGAGCACCTGGTCTTCAAGCCCAGCAAGAACTTCAGCGGCAAGGACGGCACGATGACGCCCGTGCAGGCCCTGAACAAGGTCGGCGCCCGCTTCAACGGCACCACCTGGCTGGACCGCACCAACTACTTCGTGACCTTCCCCTCCACGGACGAGAACCTGAAGCTGATCCTCGACCTGGAAGCGGACCGCATGGTCCACGCGAACATCGACCAGAAGGACCTCTGGGATCCCGCCGAGAAGAAGGGCGAGATGACCGTGGTCCGCAACGAGATGGAAGGCGGCGAGAACAGCCCGTTCCGCATCACCCTGCAGCGCACCATGGCCACCGCCTACGAGTGGCACAACTACGGGAAGTCCACCATCGGCGCCCGCAGCGATGTCGAGCATGTGAACATCGACCGCCTGCGCGCCTTCTACCGGAACTACTACCAGCCGGACAACGCCGTGTTCCTGGTGGCCGGCAAGTTCGACGAGGCCAAGACCCTCGTCGAGATCAACGAGCGGCTCGGCCGCATCCCCAAGCCCACCCGCACCCTCGAGCCCACCTACACGCTGGATCCCACCCAGGACGGCGAGCGCAGCGTCATCATCCGCCGGGTCGGCGATGTCCAGATGCTGATGGCCGCCTACCACATTCCGGCGGGCACCGATCCCGACTTCCCCGCGCTGGAGGTCCTGGGGCAGATCCTGGCAGACACGCCGGGCGGGCGCCTGCACAAGGCGCTGGTCGACACCAAGCGCGCCACCTTCGTCTTCCCCTTCGTCAACGGCACCAAGGAACCCGGCCTGGCCATCTTCGGCACCCAGCTGCCCAAGGACAGCAACGGGGAGGAAGCCAAGGCCATCCTGCTCAAGACGCTGGAGGAATCCGCCGCGCAGCCCTTCACCCAGGAAGAGGTGGATCGGGCCCGGCAGCAGATCCTGAAGCAGGTGGACCTGCACCTGAACGAGAGCGACCGCCTGGGCGTGGCGCTCTCCGAGTACATCGCCGAGGGTGACTGGCGCCTCTTCTTCCTCCAGCGGGACCGGTACAAGCAGCTGACCGTGGCCCAGGTCCAGGCCGCGGCGACCAAATACCTGAAGCGCGAGAACCGCACCCTGGGCCAGTTCGTTCCCACGGAAAAGCCCGACCGCGCCGAGATCCCGGCCATGGTGGACGCCGCCGCCCTCGTGAAGGACTACAAGGGCCAGGCCGCCGTGGCGAAGGGCGATGCCTTCGAGGCCTCCCCGGCCAACATCGACGCCAGCACCCGGCGGTTCACCACCGTGGCGGGCATGAAGGTCGCCCTGCTGCCCAAGAAGACCCGCGGCGAGAGCGTCAACCTGCAGCTGGTCCTCCGCCTGGGCAGCGAAGCCAGCCTGAAGGACAAGGACATCCCCGGCAGCATGGCCGCGCAGATGCTGATGCGCGGCAGCGTCAAGCACACCCGCCAGCAGATCCAGGACACGCTCGACAAGCTGAAGGCCGAAGTCTCCCTCTTCGGAGACGGGGAGAATGTCCGGGCCGTGGTCACCACCACCCGGCCCAACCTGGCCGCGGTGCTGGATCTGCTCGCGGAGATCGTGAAGGAGCCCGCCTTCGACAAGGAGGAGTTCTCCAAGCTGGTCAGCGAGACGGCCGCCTCCATCGAATCCAACAAGAAGGAACCCGCGTTCCTGGCCCAGACCGCCCTGCGGATGCACCTGGATCCCTATCCCCAGGGCCACCTCCGCCATGTCATGGGCCTCGAGGAGAGCATCGCCGCGATCAAGGGCGCGAAGCTGGAGGACGCCAAGGCCTTCCACCAGGCCTTCTACGGCACCTCCGCCGGCGAGCTGTCCGTGGTCGGCGACTTCGACGCCGCCGCCGTCCAGGGCCAGGTCCAGACGCTCTTCGGCGCCTGGAAGGCCCATGAGCCCTTCCAGCGCATGCCCCAGCGGCTGAAGGCCGGCCTGCAGCCCCTGAGCGCCAAGCTCGAGACCCCGGAAAAGGCCCAGGCCTTCTTCATCGCGGCCCTCCCCATGCCCGTGAAGGACAGCGACCCGGACTACCCCGCCCTGGTGCTGGGCAACCACCTCCTGGGCGGCGGCTCCATCAACAGCCGCATCGCGAACCGCCTCCGCCAGAAGGAAGGCCTGTCCTACGGCGCGGGCTCCCAGTTCCAGGCCAGCGCCCTGGACGCGGTCGGTCAGTGGATGGCCTATGCCATCTACGCCCCCGAGAACCTGGAGCGGCTGGAATCCGCCTTCCGGCAGGAGCTGGCCCTGGCGAACGAGAAGGGCTTCACCGCCGAGGAGATCGCCGCCGCCAAGACCAGCTGGCTCCAGTCCCAGGCCACGGGCCGGGCCCAGGATCGCCAGCTCTGCATGCGTCTCAACGCCGACCTGTTCAACGGCCGCACGCAGGCCTTCCAGGCCGACCTCGAGAAGAAGGTCCAGGCCCTCGGCAACGACGAGATCCTGGCCGCCCTCAGGAAGCACCTCGATCCCGCCAAGCTGAATGTGGTCCGCGCAGGCGATTTCGCCAAGGGCGCCAAGAAGTAGCGTCCTCGTTCCGTCGAAAAGGGAGCGGCCATGCCGCTCCCTTTTCGTTAGGCATCAAGGCCTTTCCGTGATCTGCTAGGTGTCCGCTTGGCGTTTGCAAGGATGCTGGGCGATGACGGAGGGCGTCGCCATGGCACGCATCGAACGGGAATGGCAGGCGGAGCACGAAGGCGCGGCCTTGGCTTCGGAACTGCACAGGGTGATGGTGATCAGCCACCGCCAGGCCAAGGGTTTCATCGATGGCCGCTGCGTGACCGTGAACGACCAGCTCGCCGAGAAGCACGGCCAGCGGCTCAAGGTCGGCGACAAGGTCAAGGTGGCCTTCGACCCCGAGCAGACCTACGAGGTGCTGCCCCCCGCCCGCAAGCTCCAGGCCGGCCCCTATGAAACGCTGTGGGAGGACACCCACCTGCTCTTCGTGTTCAAGCCTGCGGGCCTGCTCACCGTGCCGGCGGAAAAGCCGGGCGAACCCAGCCTGGCCGAGGCCATCACCGAGTCCTATCGCCGCCGCGGCTTCAAGCGCTTCAACCTCTACATCGTGCACCGCCTCGACCGCTTCACCAGCGGCGTGCTGGTCTTCGCCAAGACTCCCGAGGCCCTCCACGGCCTGAAGAAGCACTTCGAGCTGCACCGCCTCCAGCGGGTCTATTTCGCGATCCTCGTGGGCGAGCTGCCCGAAAACAGCGGCACCCTGGCCGGCCATCTCATCGAGCACGCCAAGTCCCTGAAGATGTCCGTGGCCACGGTCCGCAAGGGCCCCGGCGGCGGCAAGCGCATGCCCGCCGGCGCCAAGGAGGCCGTGACCCACTACCGCGTGATCGAGCGCCTGCCGGGCCATACCGTGGTGGAAGTGAAGCTGGAGACGGGCCGCCGCAACCAGATCCGCGTGCAGTTCGCCGACCGGGGCTACCCCCTGCTGGGCGATCAGGTCTACGGCGTGGAGAGCCCCCTGCTCGACCGCCAGGCCCTGCATGCCGAGCTGCTGGGCTTCAAGCATCCCGTCACCGAGGAGCAGGTCACCGTCACCGCCCCCATGCCCGCGGACATGGAAGCCGCCCTCAAGGCCCTCCGCAACCAGGCCCGCATCGTCCGCGCCAGCACCGGCGTGAAGGGCGAGGAGGGCATTTTCCAGCCCACGGAGAGCCGCGACCACAAGCTCAAGCGCGTGGCCCGCGCCAAGCGCTACGACGAGCAGGAGGGCGCGCCCGCCCGCCCCATGCGCCCCCGGCGCGAGGATGGCGACACCCGGCCCCACCGGCCCTCCGGCCCGAACGACCGCCCGGCCCGGCCCCGCCGCGACGGTGAAGACGAACGCCCCCGCCGCACCTTTGGCAGCACGGACCGTCCCACCCGTCCCCGGCGCGAGGACGGCGATGCCCGCCCCCACCGGCCTTCCGGCCCGAACGACCGCCCGGCCCGGCCCCGCCGCGACGGTGAAGACGAACGCCCCCGCCGCACCTTCGGCGCCGCGGATCGTCCCACCCGCCCTCGACGCGAGGACGGCGATGCCCGCCCCCACCGGCCCTCAGGCCCGAACGACCGCCCCGCCCGGCCCCGCCGCGACGGTGAAGACGAACGCCCCCGCCGGACCTTCGGCGCCGCGGATCGTCCCGCCCGCCCCCGGCGCGAGGACGGCGACGCAAGGCCCCGTCGGCCCTCTGGCCCGAATGACCGTCCGGCCCGGCCTCGCCGCGAGGATGGTGAAGCCCGGCCCCGCCGGACCTTCGGCGCCGCGGACCGTCCCTCCGGCCCCCGGCGGGAAGGCCCCGCCGACCGCCCGACGCGCAAGCCCGCGCCCCGGACGGGAAAGCCCAAGCCGCGAAAACCCTAACCCCGGAAGCCCAGCCTCACCTCGTTCGTGATCTCCTTGATCCCATGAACGCCCTGTCCTGCCTTCTGCTCCCGCTGGCCCTGGCTGCCCAGGAACCGCCGGCCCTCGGCTTGGCCCTGGATGTGCGGACGGAGCTGGGTGGCGACCCCATGGCGGGGATCCGCCTGGCTCCGCGGGGTTGCTGGGACGGACTGCTGCTTGGGAGCCCCCCGCGGCCGCTGCCGCCCGCCTCGCGGCGTGCCCCCGAAGCCACGGTGGAAGTGTGGGACATCGCCCTCCAGGAGCCCCCCCGCCACCGGGCCTTCCGCCTGTTCCTGGGGGATTTCCGGGCCCGCCTGAACCGGGCCCTGGCGATCCCCCCGTTCAGCCACGGCGCCATCGAGCTGGGCGAATTCATGATGAGCGACCCCAGCCAACCTCAGTGGCTGGACTCGGTCAAGGTGCGGTCCCTCCAGGAGCGCTTCAACCGGCAGCCGCCCCACGGATCGCCGGTGCGGTAGCCGGAGGGCGGCCCGGGAAACGGGCGCTAGATGTGCTCCTGGTACAAGCGGTCCAGCGCCTCGGCCAGATCCAGGTCCCGCTGGGTGACGCCGAGGCTGACATGGGTGGTGAGGACGGCCACCACCCAGCGGTAGCCGAGGGTGAGGTCGGGATGGTGGTCCACCTTCTCGGCATGTTCGGCGGCTGCCACCACGAATCCGAGACCGCGGGGATAGGCGGAGAACACATAGCGCCGGCGGAGAGTCAGGCCGTGGGCGTCCCCCTGCGCGACCCAATCGGGGTGCGCCTTCAGGAAGGCCTCCATGGCGTCGGGACTCACCAGATCCTTGGACATGCTTCCCCCCCTGCGGCATCCTAATTCGTTGCATCTGGATCTTGCCATGCCCTTCAACCAGCCCCCCCTGCTCGGCCGCATCGCCTTCGTCACCGGGTCCTCCCGGGGCATCGGGCGGGCCATCGCCGTCGAATTCGCCCGCTGGGGGGCCGATGTGGTGGTCCACGCCCACAAGAATCTGGATCTGGCCGAGGCCGTGGCGGAGGAAATCCGCGGCACGGGCCGCCGGGCCATGGCCGTGCTGGCGGATGTGCGCGTGAAGGCGGAGCTCGAAGCCGCCGCCGACCGCGTGAAGGCGGAACTGGGCCCAGTGGACATCCTCGTGAACAACGCGGGCACCCGCCAGGATGGTCCCTTCATCCTCATGGGCGACGAGAAGTGGGAGGAGGTCATGAATGTGAACCTCCGCGGCACCGTGTACGCCACCAAGGCCTTCGTGCGGGGCATGATGAACCGCAAGTGGGGGCGCATCGTCAACATCGTCAGCCCCACGGGCATCATCGGAAAGGCGGGCCAGACCAACTACGGGGCCAGCAAGGGCGCGGTGATCGCCCTCACCCGCAGCCTCGCCCGCGAGATGGCGCCCTTCGGCGTGCTGGTGAACGCGGTGAATCCCGGCCTCATCCACACCGAGCTGACCCAGGATGTGCCCGAAGAGGCCCGCCGGCAGATGCTCGCCCCGACCATCCTCAAGCGGGAGGGCGAACCAGAGGAGGTGGCGGGCGTGGTGGCCTTCCTCTGCTCCGATTGGGCCAGCTACATGAGCGGGCAGATCATCAATGTGGACGGGGGCCTCTGTCCATAGATCCCTCCTCCACCAGGGGGATCTCCACCACGAAGGCCGCCCCCTGGCCAGGTTCGCTTTCGATCCAGACCTGGCCGCCGTGCAGCTCAACCATCTGCTTGACGATGGAAAGCCCGAGCCCGGTGCTGTACTCGCCGCCGGTGGGAAGGGCGGAGAGACGCTGGAACGGCTCGAAGGCCCGTTCCAGGTCCGCCGGCGTGAAGCCCGGCCCCTGGTCGCGCACTTCGATGCGGGCCCGGCGTCCGGCCCCGGCCGCCTGGAGGCCCAGCTCCACCCGGACCTCGCGGCCACTGGGGGAGTACTTGATGGCGTTGTTCACGAGGTTGTCGATGGCCTGGGCCAGCCGCGTGCCGTCCACGGCCCCCCGGCACCCCGCGGCGGAGGCCGGGCCATGGAGGCGGATGTCCTTGCTCGCCGCATAGAGCTCATTTTCCTGGATCACGCGATGGATCAGCTCGCCCAGATCGGTCACCTCGAAGCAGGGGCTCACCTCGCCCATCTCCTGGACCGTGGCGTCCAGCAGGCCGTTGATGATGTGGACCATCTTCTGGACCACATCATGGACCCGCCCCGCCTGGGTCGCGATGCGGGCGTAGGAGCCCCCCGCCTCGGCCTCCATGCGGATGCCGTCGGATAGCAGGACGATGCCGCCGAGCGGATTCTTCAGGTCGTGGGCGGCGGTGGCGAGGAAGCGGCTCTTCAGCTGGTTGGCGCGAAGGAGCTGCTCATTGGCCGCCTTCAGCTGGGCGCTGATGGATTCCACCTGCTGGGTGTACTGCTGCTCCAGGTCCTGCAGCCGCTTCTTCTCGAGGCTGGCTGCGATGCGGGCTTTGAGGAGCTGCTGGTTGATGGGTTTCGGCAGGTAGTCCTGGGCCCCCAGCTGGATGCACTTCAGGATCGTCTCCTGTTCATGGAGGGCGGAGAGCATGATCACGGGGATGCGCTTGAGCCGCTCATCTTCGTGCATGACCTGGATCACCTGGATGCCGTCGATGCCCGGCATCATCACATCCAGGAGCACCAGGTCATAGGTCCCGCTGCGGAGCTTCGCCAGCCCCTCGGCGCCATCGACGGCCGTGGCCACCTCATGGCCCTCGCGCTCGAGGATGCGGGTCATCACCTCGCGGTTGGAATCCGCGTCATCGACCACGAGCAGGCGGGCTGGATTTCCGTGGATCATGGCGCATCACCCTCGCGTCCCAGCAGCTGCCGGATCTTGGCCACCAGCCGGGTCAGGTCCACGGGCTTGGTGTCGTAATCGTCGCATCCGGCCTCGAAGGCCGCCTCCCGGTCGGAGGTCAGGGCCCGGGCCGTCAGGGCCACCACCGGAATCCCCTGCGTGGCGGGATCGGCCTTGATCCGGCGCGTGGCCTCGAATCCGTCGATGCCAGGCAGCCCCAGGTCCATGAGCACCAGGTCGGGCAGGGTCTCGCCGCAGAGGCGCACCCCCTCCTCGCCATCCGGCGCCGTCAGCAGGGTGAATCCCCGACGCTCCAGCAGCCGGGAGATGGCATCCCGGTTCATCTCGTTGTCCTCGATCAGCAGGATCCGGCTCATGGTCGCCCCCCTTCCGGCTTCAGGACGGCACTCCGGCGGATGGCGCGCTGGACCTCCTCGATCAGTTCCCCCTTGGTGTAGAGCCCCTTCTGCATCACGGCCGCCACCTGGCCGCGGCGCAGCCGCTCCTGCTCGGCGGTGCCGAGCTCCCGGGCGGTGAGGACCACCACTGGAACACCCGCCCACTCGGGATTCGCCTGCTTCTCCGCCAGGAAATCGAACCCGTCCATGCCCGGCATCATCAGGTCCAGGAGGATCAGGTTCGGAACGCCTTCCCGCAGGAGGTCGAGGGCCTCGGCGCCATCGGAGGCCGAGCGGGATTCCCAGCCCTCGGCGAGCAGGATCCGCCGCAGGGTGTGCTGGGTCGCCTGGTCGTCCTCGACCACCAGCACCTGGAAGGGGGGCGAGGCGGGCTGGAACTTCAGGAGCACCCCCGTGAGCTGGGCCCGGTCGATGGGCTTGAAGAGGTATTCCGCCGCCCCCAGGGCCAACCCCCGCTCGACCTCGTCGAGAATCGTGAGCATCACGACCGGGATGGGCTCCAGGACCGGATCGGCTTTGAGGGTCTTCAGCACCTCCCAGCCATCCATCAGGGGCATCATCACATCCAGCACGATGATCCCCGGGTGGAACTCCCGGGCCATGCGCAGTCCCTCCGCGCCGTTCTGGGCCATCCGGACCTCATAGCCGTCCCGGGCCAGCAGCCGGGACAGGGCCTCCAGGAGCGTCGGATCGTCATCGATGAGCAGGACCGGGCCCTTCGGCACCTCCTTCGACAGCCCGGCCGCCAGGGGGCCCTGCGCGGAAGGCGTTTCGGGAGCCGGCGGGGCCGGCGCGGGCGACAGGGGCAGGAGCATGGTGAAGACCGAGCCCTTGCCCGCCTCGCTCCGGACGCGGATGTCTCCGCCGAGGATCTGGCAGAACTTGCGGCTGAGGGCCAGGCCCAGGCCCGTGCCGCCGAACTGGCGGCTGGTGCCTTCCTCCGCCTGGATGAACTCGCTGAAGATCCGCTGCAGCTGGTCCGGGCTGATGCCGATGCCCGTGTCCTCCACGGAGAGGTGGAGCCAGGGGGTCTCCGAGCCCGGCAGGGGATCCACGGCGGCCCGCACTTCGATGTGGCCCTCCCGGGTGAATTTGCACGCGTTGCTCAGCAGGTTGAAGAGAGACTGCCGCACCTTGATCGCATCCGAGTGGATCTCCTCCACATCGGGAGCGCAGGTGAAATGGAGCGTGTTGCCGTTCTTGGCGGCCAGGGGCTCCACGGTGGCGAGGACATCGCGGATCATGCCCGGCACATCGAAGGTTTCGCAGGAGACGGTCATCTTCCCGGCTTCGATCTTGGAAAGGTCCAGGATGTCGTTGATGAGGCTCAGCAGATGGCGCCCGGCGGACTCGATGCGGCGCACATCCGGCAGGATCTCGGCGTGCCCCGCGGCCTCGGAGTCCTCGCGCACCAGCTCGCTGTAAAGCAGGATGGCGTTGAGGGGCGTGCGGAGCTCGTGGCTCATGTTCGCCAGGAAGGTGCTCTTGGCGCGGTTGGAGACCTCGGCCCGCTCCTTGGCGATGAGCAGTTCGTTGTTGGTCCGGACGAGCTCGCCCGTGCGCGCGGCCACCTGCTCCTCCAGCTGGCCGCGGTGCTCGGCCAGGTGGCGGTCCTGTTCCTGGATGCGCTCCAGCATCCCGTTGAACGCCCCGATCAGAGCTCCCAGCTCGTCGTCGGAGCGCGACTGGGCCCGCAGGCTGTAGTCCCGGCTAGTGGACACCCGCGAGGCGACCCCCGCCAGCTCCAGGACCGGCTCCGTGATCACCCGGGCCCAGCGCCGGACGAAGGCCGTGACCACGAGGCCGATCAGGAGCAGCATGCCGGCCAGGAACAGGCTCGCCAGGACCAGGCGGGCGTTCAGGTGGCTCATGTCCGAGGCCAGGAAGACGAAACCGGTGGGCTGCCCTTCCGGGTTGTGGACGAGCTTCGTCAGCTCGATGTGGCCCCCGGAAAACCAGACCCGGTCGCGGGCGGCGTCCAGCGGGTGGATGACCACGGGGCGCCCGTCCGCGGGGTACGAGGCCAGCAGTTCCCCCGAGGCCATGTGGACCTGGGCCCGAGTGATGTGGCCGTGCGTCTTCAGGCTCTCGAGGATCTGGGTGGCCGGGCCCCCGTCGTGGAAGGCCACGAAGGGCGCCGTGTTGTAGGCGATGATCTCCCCGAGGGCCTGCAGATCCTGGGCCGCCGCCCGCCGCAGCGCGTAGCCCTCATAGCCCAGGAAAGCCAGGGCCGAGAGCAGCAGGGCCGTGGTCGTCGTGGCGAGGACCAGCGTGATCACCTTGCGGCGGATGGAGGAGGTCAGTGCGGTCAAAAACAGCTCCGGTGGCGTGACGCGTCCAGGGGGCAGCGGTCAAGGGTCAGGGGGCAAGGATCAGGGGCGAGGGTCAGGGGATGGGTCGGGCCGGGGGGAGGATCCGAGTGTACGGGAGCAGGCGGGTGAGGGTGATCCCGGCGGCGGCGGCGGCGCTGGGACTCACGGCCAGGCGGACGAGGTGGCCCTCCAGGACCAGGTTCACCATCACCCCCCGCCGGGCGAGGCCCTCGTCGTCGGAGACCGTCAGGACCTGGTGGTTCCTCGCCCAGGCCAGGACCGCATCGGCGCGGCCCGCCTCCGAGCGGCAGATGAAGATTGCGTGGCAGGGCCCCACATCGGCCGCCTTCGCCTGGTAGCGGACACGGATCGGGCGGCGCTGGATGGTGCGGGCGCGCGCGTAGTCGTCCAGGTAGGTCCCAAACGGGGACTTCCCCACCACCACGATGTCGATGGGCCACCCCGCCGGCTCCAGGCCCGACGGCCACTGCACATAGGAGAGCACCTTGAGGAGGACCTCCGCCTTCAGCGCGTACTCCGGCACGGGGGCCTGGGCCTCGAGCGGGGCGCTTCCCACCGCCACGGTCGCCAGCACCAGGCAGGCGGAGGTGCGTCTCATGAAACCGCCCGGGCGCGGTCAGGCTTCATGTTCATGGGGTCGATCCATGGACGCATGGGATGGCTGCAGTATGAAGGTGGGGAAGTGGCCTGAGACCCGATCGCAGGATTTGCCCCGAAAAGACTTCGGGTGACCTGCATGGAACCGGGATTCCCTCCTGTTTCGGCGGTCCCGGACCCGGACTTGATTCCGGCCCCCGATGTCGGGATTCGGCGTCGGGATTCATGGATTCCATGTTGAACTGCCGAAAGGAACCCATATGAATCCCTTGACCGGAGGTCTGGTGCCGCGCGCCCGCCTGCTCCCCCTGCTCTCGCTGCCGCTCCTGGGACAGGACTCGCTCCCGCCCGGCCAGCAGCCCGACGACATGGCCCGCCTGCTGAACACCCCCGTCATCATCGCCAGCCGCCTCCAGCAGAACCAGGAGGAGGCACCCTCGGCGGTCTCCGTGGTCACGCGGACGGACATCGAGCGGTACGGATGGCGCGAGCTGGCCGACATCCTCCGCACGCTGCCCGGCTTCGACTTCGGGAACGACGGCACGGCCCTCATCGGGCTGGCCGAGCGCGGCATCTGGGCCCACGAGGGCAAGGCCCTCCTGATGGTCAACGGCATCCAGGTGAGCCCCCTCCACAACGGGAATGTGAACTACTACGGAAGCTACCCCGCGGAACTCATCGAACGGGTGGAGGTCATCCGAGGCCCGGGCAGCGCCATCTACGGGCAGTTCGCGGGCGCCGCCGTCATCAACCTCATCACCCGCTCGGCGGAGGATCCCGAGGCCGGCCGGTTCACCCTGCGGGGCAGCAGCCTCGGCGCCGGCAACTTCGGCGGCGGCGGCTTCCTGGTCACCAACGGTCAGTTCTCCAATGGGGCGGCCATCTCCCTGAATGTGGGGTACCAGTCCAGCCCCTTCAGCCGCCAGCCCTATGTGGACACCTTCTTCACCGGCCGGAGCTTCAGCCAGGACCAGGGCAACACCCGCCGGGAGGTCACCAACCTCTTCGGCGAGGTCCGCGCCCTCGGCACCTCGGTGCACCTGGTCCGGGCCGCCTTCCAGGAGGCGCAGGTGGACGGCGGCGGGTCCGGCAACGGCAATCCCGTGCTGCCCGGCCTGCCCCCGGGAACGCTGGGGACGGCCTCGCGGATCGTCCAGGGGATCCGGGTCCAGCGCAGCTTCGCCTTCGACCACGGCCTCAGCCTCGAGACCCGGGGCGAGCTCCTGGAGAACACCGGCGGCTCGGTCTTCCCCCAGGATCACAACTCCAACGGGGTGAACCATTCGGGAACGGAGCGCAGCCGCTTCATCCTGGACGCCTCCCTGCATTGGAACCTGCCCTACCCCGGCGTGCTCATCGCCGGCGGCGGTCTGATCCAGGACCGCGAGCGCAGCGTGGATCTCCAGAATCAGGGCGCGCTCCGCGATCCGAAGGATCCGACGGTCCTCCTGCCCCAGCAGACCCTCCAGACCCGCTACGGCTACCTCCAGTACACCCAGCAGGCCGGCGCCTTCGGGCTGACGGCCGGGGGCCGCTACGAAGACAGCGACCTGTCCAACGCCTTCGCGCCCAGGCTGGGACTCACCTTCGTGCAGGGTCGCTTCAACGCGAAGCTGCTTTACGGCGAGGCCTTCCGGAGCCCGACCCTCTTCCAGACCTACAGCACCTTCTTCGCCTTCAAGGGCTACCTGCGGCCCGAGATCATCCGCAGCCGCGAGCTGGAACTGGGCTGGCGCCTGAACGGCAGCTCCGTCGTCCGCCTGAACCTCTACCGCATGAGCGTGACCCGCTCCATCTCCTTCGGCCTGGACAACTACAACATCTACTATGTGAACGCGGGCTCCACCCACTCGAAGGGGCTCGAGGCCAGCCTGGAAGTCCGGAACCAGACCTGGGGCGGCTTCGCGAACCTCAGCTACACCCGCCCCGATGGGCAGGTGGATCCCTTCTTCCTCGGCAGTGGCGGCAACGCCTTCCTGGGCATCTCCCCCCTGAAGGTGAATGTGGGCGCCTACCTCCGCCTCGGCCCCGTGCAGGTGGCCCCGAGCCTGCTCTACGCCTCGGCCCGGGAGGGCCAGACCGCCCGCTCGGCCCAGTCCGGCATCGCCCCGGATGACCTCCTGCCCAACCTGGTCGAGAGCGCCCCCCAGCCGGGCCGGGTCATCGTCAACCTGGCCCTGACCTGGAAGGAGTGGCTGGGCGTCGGCACCGAGGCGCGGCTGTCCGCCAGCAACCTGGGAGCCGCCAACTACCCCATCCTCCAGCCCTACTACGGCGCCCACGCCCCCCTTCCCGCCAATGACCGGATGGTGAACCTGGACCTGGTCTGGCGGTTCTGAAGCCTCAGCCGTTCGCCGCCTGCAGCGTATTGGTCAGGAGCCCGGCGATGGTCAGGGGCCCCACGCCGCCCGGCACCGGCGTCACAGCCGAAGCCACCTGCATGGCCTCGCCGAAGCGCACATCGCCGCAGAGCACGGCGCCCTTGGCCCGGAGGGTCTCCAGCTTTTTCGGCTCGGCCGCGAAAATCCGGGCGCCCAAGGCCTCGTCCTCGATCCGGTTGATGCCCACATCCACCACCACGGCGCCGGGCTTGATCCAGGAGCCCTCCACCAGGCCGGGGCGGCCCACGGCGGCCACCAGCAGGTCGGCTTCCCGGCAGACCGCCGGCAGGTCCCTCGTTCGGCTGTGGGCGATGGTCACGGTGGCGTGCTGCTCCAGCAGCATGAGGGCCATGGGCTTGCCCACGATCTCGCTACGGCCCAGCACCACGGCCCGCAGGCCCTTGAGGTCCACGCCGTGGTGGGCCAGCAGCGACATGCAGGCGCTGGGCGTGCAGGGACGCAGGCCCGGCAGGCCCTCCAGCAGCAGGCCCTGGTTCACGGGATGGAAGCCGTCCACATCCTTGGTCGGACTGATGCGGTGCAGGGCCCGCTTGGAATCCAGCCCCTTGGGCAGGGGCAGCTGCACCAGGATGCCGTCCACCTCCGGATCGGCGTTCAGGCGGTCGATGAGGGCGTCCAGCTCCGCCTGGGGGGTCTCCGCAGGCAGCCGGTGCTCCAGAGAGGTGATGCCGACCTTGGCGCAGGCCGCGGACTTGTTGCGGACATAGACCTGGCTGGCCGGGTCGTCGCCCACCAGCACCACCGCCAGCCCGGGGGCCCGGAGCCCCCCCGCCTTCCGGGCCTCGACCCCGAGGCGCACCGCCTCCAGCATGCGGTCCGCGTGCGCCTTGCCGTCCAGGATGGTGGCCATGAGTCCCCCAGCCTCCATTGAAGCCCAGCGTGCCTGTGGCCCTCATCAAGAATTTAAGCAGGGGCACGGCTTGCCGAGGCCGGCTCGCAGATTCGCGCTGCGGGGCCCCTCGAGGGATCAAGCCTTGGCACGGCTCCGCCGGGCCAAGGCGCGGGGGTCCGGGGGTTCTCCCCGCCACGCGAGCGTGGCGGGGAGAACCCCCGGAGAGCACAGACCCATTAACTCGCCTTGAGATTCCTGGGAATGAGCGCTAGACTTGCCATTCAATTCGGCCATGGCCTCCCGGTCTCGGGTGCCAAGACTGGGTGGGTTCGGCCCACCTTTTTTGTTGTTCAACCGGAGCCTCAGTGGATCTGAAGAAAGTCCAGCCTCCCCTCGAACGCCAGCTGGCCCTGCTGGGCTACGAGCTGGTGCACCTGGAGACCGCCCGCGAGGGCCGGGACGAAGTGCTGCGGCTCTACATCGACCACCTGGATGCCGAGACCAGCCGGCGCAAGGTCACCCTGGACGACTGCACCACCGCCCACGAAGGCCTGGCCCTCTGGATGGATGTGGAGTTCCCCGACCTGCGCGAGAAGCTCGGCGTGGAAGTCAGCAGCCCCGGCATGGAGCGCCCCCTGGTCAAGGCCGACCACTTCCGCCGCTTTGCCGGGCGGCTCTGCCGCGTGCAGACCGCCGCCCCCATCAATGGCCAGAAGCGCTTCAAAGGCTGGATCGGCCCGGTGGCCGATGGCAGCGTCACCCTCGAGGAGGACGGCGTCCTGAAGACCATTCCGGTCGAGGCCATCCAGAAGGCCCGGCTGGCGCCCTTCGACGAGGAAAAGACCCCGCGGCCCAAGCACCTGGCCGCCCGTTTGACTGAACTACCGGATGCCGATGGCGTAGAGACAAGCGCCGTCGAGGACGAGGAGGCCTGAGATGGCGAATGTGGCAACGACCTTTTTCGACAGCGTGAAGATGATCGCCGCTGAAAAGGGGATTCCCGAAGAAGATGTGTTCGCAGCGGTGGAGGAGGCCCTCGCCAAGGCCGCGGACAAGTACTTCAATGCCCAGGATTTCTACGGCAACTTCCAGGCCCAGATGGACCGGGAGACCGGCGAGTTCCATGTCTACGCCCTGAAGCAGGTGGTGGCCGAGGTCGAGGAAGAGGATCTGGAGATCAGCCTGGCGGAAGCCCAGCAGCTGAACCCCGATGCCGCCGAGGGCGACACGCTCTGGCTGCCCCAGGACACCAGCCAGCTGGGCCGCATCGCCGCCCAGGCCGCCAAGCAGGTGCTGGTGCAGAAGGTCCGCGAGGCCGAGCGCGAGCGCATCTTCACCGAGTTCGCCGACCGCATCGGCGAGGTGGTGGTGGCTGAGGTGAAGCGCTTCGAGAAGAGCGCCATCATCCTCGAGATCGACCGCGTCGAAGCCATGCTGCGCCGCAGCGAGGCGCTGCGCGGCGACCGCTTCGACAAGGGCCAGCGCATCAAGGTCGTCATCGTGAGCGTGGACCGCAGCGCCAAGGATCCCCAGGTGCAGGTCAGCCGCACCGATCCGCGGCTGCTCATCAAGCTCTTCGAGAATGAAGTACCCGAGATCCATGACGGCACCGTGGTCATCCGCAACTGCGTCCGCGAGGCCGGCGACCGCGCCAAGGTGGCCGTCCACAGCCTCGACCCCGATGTCGATCCCGTGGGCGCCTGCGTGGGCCTCAAGGGCAGCCGCGTGCAGGCCATCATCCGCGAGCTGAAGAACGAGAAGATCGACATCGTCCGCTACTCCGACGACTCCGCCCAGTTCATCGCCAATGCGCTGAACCCGGCCAAGGCCATCCGCGTGAACCTGGTGGATCCCGAGGGCCGCCGGGTGGAAGTGGTCGTCGACGACGAGCAGCTCAGCGTCGCCATCGGCAAGCGAGGCCAGAATGTGCGCCTGGCCGCCAAGCTGACGGGCTGGAACATCGATGTCCGCAGCGAGGCCGACAAGCGCCGCGAGGCCGAGATCGCCATGGGTCTGGCCCTGCCGGATGCCAGCAGCGAAGCCACCCCGGTCGCCGAGGCCGCCGCGCCCGCCTCCACCCTCCAGGACACGATCCAGGTCGAGGGTCTGGATGCGGCCCTCGCGGACCGTCTGGCCGCCGCCGGATACCCCGATGTCAAATCCCTCTACACTGTTACTGCCGAGCAGCTGATGCAGGTGGAGGGCATGGATCAGGATCTGGCCTTCCGTCTCATCGATGCCGTGCAGGCTCACTTCGGGGAGTAGGCTGTAGTCCTGCAGCCCTTCCCGTTCCCCACCCCCAGGCCGAGGTAGTCCGCTTACATGCTGCGTATCAACCAACTCGCCAAAGAGCTCGGAGTCGCCAATCAGGAGGTCATCGAGGCCTGCGATAAGCGTCTGGGCCTCCAAGGGAAGAGCCATAGCTCCAACCTCACTGATGACCAAGCGGACCAGATCCGCCGGGCCTTCCAGGGCAAGCACAAGGGAGAGTCCGAGGCCCCGCCGCTCGCCCTCCACAAGCCATCCGCCGCCGTGAAGGTGGTCAAGGCGCCGAACCTGCCGCCCGCCAAGGCGGAGGCCGAGCCCCGTCCCGAGCCCGCCAAGCCCGCCCCCGCGGTGCTGGTGAAGAAGGCCGAGCCCCGGCCGGAGCCCCGCCTCGAGCCTCAGGCCGAGCACGCGGCGCCCGCTGCTCCTGTGGCCATCTCCGCCCCCGTGCCGCAGGCCGAAGCCAAGGAAGTGAAAGCTGACTCAGCGGCCGCCTCCTCCGAGCCCCCCGCAGCCCCGCAGACTCCGGCTGCTACCGAGCCCGCTCCGGCGCCGGCCAAGGTGGAAGCTCCGCAGGAGACCTTCTCCCGCCTGAAGGTGTCCACGGGCACCCCCGCCCCGGCTCCCCGGGACGAGAAGCCCGCCCGCTACATCCAGCTGCCCCCGGCGCGTCCCACGGGCCCCGCGGCCCCGCGCCCGGCCCAGCCCGGCCCCGCCGGAACGCCTTCCGGCTCGGGTCCCCGTCCCGAGGCGGGCGCCCGTCCCATGGTGCAGCGGCCCGGCCAGGCCTCCGTGCCCGGCAATGTGCAGCGCTCCGGCATGCCCCAGAAGGAGAAGGCCGTCCTGCCGATGGCCACCAACACGGGCCGCGGCGAAGTGCGCCACGAGGCGCCCGTGCCAATCTCCCCCTCGCGGCGCCCCTACATCCCGCCCGCCATCACGGAGATGAGGCCCGACCAGGGCTTCAGCCGCATCAAAACTTCGGACACCCCGGCTCCGGCGCCCCGGTCCACGGAGCCCGCCCGCTACATCCAGCTGCCCCAGGCCCGTCCTGCGCCCGGCAGCCGGCCCAGCGGTCCCGGCAGCCGCCCCGGCGGTCCCGGTAGCCGCCCCGGCGGTCCTGGCGGCCCCGGCCGTCCCGGCATGGGCTCCCGTCCCGGCGGCCCCGGCCGTCCCGGCATGGGCTCCCGTCCCGGCGGCCCCGGTCGCGGTCCCTCCATCCCGGCCTCGGGTCCCATCGATCCCAACAGCCAGAAAGGCCCCGGCCGCGGCGCCCATGTGGGTGGCAAGAAGAAGAAGGGCGGCTATGTCCGGAGCAAGGAGGAGGAACTCGACCTCAAGCTCCGCCAGCCCCGCTCCCGCGCCCAGCAGGTGGCCAGCGAGTACATCGAGGAAGAGATCGGCATCGTCATGCTCTCCGAGGGCGTGACGGTCAAGGAGCTCGCCGAGAAGTGCAACCGCCCCGCCAAGGATGTGGTGGCCAAGCTGCTCCACCGGGGCATCTTCGCCACGATCAACCAGCCCCTCGACACCGAGATGGCCAAGGACATCGCCCGCGAGTTCGGCTTCCTCGCCGACATCGTGTCCTTCGAGGAGGATGTCCAGATCGCCGCGGATGAATCCGGCGAGGTGGTGGGCGAGAAGCTGCCCCGGCCCCCGGTCGTCACCATCATGGGCCATGTCGACCACGGCAAGACCTCGCTGCTGGACGCCATCCGCAAGACCAAGGTGGCCGCGGGCGAAGCCGGCGGCATCACGCAGCATGTGGGCGCCTACCATGTGAATGTGAAGGATCCGAACACCGGCGAGATGCGCAAGGTGGTCTTCCTCGACACCCCGGGCCACGAAGCCTTCACGAAGATGCGCGCCCGCGGCGCCAAGGTCACGGACATCGCCGTCCTGGTGGTGGCCGCCGACGACGGCGTCATGCCCCAGACCGTGGAGTCCATCAACCACGCCAAGGCCGCGGATGTGCCGCTGGTCGTGGCGATCAACAAGATCGACAAGCCCGGCGCCAACCCGGACAAGGTCCAGCAGGGCCTGCTCCAGCACAGCGTCCAGACCGAGGCCTATGGCGGCGATGTGCCTGCCGTCCTCGTCAGCGCCAAGACCCAGCAGGGCCTCGACGAGCTGCTCGAGACGCTCCTCCTCGTGGCAGACCTGAAGGAACTCAAGGCGGTCTACGACTGTCCCGCCGCCGGGTCCATCATCGAAGGCCGCCTGGACCGGGGCCGCGGTCCCGTGGCCACGGTCCTCGTGCAGCGGGGCACCCTCCGGACCGGCGACATCTTCGTGGCCGGCGCCACCATGGGCCGCGTCCGCGCCATGTTCGACTACCTGGGCCAGCGCGTCACCGAGGCCGGCCCCTCCAGCGCCGTGCAGATCCTCGGCTTCGAGGAAGTGCCCAGCGCCGGCGACAACTTCCAGGTGGTCGAGGATGAGCCCAAGGCCCGCACCATCGTGTCGTTCCGCCAGGAGAAGGCCAAGCAGGCGGCCCACCTCAAGCAGCGCGCCACGCTGGAAACCCTGTTCAGCACCATCAAGGACGGCCAGGTCAAGGAGCTCGCGCTCATCATCAAGGCCGACACCCAGGGCTCGGTGGAATCACTGGTGGGCCAGCTCGAGCGGCTCAGCACCGACAAGGTCCGGGTGCGCATCATCCACAGCGCCGCCGGCACCGTCACCGAGAACGATGTGCTGCTCGCCGAAGCCTCCAAGGCCACCATCATCGGCTTCCACACCAAGGCCGAGAAGAAGACCGAGGAACTCGCCCGCGAAGAGGGCGTGGACCTGCGCTTCCACGACATCATCTACAAGGTGACCGAGGAGATCGAGCAGGCCATGGTCGGCATGCTCGACGCCACGGAGAAGGAAACCGTGCACGGTCAGGCGGAGGTGCGCCAGCTCTTCAAGATCGGCCGCACCGTCATCGCCGGCTGCTTCGTCACCGAGGGCAAGGTCCAGAAGAGCCACAAGGTCCGCGTGAAGCGCGGCGAGGAGACCCTCTTCGAGGGCGCCCTGAAGAGCCTGAAGCGCTTCAAGGAAGATGTGACCGAAGTGAAGAACGGCCTCGACTGCGGCATCGCCATCGACGGCTTCGACCTGCTGAAGGAAGGGGATCTCCTCGAGTTCTTCAGCAAGGAGAAGGTCATCGCAACCAGCCTCAGCTGACGACGATCCGAGCCAAGTGCTGATCTCTAACGGGCCCGCTCAGCGGGCCCGTTCTCATTGATTTCCATATCTGACCCAATGGTGTTTAAACTGTTGATTACATTCATGTAAACGATCGCGGTGTGATCCCCGTCACGACCCTTAGGCGCCAGACTGGGAAATCCCCCCGACGAGGATTCCATGTCCAGTCCCAGCTTCGCCCTCACCTCTCCCACGCAGTCGAAGCCCGCCAGCAATCCCATGGGGCTGCACCGCATCGACCATTTCCAGCTGACCGGCTCTATCGACCGCCTGGAGCCCCTGTACCGGCGCCTGGGCTTTGCCCGGATCGCCAGTGGCCGCCACCCCTGGGGCCGCCTGGTCCACCTCCGGCAGCAGCGCATGGACATCCTCATCTTCGAGGCCGATGCCTCCCACCCGGCTGGTCACTACTTCCAGGCCCACGGCGAGGGCGTCTGCGCCCTCAACTTCCTGGTGGAGGACCTCGACCTCGCCCTCGCCCAGGCCCGGGCCCAGGGCGCCCATGTGATGCTCGAGCCCCAGACCCACGCGCTCGGAGACGGCACCCTCAGCTTCGCCGCCATCCAGGGCGTGGGCGATGTGTGGAACTTCCTGGTGGAACGCAAGGGCGAGCTGGGCGCCTTCTGGCCCGGCCTCGCGCCGGACCCCGCCGAGGCCCTCTGCGATCCGGGCCTGGTGCGGGTGGACCACCTCACGAACAATGTGGGCCCCGCCGAGATGGACGCCCTGGTGGACTTCTACGAGCGCGTCTACGGCTTCGTCGTCACCCGCGAGTTCCACATCCGCGGCGCGCTGGGCACCGGCCTCGACTCCAAGGTCGTGCAGAGCGCCAACAACCAGGTGATCATCCCCATCAACCAGCCCACGGACCTGAAGAGCCAGGTCCAGGAATATGTGGACCGGCACAAGGGCCAGGGCGTGCAGCACATCGCCATGTCCACCAATGACATCTTCCACACGCTGCGCACCCTCCAGGCCCAGGGCTTCAAGTTCCTCCGGGTGCCCGACACCTACTACGAGCTGCTGCCGGGCCGCATCGCCAAGGGCGGCTACACCGTGCGGGAGAGCCTCGCCGAGGCCCAGGAGCTGGGCATCCAGATCGATGGCGACGAGAGCGGCTACCTCCTCCAGATCTTCACCGAGGACCAGCTGGGGCCGCTGTTCTTCGAGATCATCCAGCGGCGGGGGAACATGGGCTTCGGCGAAGGCAACTTCCAGGCTCTGTACGACTCCATCGAGCTGGATCAGAAGAAGCGCGGCGTCCTCTAACGCCGCACTTCAGCCTTTCTTGCGGAAGTGCTTCACCAGGGCTTCGCCGTAGGCCTTCAGGCTGGCCTGGCGGACCTCGGCCTCGCTTCGGGATTCTGGCGGCAGCGGCTTCATCGTGGACCTCAGGTCCAGATGGGGCGTGCGGCGGCCGAAGAAGATCCCGGGGCTCCCGCTGTGGGCCACCACTTCTTCACCGAAGCGCGGCCTGCGTTCCAGCACATCCCACTCGGCGATGAAGTACCAGGGGAGATAGCCCATCTCCTGCTCCAGACGCTGGTTCTCCTTGAACCAGAAGGGGCCATAGGCGAGCCCCAGGAGGCCTCCGGCACCGGTGGCGAGGGCCGCGGAACGAACAGTAGCCCAGGTGGTGAACCCGAAGGCTGGAATGAGCAGCCCCACCAGCGCCCCGCTACCGGTCGAGATCAGCAAGGTCTTCCCGAGGCCCCGCCCGACATTGGGGTTGGGCCCCCCCTTCAAGGTGAGGCGGAAGATCCTGACGGGGCCCGGGCCCTCTTCCGGGGTGTCGCCCGGAATCCCCAATCCCTGGGACAGCTGGGCCACCAGGGCCTTTTCCTCGTCCGGGGTCATGCCCGGGACCGTCTGCACCAGCTCGATCCGCTGCACCGGGCGCTCCCGCACGGCCGTCTCGGGACGCTTGCAGGCGCCGCCCAAGACCATCAGTAGGCCTGCGAGGAGCAGGTGGGCCTTGCGGGACATGGCGCCTCCGGAGACTCCCCAAGCATGCCACCTCCTCTGCGGCACAGGCGCCCGGATCCAGCCGGCTCGAGGCCGGGAGATCCGGGGCCGGAACGCCCGCCTTCAACCGCCCGCCGGCCACCTGAGGTAAGGTAATTCCATGCGCCTCACCCCCTCCCGCCAGCGCGGCTTCACGCTCATCGAACTGGTCGCGGTCATGACCATCCTGGCCCTGCTGGCCACGGTGGGCCTGGCGGGTTATCGCCACAAGACGCAGATGGCCCGGGAGGCGGTGCTCAAGGAGAACCTCTTCCAGCTCAACCACGCCCTGGAGCAGTTCCGGGCGGACCGGGGCAAGTACCCCTCGAACCTCGGCGCCCTGCGGGAGCTGCACTACCTGCGGGACATCCCGGTCGATCCCATGACCCGCTCCAAGGACACCTGGCAGACCGAGCTCGAACCCCCCGATCCGGACAATCCCGATGCGGAAGTGGGCATCTTCCGGGTGCGCAGCGGCTCCACGGACAAGAGCGAGGACGGAATCCCCTACAACGAGTGGTAGGGGCCGCTTCACCCTTCACCCTTCCTCTCCCGGGACATGCATGAGCCCCAGCACCCTTCGCCGTCTTGATCAGGTCTCGGTCGCCCTGCTGCTGCTGTGGGCGGGGGCGGCCCTGGGTTTCGGCGCCTTCTCGGCCCCCCTCCTCTTCCAGGAACTGCCCAGCCGGGATGTGGCGGGGCGCCTGGCGGGCCTGACCATCGGGCGCCTGGACTGGGCGGCCTGGGTCGCCTTCGGCCTCGCGGGCCTGAGCTGGGGCGCCCGCTGGGTGGCCGAAGTGAAGGAGGAGATCGTCGGTCCCATCCGCCTCTGGAGCGCCGCCTGGCTGGTGGCCCTGCTCATGTGCCTGGCCAGCACCTTCGTGGTCACGCCCAAGGTGCGGGCCATCCGCGCCCGCATCGGCGCCCCCATCGAGACCCTGGCGCCGGACCATGCCGACCGCGTGGCCTACAACAAGGCCCACGGCCTCAGCCGCAACCTGTTCTTCCTGAGGATCCTCCTGGCCATGGGCCTGGCGGCCACCGTGGGCATGCTACCCCGGAAGGACCCGGCGCCCGAGGCCTGAGCCGTAGCACGGCCGACCCGGGTCCCCCTGCCCCCGCCCCGCCCACCTTTAGGGCGCGGGAACGGGCTCGGGCAGTTCCCAGGCTTCCAGGGTCCGGGGCTTGGGGGGGCCGGGAATGAGTTCCCGGAGCCAGCCCCGGATCTCCCCGATCCCGGCGCCCTGGAGGGCGCAGGTCTGGACCGCGCCGGGATGGCGCTTTTTCAGCTCCAGCTTCTGGGGCCGGTGGAGGCGGTCCACCTGGTTCAGCACCAGGAGCCGGGGCTGGGCGCCGATGTCCTCGGGCTCGCAGCCGATCTCGCGCAGGGTGGCCCCCACGACCTTGAGGTGATCCTCCAGGTCGGGATGGGCGGCGTCGGCCACCACCAGCAGGGCATCGGCGGTGCGCACCTCGCCCAGGGTGCTGCGGAAGGCCGCCACCAGCTGGTGGGGCAGCTTGCGGATGAACCCCACGGTGTCGGCCACCAGGCAGTGCTTGGGCTCGGCGTCGCCCTCGCCGGTCTCGGGGTCGAAGTCCTGGCCCAGCCAGGCCTTGCGGGTGGTGGTGTCCAGGGTGGCGAAGAGCAGGTCCCGGGGCTCGCCTTCCCCGGTCAGGGCTTTCAGCAGGCTGGTCTTCCCGGCGTTGGTGTAGCCCACCAGGGCCACGCGGGGCATGCCCTTGGGTCGCCCCTCCCGCTGGGTCTTCCGCACCTGTTCCAGGTGGGTCAGCTCCCGTTTGAGCTGGCTGATGCGGGTGCGGATCATGCGGCGGTCCACCTCGATCTGGGTCTCACCGGGACCGCCGCGCAGGCCCACGCCGCCGCCCTGGCGCTCCAAATGGGTCCACGCCCCCTTGAGGCGGGGCAGTTCGTACTCGCACCGGGCCAGCTCCACCTGGGCCTTGGCCTCCCGGGTCTGGGCCCGCTGTTCGAAGATGCTGAGAATGAGACCCGTGCGATCCAGGCAGATGAGGTTCGTGAGCTTCTCGATGGCGTTGACCTGGCTGCCGCTCAGCTCGTCGTCGCAGATGAGGTGGCGCACCCCCTGCCGGGCCGCCTCGTCCGCCAGGGCCTCCAGCTGCCCCGAGCCGTAGAAGGTCCTCGAGGCGATCTGGGGCCGCTTCAGCCGTCGCCGGGCCCAGACCTCGAAACCGCAGCTGCGGGCCAGTTCCGCCAGCTCCAGCAGGTGGTCCTCGATGCGGTCCTCCCGGTCCTCGGGGCCCTGGCGAGCGATGAGCAGACAGCGCGGGAGGGATTCGGTCATGTGGCAAAGCTGCCGTGCCGGGCGGCAATAATCAAGCCCCCGCCACTCTGGACGATGCAGAGAAGCGGGAGCCAAGTCTGCATGGCCATGTTCGGGCTGAAAAAATCCAAGCCGTCGGAGGGATCCGAGGTGGTCCTTGCCTACCTGGAAGAAGCCCAGCGGGTGCGGACGGCGATCACCCTGATGGACGGCAATGGCCGGAGCGTGGCGGCCACCCTGGCTTCCGTATCCGAGGAGCGGGTCGGCCTGAACCTCCAGGGCCCCCTGATGGCCGACAAGGGCGTGAACCTGAGCCTGTTCTTCGTGCTGGATGGCCTGCGCTTCAAGGCGGTGGGCCGCCTCCTGGAGATGAAGGCGGGCTCGGCGGCCCTGGAGCTTCCCGCCGCCATCAGCCTGGCCGAGCGGCGGAAGAAGCCCCGGGCCCGCCTGAACGCCCGGGAAGGCGCCACGGCCACCGTTCTCACGGGCCTCTTCGACGGCGTGGGCATCAACGGCAGCGTCGAGAACATCAGCGAGACCGGAGTGTGCGTCCGGGTGGACCGGGCCATGGAGGTCAAGACTCAGCGGAAGATGCACCTGGGGCCAAACCTGATGCCCGTGGGCCAGCCCCTCATGCTGGTCAAGCTCTCCAAGCTGCCCAAGTGCCCCACCATCGAGCTGGCCGGAACCGTGGCCTATATGGATGCCAGCAACCAGGGCCTGCTCGTGGGGATCGCCTTCGAGTCCGGGAAGGAGTCCCTCCTGGCCCCCGTGCGGGCCCTGGTGGCCAGCCGGACCACCGCCATCCCCACCAGCGTCCCCCCCAAGGCCCGCCGCCAGCCCGAAGCCGACCGGGAGGCGGAAGAGCCCATCCATCGGCCCGCCCCGAAGAAGGAGCCTGAAGCGGCCCCCGCGCCCCCTCCGGCGCCCCCCGCTGCGCCGGCCCCGGCAGCCCCCAGCGCCCCCGAGCCGCCTCCCCCCGCCGCTCCGGTCATGCCGGTCGCACCGGCCGCGCCCATCGATGAGCGCTCCCAGGCCCTCCTCCGCGTGAAGAAGCGGACGCGGGGCATCCTCCTGGCCATGCCCGAGGGGCCCGACCGGAACCAGCTGGCGGCCTTCCTCACCGAGGACGGCTACGGCCGCGTCCTCTGCGCCGCCACCCTCACGGATCTCCTGGACCACCTGGACCGCCCCGGCCTGAACCTGGTGCTGGTGGACGGCGGCGTGGCCGAAGTGCAGGGCCTGGGCCTGGCCTCCCTGCTGAAGCACCGCATGGAAGAGGACATGCCCCCCGTGATCCTGGCCGAAGCCTCGGTGGATGCGGACCTGGTGCTGGGCGCCCAGGAGACCGGGGTGGCCCAGATCCTCGTGAAGCCCTACGCCCTGGACCAGGATTTCCGCCGCATGATCGAGGAGCACCTGGGCATCGGCTAGTCTGGTCCCATGGCCTTGTTCGAACGCACCGTCGCTGAGCGCTACCTCAAGACCCACCGCAAGGGGGCCTTCGTGCGCACCATGGTGCGTTTCGCCCGCGGCGGCACGGCCCTGGGCGTCTTCGCCATGGTGGTGACCCTGGCGGTGATGAACGGCTTCCGCGAGGAGATCCAGGCCACGCTCTTCAGCGCCACGGCGCACTTCACCGTGTTCCACCTGGCGGGCGACATCCCGGATACCGAAGGCGCCCTGAAGACCATCCGCGCCATCCCCGGCGTGCAGGCCGCCTCGCCCATCCGCCTGGAGAAGGGCCTGCTGCGCCGCCCCGACAGCGAGATGCCGCCGGAGACCGTCGTGGTGAAGGCCGTGGACCCCGCCACGGCGCACGGCACCTCCAGCATCTTCGACTCCATGCAGCCCGCCCCCATCGAGCAGCTGAAGGAGGGCGAGATCGTCGTCGGCAAGGAGCTGGCCCAGCGGCTTGGCCTGAAGATCGGCGACACCGTGGCCCTGGCCTTCTTCCGCCTGGAGCTGGGACTGGGCGGCCAGCAGCCCAAGGTGGCCGCCTTCCGCGTGGCCGGCACCTTCCACAGCCACAGCTCCGAGTACGACAAGGCCTGGGCCTTCATCCACCTCGGCGATGCCATGCGCATCGCCCGCTCCGAGGGCCGCGCCGAGATGATCGAGGTCCGCGCCCAGAGCATCGACGCCATTGCGGAGGTGAAGCCCCGGGTGCTGGAGACCCTCGGCCCCGCCTACCACGCCACGGACCTGCGCGAATCGAACAAGTCCCTCTTCGCAGCCCTCACGGTGGAGAAGTGGGCCTTCGCGGCGATCCTTAGCCTCATCGTGCTGGTGGCCGCCTTCAACATCGTCGCCTCGCTCGTCCTCCTCGTGACCGAGAAGCGTCGCGACCTGGGCGTACTGCTGGCCCTGGGCGCCACGCCGAAGCAGATCCAGCGGCTCTTCGAGCTGCAGGGGCTGCGCATCGGCGTCGTCGGCACGGCCTGGGGCCTGGGCGTCAGCGTGCCGCTCTGTCTGATCCTAGACCACTTCCGCCTGCTGAAGCTCCCGGCTGCCGTCTACGACTTCATCACCTACATGCCCTTCCGCCTGAAGCTGGTAGACCTCCTGCTGGTGGCCGTCTTCCCCCTGCTGGTCTCCTGGCTGGCGGCCCGCTACCCGGCCAAAAAGGCCGCCGCCCTGGACCCCGTCGATGCGCTGAGGGCGGAATGATCGGACAGCCCCTTTCCATTCAAGGCCTGCACAAGACCTACCCCGGCAACGCGCATCCGGTCTTCGACGGCTTCGACCTTGAGGTGGAGGCCGGCAGCCTCTGCGCCATCGTGGGCGTCTCCGGCGTGGGCAAGACCACCCTGCTGAACTGCGTCGCGGGGCTGGACCACTGGGAAGCCGGCGGCATCACGGTGGGCGGAGATCCCGTGCCCGAAGGCGCGGAAGCCAGGGCCCTCTACCGCCGCCGCCGCGTGGGCCTGGCCTTCCAGCAGCCCCACCTGCTGCCCGAATTCACCGTGCGGGAGAACCTGCGCATGCCCCTGCTCATCGAGGGCGAAGTCTCCGGCGGCGGCGAAGCCTGGATCGGACAGCTCCTGGCCACCGTGGGCCTGAGGGATCTCGGCGAGCGCCTGCCCAGCCAGCTTTCCGGCGGCCAGGCCGCCCGTGCCGGCCTGGCCCGCGCCCTGGTGCGCAAGCCAGCCCTCTGGCTGCTGGACGAGCCCACCGGCAACCTCGACCCCGCCACCGCCGAGGAGGTCTTCGGCTTCCTCCTGAGCCTCCACGCGGAGCTGCGCCCCACCACCCTCCTGGTCACCCACAACCCGGGCCTCGCCGAGCGGTGCATGCGGACCGTACGGTTGGGGTAGGCTCCAGCCTGGATGGGCGGAACCAGATATTCATGCAAATAGTTGATTAATAGTTATTTGTATAAATATTTTATAAAGTACGGCGATTGCCGTTGACTATCACGGCAATCGCCGTACGATGATCACCGTAGTTCAGGAGCGCCTCCATGCCCACCCATCCCTCCGAGGGTCTTCCCATCCCCACCGATGCCGAGCTGTCGGTCCTCCGCCTGCTCTGGGCGAAGGGTCCCTCCACCGTGCGCCAGTTGCACGAGGCGTTGTCCCAGGAACGCGACCTGGGCTACACCACGGTCCTCAAGGCCGTGCAGGTGATGTTGGAAAAAGGGCTGGTCAACCGGGACGACTCCGAACGCAGCCATGTGTACCGGGCTGCGGTGGCCGAAGGACAGACCAAGGGGCAGCTGGTGTTCGACCTCATGGCGAAGGCCTTCGCCGGGTCGGCCAGCGAGCTGCTGGTCCACGCCCTGAAGGCGGGGCAGACCAACCCCGCCGAACTGGACGCCATCCAGCGTCTGCTGGATGAAGCGCGCCGGGGCCGATCATGAGCGGCCTCCTGCACGCCTCCTGGCTCCCGGTGGTGGGATGGGCGCTTCTGCACTCCCTTTGGGAAGGAACGCTCGTGGTCCTGGCAGCGGCCCTGGTGCTGCGCAGTTTGCGCGGCGCTTCACCCCGCCTGCGTTACGCCGTGGCCGTTCTCGCCCTCCTGCTGATGACGGGACTTCCCCTCCGTCACCTGGTGCCGCCTCCCTCGGGCGCCCCGCCGGTCCTTCTGCCCCAGGACCATCCAAAGCCTGAGGGGCCATCCCTCAGCCAAATCGTTCCCGAGCCGGTTCCTGCCCTGCGGACACGCATGGCCACGGGTCTCGAACGGGCGATGCCCTGGGTGGTGGCGGTTTGGGCCATGGGAGTGTCCGTCAGCCTGCTGCGGTTGGCGGGCGGCTGGGCCTGGCTCCAGCGCTTGCGTTGGCGCCACTCGGAGTTGGCACCGGATGCTCTGCAAGGCCGGCTGTTGGATCTCTGCCGCCGCGCAGGCCTGAAGCGGGCTGTCACGCTGCTCATGTGCGAGGGGCTCGTCGGCCCGAGCGTGGTCGGCGTTCTCCGGCCAGCCATCCTCGTGCCCGCGGGCTGGTTCCTGAACCTGCCCCCGGCCCATTTGGAAGCGTTGCTCGCCCACGAACTGGCCCATGTCCTGCGCCACGACTATGCCGTCAACCTTCTGCAATCCCTGCTGGAAGTCGTACTGTTCTATCACCCCGGTGTCTGGTGGCTTTCCCGCAGAATCCGCGCGGAACGGGAACTCGCCTGCGACACCTTCGCCGTGCGCCTCCTGGGAGATGCCCTTCCCCTGGCCGAGGCGCTCACCACGCTGGAACGCCGTGGCCTTGGCCACGCTCCCCTCGAACCCGCACCCGCAGCCCACGGAGGCTCGCTCATGGAACGCATTTCCCACCTGCTTCTTCCCCCTCACCGCACCTCCAGCGCGCCGGCTTTTGGCGCCATGGCGGTTCTGGCGCTGCTTCTGGTATCCGGCCTCCGGTTGGCAGCCCAGGCGCCAGAACCAACACCACCGGTTCCTCTCGCCATTCCCAAATGGCGCCTGCTTCCGTCGGGCGGGAAGGTGGGCAACGAAAACGCCGCCCTCTACATCCATTCCAGAAATGCCAAGGATCCCCAGGGGAAAGACATCCCGTACACGCAGCTCCTGGACATCAAGGCCGATCAGGTGCCCCTGAACCAGGTCTGGAAGATCTTTGAACAAGTGGCTCGTACCCGAGGGCCCTACATCGGGAGTGAAACCTGGGACAGCCGCGATGAGAGGGTCGCCGGACCGCGCGTGGATATCGATCTCACGGGAGCCAAACCTGAAGATGTCCTGGCGACCCTGAATCGCCTGGCGGAAAAGTTCGGCGTAGCCCCCTATCAGGCACCGGCTGCCACCGACCTGCAGAATTTCCAGGTGACCAAGCACACGCTGAAGGATGGCCGGATTTGCTTCGATCTCCATGCCCGGCAGGTGAGCCGGGGCTTTCTCGACCAGCTGCTGACGACGGCAAAGAGCGTGGCCGCCAGTGCCGAGGTGAAAGAAGGCGTGATGGGTTTCGATCGCGCGTCGGATACCTTCGCGGGTCCAAAAGTCGATGCGATCTTTGAAGGGCTCACGCTGCCGGAGCTTGAAGCACGCATCCGGAAGCTTCAGGCAGAAGCGCAGTAGGGCCTTGGAGGGCTGATTCGCTGAGCCAGGATGGAGGGGATGAAGAGGGCGTCTTCCCATCCCACGCATTCCCTTCATCCTGGGCGAACGAACCCAAAAAGCTGCTGATGCGCGGACGGAGCGGGGCGCGTGGATCAGGTGGTCTCAATCCAATCGATCCGCCGGAATTCCCTTGCCCCGCCGATCCTCCAACAGCTCGCTCAGGATCACGGCGGCTGCAGCGGCATCCAGCAGAAGCTTCCGTTTCTCCGGCTTGACGCCCCGCTCCCGCAGCAGGCGCTCGGCCTCGGCGCTGCTCAGGTGCTCGTTCACCAGGCGCAAGGGCAGGCCCGTGCGGGCAGACAAGGCTTCGCCGAAGGCCCGGGCTGCGGGCGCGGTGGCACTTTCGGCGCCGTCCTTGTGGCGGGGCAGGCCCACGCAAAGGGCCTGCACGCCCTCCTCCCGGCAGAGCCGGGCCAGGCGGTCGAGGGTGCGTTCCTGTTCCTGGGGCCACACCTCGAAGGGCGAGGACAATATCTCCAGCTCGTCCGAGAAGGCGAGGCCGATCTTCTTCGTGCCGTGGTCGATGGCAAGCCAGCGCATCCTGCCATCCTAGCCCGATGCCCGTCCGTTCCCTCACCTTCGCCACGGCCCTGGGCCGGCTCCGCCTGGCCTGGACGGCGGAGGGCATCTGCACCCTGCGCTTCGTGGAGGGCCTGGCTCAGGAAGAGGCGCCACAGGCTCCCGCATGGATTCTGGAGGCCGTGCGCCGCCTCATGGCCCACCTCGCCGGCCAACCCCAGGATCTCGGCGGCATCCCGCTGGACCTGGCGGAGCGGACGCCCTTCCAGCAGCGCGTGGCCGAGGTGCTGCGATCCACCCAGCCGGGCCAGACGATCAGCTACGGCGAAGTGGCCCTGCTGGTCGGCCGCCCCGGCGCGGCCCGGGCCGTGGGTCAGGCCGTGAAGACCAACCCGGTGCTGATCCTCGTGCCCTGCCATCGCGTGGTGGCCGCCGATGGTCCCGGCGGCTGGAGCGCCTTCGGCAGCCCCGGGGTCAAGGCGCGACTCCTGGCGTTGGAGGCCCCCCCAGGGCGATGAGGTCGCGGGCCTCCAGAACGGCCGCAGGCGCTCCCTCCAGAGCCACGCGGATCATGGCCCGTCCCAGCTCCTCCGTGGTGATGATGGTGCCGGGGAAGAGCCGCCTCAGCCAGGGGAAGAAGGGGCCCATCACGCCGTAGAAGACGCGGTACCAGCGGGTCCGGGAGGTGATGCCGGACAGGGGCTGGATGACCCCCGGGCGGAAGAGATGCACGGCCCTGAAGGGCAGGCCTCGCAAGGCGTTCTCGGTCTGCCCCTTCACCCGGGCCCACATGGTGCGGCCCTGGCCGGTGCCATCGGTCCCCGCGCCGGACACATAGATGAAGGTCATGGCCGGATTGAGCCGGGCCAGGGTCCCGGCCGCCGCCAGCGCCAGATCGTGGGTCACCCGGCGATAGGCCGCTTCGTCCAGGCCGGCGGAGGATACCCCCAGGCAGAAGAAGCAGGTATCCAGACCCGACAGCTCGCCTTCGAGGGCGGAGAAGTCGAAGAAGTCCTGGTGGAGCAGCTCCCGCACCTTGGGATGCGCCTGGCCTGCGGCGTGGCGCCCCACGATGAGCACCTGCGTCACCCGGGGATCGCGCAGACATTCGCGCAGGACTCCCTGGCCGATCATGCCCGTGGCGCCGAAGAGCAGGATCTTCATGGAACACCTCCCTGGGGGAGCATGGGCCGTCCATCCAGCGTGGCACGGATGGGGACCTCGGCTCCGGTCTTCCAGGGCAGTTCGGGCCACCAGCGCTCGTGGGGCGGCGCCTCAGGCACGAAGCCCTCTCCGGGCCGGGGTACCGCCACGGTGGCGCCGACCCGACCCGCCGCCGCCAGCACGCGCTCCACCGGTTCGGTCCAACCATGGGCGGCCAAGTCGAAGAGGCCCCAGTGGATGGGCAGGAGCACTCGGCCCCGCACCATCCCGTGGGCCGCCACAGCCTGCTCGGGCCCCAGGTGCCAGTCGGGCCAGGCCGGATTGTAGGCGCCCGCCTCGATCATCGCCAAGTCGAAAGGACCCAGGCGCGCCCCGATCTCCGCCAACCCCGGGAACAGGCCCGTGTCCCCTGAAAAATAGGCCCGGTGCCGGGGACCGAGGAAGGCGAAACCACCCCAGAGGGTGCGGTCCTTGTCCCGCAGACCGCGGCCCGAGGCGTGTCGCGCCGGGGTGAGGACCACCTCCAGCTCGCCCACCCGAATCGATTCCCACCAGTCCAGCTCGGTGATGCGGGTGGCCGGCACGCCCCAGCGGATCAGCCGCGCGCCCACGCCCAGCGGCACCACGAACCGCGTGTCCCAGCCCTTCATGCGACGCAGGGTGTCCTCGTCCAGATGGTCGTAGTGGTCGTGGGAGATGGCCACCACCTGGGGGATCGGCAACGCCTCCAGCGGGATGAGGGGGGCATAGAAGCGGCGAGGCCCCGCCCAGGCCACCGGTGAGGCCCGTCGACCCCACATGGGATCGGTGAGGACGCGCGTGCCGTCCACCTCCAGGTACACCGTGGAATGGCCCAGCCAGGTGGCCCTCAGGCCCCCGGGCGAATCCGTCTCCAGGTCACCCCGGGTGGGATGCACCACCGGAAGGGGTTCCCTGGGGGTCGAGTTCCCATCCCGGCCCAGGAGACTGCCGAGCGCCCCCCAGGTGTCGTTCCAGAGGGGTTGGGGATTGCGGAAGCGCCCATCGCGCCACTGGGGGGATCGTTCCATGCGAAGACTCCGGACCTGGTCGAGAGAGGAGCCGGCGGCCCACCAGCCGCCGACCGCGAGGGCCGCCAGCAGCAAAGCCCTGGAAAGGCGCGTTCTAGACGGGATAAACCACCCCCGTGCTCTGCTCAGAGCGCCGCCACATCCAGCGCTGCAGGCCTTCGTCGCGGGAGAGGGCGTTGGACTGCACCCGCACGGGTGCCCCCTTCAGCTCCCGGAAGCGCGAGGGGCCGAAGTACTCGCCGCCCTTCACGGTGGGATCCGTGGCCGCGCGCAGCAAGGGCTGGGCCCCGCCGAAGGCATCCTGGCTCAGCAGCGCCTCCAGCCCCAGGGCCCTCAGCCCGCGGATCCAGCCCGCGTGACGCTGGAGCTCGGTCCGGGCCCAGCCTGGATGGGCCGCCATGGAACGCGTGCCCGATCCTGCCGCCGCCAGCCGACGCTGCAGTTCATAGGTGAAGAGCAGGTTGGCCAGTTTCGACTGGCCATAGGCGGCCCAAGCCCGGTAGCCACCTTCAAAATGCATGTCGTCGGCGTAGATGCGCCCCGCGCGATGGGCGCCGCTGCTCATGGTCACCACGCGGGAGCCCGGGGTGGCCATCAGGCGCCCCATCAAGAGGCCGGTCAGTGCGAAAGGGCCGAAATGGTTGGTGCCGATCTGGGTCTCGAACCCGTCCTCGGTCTTCCCGTAGGGCGGGACCATGACGCCGGCATTGTTGAGGAGCAGATCCAGGCGGTCGAAGCGGGCCAGGATCTCGGTGGCCGCCTTCCGCACGGAGGCCAGGGAGGCCAGGTCCAGGGCCTGGATCTCCACCCGGGCCCCCGGATGGAGCGCCACGATGTGGCGCGCTGCGGCCTCGGCCTTGGGCAGGTTCCGGCAGGCCAGGATCACCGTGGCCCGGCAGGCCGCCAGCATCCGGGCGGTCTCGTAGCCGGTGCCGGAGGTGGCCCCAGTGACCACCGCCACCCGGCCGGTCTGATCAGGGACCTGCGACCAATTCCAGTCTTCTCGTGTCATTTCACTCCCCAAGCCTTGTCTGACATCATGACGAATAATGTCAATGAGCCATATTTGACATTCGGACAAATTTTGTCAATCCTCTTTTCATGGGAAACGAGAAGAAGACCCGGATCCTGGAAGCCGCTCAGTCCGTCTTCCTCCGCTTCGGATTCCGGCGGACCACCATGGGCGACATCGCCTCGGCCGCGGGCGTGTCCCGACCTGCCCTCTACCTGCTCTTCTGCAACAAGGAAGAGCTCTTCGAGGCCGTGCTCCAGGCCCATGTCGCCCGGACCCTGGAAGAGATCCGCCAGGGCCTCGCCGCGCACCCGACCCCCGAGGAAAAGCTCCGCTTCGCCTTCGAACTCTGGGCCGTGCGGCCCTTCGGCCTGCTCGCCGCGTCGCGGGAAGTTGGAGAGCCCATCCATGCCGGCCTGGCCTTCGCCAAGGAGGCCATCGACCAGGCCATTGCGGCCTTCGAGGCCGATCTCGTGACCATCCTCGCGCCCCTCAGCGCGACGGCCCCCGCCCGGGCCCTCCCGCCCGAGCAGATCGCCCGCGTCCTCACGCGCGCCGTCCACGGATTCAAGGAATCCGCCACGAGCCCCGAGGAACTCCGCACCATGATCGACGGATTGCTGGAGATGGTGCTGGCCTCCCTCCGGCCCGTTCCGAACGCCGGCGCCTGAAGCCAGTCGTCCATACTGGATCCGATGACGCGCCCCCTGCCTGATGACTTGCTGAAGGTCCCGCACCGCCGGGATGTGCCGTTCGCGCGTCTCACCACGCTGGGAGTGGGTGGCCTCTGCCGCTGGCTCTTCGAGCCGACCACGGAAGCCGAGGCCCAGACCTTCGTCCGCGCCTGCGTCCGGGAGAGCCTGCCCTGGCGCGTGCTCGGCGGGGGCTCGAACCTCGTGGTGCTGGGCGACCTCGATCTGCCCGTGCTGCGGCTGGCCCTCCCCAAGGAGGTCCGCCGCGAGGGCACGCGCCTCACAGCCCCCGCCAGCCACGGCCACATCGCCCTGGCCGAAGCCGCCGCGACGGCGGGCCTCTCGGGGCTGGAGTTCGCCAGTGGCATCCCCGGTTCCCTGGGCGGTGCCATCCGCATGAATGCCGGAGCCTACGGCCGCGAATGGGTGGGGGTGCTGTCGTCCTATCGCTTCCTCACGCCCGAAGGCGACCTGGTGGAGAAGGCCCCCGACCCGGGCGAGTTCAGCTACCGCTGGAGCTTTCTCACCGGCGGGCGCGTGGTGCTGTCGGCCACGGCCGCGCTCGTGGAAGGCGACCCGGCCGCGATCCGCGCCCAGGTGGCGGAGTACCGCGGGAAGCGCGGCACGAGCCAGCCCCTCTCGAAGCGCAACGCCGGCTGCATCTTCAAGAACCCGCCGGGCCTGAGCGCCGGCCGCCTCATCGACCAGGCGGGCCTCAAGGGGCTGCGCATCGGGGATGCCGAGGTGAGCCCCGAGCACGCCAACTTCCTGGTGAACCACGGCCACGCCACCGCCGCCGAGTTCGCGGACCTGATGGAGCAGGTCCGGACGAAGGTGCGGGAGGTCCACGGCGTGGACCTGGAACCCGAAGTGGAGATCTGGCGAGGCTGAGCCCGGAAATCAATCCTGGAGATCAGCCCCGGGGCCACCCCCCAACCCGCGCCGATGACCTGCGGCGCAGACTGGAGGGTCCCTTCAGGCATGGCCCCTCTACTTGGATCCGGAACGCCGGAGCTCGCTGTCGCGGATCATCTGGGCCAGGTCCGCCGCCGGCCGGATCTCCCAGGGCCCCATCTTCACGCCTGGGTGGTTCGAGATCAGATGGATGGCGTGGTTGAGATCCCGAGCCTCCAGCATCAGGAGGCCGCCCAGCAGCTCCTTGGTCTCGGCGTAGGGGCCGTCCGTCACGGACACCTTGCCCTTCTCGTAACGCACCATGGTGGCGGTATCCGGGCCCTGCAGCCCCTCCCCGCCGGCCCAGTGGCCGTCCTTTTTCAGGCCCTCATCGTAGGCGAAGCACGCGTCGATCATGGCGTTCTGCTCGCCTGGGGAGAGGGTCGCCCACTGCTGGACATCGAGGTACCCGAAACAGATGTATTTCATGGTGGCTCCTATGGGGTCGTCCTGACCGCCTTCACTCCCTGGTCGTTCGGGGAGGCCTCATTTCGACAGGGGATCGGAAAAGGATGTTTGAAGCTCGGCCACTCGCCGCTCGAGGAACCGCCGCTCGGGCCCCTGCTGGACCAGCCCGAGGGCCTGGCGGTAGGAGACGAGCGCCTCTTCCGTCCTCCCCAGGCGGCGGCAGAGATCCGCACGAGCGGAGTGCACCAGGTGGTAACCCTCCAATTCGCGGCGCGCCAGGAGGGCGTCGACGAGGTCCAACCCCGCCTGGGGACCGTCCCGCATGGCCACCGCCACCGCCCGGTTGAGCTCCACCACGGGGGAAGGCGCCACCCGGGCCAAGAGGGTGTACAGCCCGATGATCTGGGCCCAGTCCGTGGCCGAGGCTTCGGCGGCCTCGGCGTGGACGGCGGCAATGGCGGCCTGGAGGGTGTAGGCGCCCACCCGAGGGGACGCCAAGGCCTGTTCCACCAGGGTCTTCCCTTCGACGATCAAGGCTCGATCCCACCGGGAACGATCCTGGTCCTCCAGCAGCACCAGGTCCCCCCCCGGCGAGACCCGCGCGACCCTGCGGGACTCCTGCAGCAGCATGAGGGCGAGGAGGCCCATCACCTCTGCATCTGGCCGTAGTTCAAGGAGCAGCCGCCCCAGGCGGATCGCCTCGCCCGAGAGGTCCGGGCGCGTCAGGGCCTCCCCCGAGGACGCGGAGTAGCCTTCGTTGAACACCAGGTAGACGACCCTGAGCACCGCATCCAGCCGGCCCGGCCATTCGGCCCGTCCGGGGATTTCATAGGGAATGCCCGCGTCGCGGATTCTCGCCTTGGCCCGGACGATCCGCTGGGCCAGCGTGGATGGGGCGACGAGGAAGGCCCGCGCGATGGCCTCCGTCGTCAGGCCGCACACTTCGCGGAGGGTCAGCGCCGTGCAGGCTTCCGGCGGCAGGGCCGGGTGGCAGCAGGTGAAGATGAGCCTCAGGCGGTCATCTTCGACGCCTTCCTCCTCCAACCCTTCCGACGGGCCCTCGTCGGGCGGCTCCGCCAGGGTGTCAAGCGGGGTGCTGAAGCGTGCGGTCCGCCGCAGACGGTCGATCGCCTTGAAGCGTCCCGTGGACACCAGCCAGGCGCGGGGGCGATCGGGCACGCCGTCCCGGGGCCACGCTTCCAGCGCGGCCGCGAAGGCATCGTGCATGCCGTCTTCGGCCAGGTCGAAATCCCCGAGCAGTCGGATCAGGGAGGCCAGGATGCGGCGCGACTCCGAACGAAAGATGGAGTCGAGGAGATCCGGAATGCCTCCGGGGGCGATCGAGGCCATGGGGCTCCCTTCTGCTCCGTAGAGGATAAAGGAGGCTTCCAGGCCCACCGGATCGCCGCCTTCAGGCGGTAAACTGACCCCCATGTCCATGCTCCCCCGCACCCGCCCCAAGCGGCCCTGGCTCCCCTGGGCCCGGGCCGGGATCACCGTGGTGGTGCTGGGGGCGGCGGGCTGGGGTCTGCTGGAGCTGGCGACGCGGTATCTGGGGCTCCAGAAGCTCGTCATCGAGCAGGTGAGCGTGAGCGGCTGCCGGGGCGAACGCCAGGGGGAGATCCAGAAGCTCGCCGAGCAGCTGGTGCTGGGCAAGCCCCTCTTCTGGGTGGATGCCGAGGAGCTGCGCTCCCGCATCGAGGCCAAGCGCTGGGTGCGCGGCCTGCAGATCCGCAAGGACCCCCCGGACCGCCTGAGCCTCGTGGTGGAGGAACGCCGGCCCGTCCTCTGGCTGGTGCGGAGCAACGGGGTGTTCCTCGTGTCAGACGACGGGATCCTGCTCGATCGGGTAAATCAGGCCAACTTAAGCCCCATTCCCGTGGTGGTGGATGCCGCCAGCCAGACGGACCAGGGGCTGGCCCGTCTCGTCAGTGCTGCCAGGGCTTTGCGGGAGAAGCAGCAGGGCTTTTACGAACGGGTCATCGAGCTTCGCTGGAGCCCAAGGGGGCCTGTGGCCTACATCGAGGGCCTTCCGGCACCGATCTATCTATCCCGCCAGGATGTGACGAAAAATGTTCCCAATTTCCAGGGACTGTTCGTGGATCGTCTCTCCCGGCGCCCGGATCTGGCCCGCCTCCGGTACATCGATCTGCGCTGGGACGACGAGGTGGCCGTGGGCGAGCCTGAAGAGGCCCCCGCCCCGGCCAAGACCCCGCGCTGACCTGCGGCGGAAGAAAGCGGCGTTTTTTCCGCGCGCAAAGACTCGAACCGGACGCGGAACTGGTGTACACCTAGAGCAAGGAAAAGGATCTTCATGCCTCAGCGTGCCGTTCTTCTCGGGCTCGACCTCGGTGCAAGCAAAGTGGTGGCGGTGGTCGCCGTCCAGGAGGAAGACGGGACCCTCAATGTGACCGGGACCGGCCAGGCCTCGCCCCAGGGCGGCTTCACCCAGGGCCAGATCACCGACATGGATCTCTGCACCCGCGCCATCGTGCGGGCCGTGGAGGAGGCCATGAGCACCGCCGGCCAGACCAAGGTCGACGGCATCCGCGTGGCCGTGGACGGCATCCAGTTCAAGGGCGAGAATCTCCGCGATTCCATCACCATCTCCAGCGGCGACAAGATCATCACCGCCGGGGACCGCGACCGCGTGCTGGAACAGGCCACCAACGGCTGCAAGCTCGCCAAGGAGGAGCTGGTCCTCCACCGCATCCCGCAGATGTTCCACATCAAGGGCCAGCGCGACATCCGCAACCCGGTGAACATGTTCGGCGAATCGCTGGAGGCCGAAGTCCGCATCATCGTGGCCCCGAGCCCCGTGATCATGAACATCCAGCTGGCGCTCAAGAACGCCGGCCTCCACGGCGCCGAGCTGATGTATTCGCCCCTGGCCAGCGCCGACGCCATCCTGAGCCGCGAGGACCGCGAGAACGGCGCGGTGGTCGTCGACATCGGCGAGCACCTCACCCACCTGGGCATCTTCCTGCACGGCACCCTGTTCCACTCGGCCGTGATCCCCATCGGCGGCATGCACTTCACCCGCGACCTGGAGATCACCAAGCATCTGGGCGGGATCGCAGCCTCCGAGCGCATCAAGATCCGCTTCGGCACCGTGCTGCCGAACCAGGTGCCCCCGGAGGAATCCGTCGAACTCGAGGAGGAGGGCCGCCTGGTCTCCCGCCGCGAGATCGCCGAGGTCCTCCAGGCCCGCGCCGCGGAGCTGCTCAACCTGGTGCTGGCCGAGATGGGCCGCACGGGGCTGATGCACGAGATCCACGGCGGCGTGCACCTGGTGGGCGGCGGCGCGCTGCTGACGCACCTGGCGATCCTGGCCCAGACCCTCCTGGGTCGTCCCCGCGTCGTGCTGGGCCGCATCCTGGGCGTCACCGGCCTGCCCCAGGCCACCGGCAACCCCTATTTCGTGAACGCCCTGGGCGCCGTGAAGGCCCTGGCCCGGGACATGAGCGAAACCCGCGGCAAACAGGACCGGGGCGATGGTTTCCTCGGCCGATTCAAGAAGATGTTTTGAACCCCGTTTTTGCGATGTCCCATTCGGGAGCCCCGATGTCTGAGACCCCCTTCCTGCCCTGCCCCCACAGCCTGCCCGGCGCCAACATCAAGGTGATCGGCGTGGGCGGCGCGGGCTGCAACGCCATCAACCGCATGATCGACAGCGGCGTCACCGGCGTGCAGTTCATCGCCATGAACACCGACCAGCAGAGCCTGGCCCAGAGCAAGGCGCACCTGAAGCTGCCCCTGGGGCCCCAGAGCAGCCGCGGCCTGGGCGCCGGCGGCAGCGCCGAGCGCGGCGGCGTGGCGGCCGAGGAGAGCCGGGAGGAAGTGCTGGCGGCCCTCCAGGGCGCCGACATGATCTTCATCACGGCCGGCATGGGCGGCGGCACGGGCACCGGAGCGGCTCCCGTACTGGCCAGCTACGCCCGCGAACTGGGCGCCCTCACCGTGGCCGTGGTGCTCACGCCCTTCGCCTGGGAAGGCCGCAAGAAGGGTGACCTGGCCCTCTCCGGCCTGGCCAACCTGCGCGATACGGCCGATACCGTCATCGTGGTCAGCAACGAGCGGCTGAAGAGCGTCTGCGACGCGCGCGTCACCATGAAAGAGGCCTTCCGCGTGGCCGACGGCGTGCTCATCCAGGGCGTGCGCGGCATCGCGGATCTCATCCTCAAGCCCGGCATCATCAACGGCGATTTCGCGGATGTGGAAGCAGTCCTCCGCAACGGCGGCGAGGCCCTCATCGGCACCGGCGCGGGCCGCGGCGAAGAGGCAGTCATGGACGCCCTGCGCAAGGCCCTGGCCTGCCCCCTGCTGGAGCGCGCCCAGAGCGGCGCCGCCGCCAATGTGATGGTGTCCATCACCGCGGACTGGGAAGTGATGGAGGCCTCGGCCATCGAGACCGCCATGCACTACCTGCAGGACCACTACAGCGGCCGGCCCGACATCAAGGCCTGCACCGTGGAAGGCGAGGGCATGGAGGATCGCGTGCTGGTCACCGTGCTGGCCAGCGGGTTCGATCAGGAGGAACAGCTCCTGGAGGAACGCCGCAACAGCCTGCACCTGAGCGGTACTACCGAGGGCATGCCCAGCGCGGCCTACGCCCCCATCGCCTCCGTGGCGGCCATCAGCCAGCCCCTGCCCACGACCGTGGTCAGCGGCCGCGTCTACGGCGAGGTGCCCGCCGGTGAGCAGCAGGGCCCCACGCCCACCCGCCTCCTGCCCCAGGCCCCCACCCCCAGCGGCGAACTGCCCGGCGGCAACGACGACCTCCATGTCCCCGCCATCATCCGGCTGGGCCAGGGGCGGCTGCCCATCGAGTAAGAGGTCGTAACAAAACCCTACGACACCGCGCGAGGGGCGCCGGGCGAGCGAGGCCAGGAAGGCGAGGTGAGCGTAGCGGGTACTACGCGATCCGAGCCTGACGCAGCATCGCGACGCCCGCCGCCCCTCGCCCGGAGGGATGGAGCCAGGCGGGCGCTCCGCGGCGTCACCGCCCTTGAACGATGTCCCGCATCGTCCCGCGGGCGCTTCCTTGCGGTGCATCCCGCCTGGCTCCATCGCGGTGGCGCGGGGTTTTGTTACGACCTCCAAATCAGGCGGACCAGCTCCCCACACGGCTCTCCGAGCGCAGCGCCTCCGCCAGCTCCGCCAGGAACAGGCCGCGCGACACGGTCTGGAAGCCGTACCCCATCAGCCCCTCGTGGGGCAGCTGGCCGTCGATCAGGGTGAAGCCCCAGGCTGCGAGCCGCATGTCCAGCGCCTGGAGGGCCGCCCGGCTCGCCTCGGGTTCGAGGCTGAACATGCTCTCCCCGAAGAAAGCCCCGCCGAGCGACACGCCATAGAGGCCGCCCCTCAGCTCCCCGTTCCGCCAGGCCTCCACGCTGTGGGCGTGGCCTGCGCGATGCAATGCGGCATAGGCCTCGCGCATCTCCGGCGTGATCCAGGTGCCGTCCTGGCCGGGTCGCGACACCTGGGAGCAGTGGCCGATGACCTGCGCGAAGGCCGTGTCAAAGCGGATTTCGAAGGGACGATGACGCAGGCTCCTCCGGGTCCGGGCCGACAGGTGCAGGTGGCCGGGCCGCAACAGGGCCCGCTCCGGCGGCGACCACCAGAGCAGGGGATCGTCCTCGCCGTACCAGGGGAAGATGCCGCTCTGGTAGGCCAGCAGCAGGCGCGCCGCGCTGAGGTCTCCGCCGATGGCCAGCAGCCCGTCCTCCGCCAGCTCCGGATCCGGAAAGACCAGGGCCTTCGTCAGCCGAAAGACAGGCACAGCCGGCCGTCCTTGAGGTCCACCTTGGCCTTGCCGCCCTTGGCCAGGGGCCCGAAGAGGATCGCCTCCGCCAGGGGGCGGCGCAGTTCCTGCTCGATGAGCCGCGCCATGGGCCGGGCGCCGAAAGCCGGGTCGTAGCCCTTCTCCGCCAGCCAGGCCCGGGCTTTCGGCGTGCAGGAGAGGGTGACGCCCTTCTCGGTGAGCTGAGTCTCCAGTTCCCGCAGGTGTTTGTCGGCCACGCGCTCCATGTCCGACCGGCCCAGGGGCGCGAATTGGAGGATGGCATCCAGGCGGTTGCGGAACTCGGGGCTGAAGGCTTTTTCGAGGGTTCCCTTGGCCGAGCGTCTTGCCCCCGCCTCCGCGAAGCCCACCTGCCGGGCCGACAGCTCGCGGGCGCCCACATTGGTGGTCATGACGATCACCGTGTGGCGGAAGTCCGCGCTGCGGCCGTGGCTGTCCGTGAGGGCGGCGTGGTCCATCACCTGCAGCAGCACGCCGAAGAGATCCGGGTGGGCCTTCTCCAGCTCGTCCAGCAACAACACGGCGTGGGGCTGCTTCCTCACGGCATCCGTCAGCAGGCCGCCCTCCTCGTAGCCCACATAACCGGGCGGGGCGCCGATGAGCCGGGCCACGGCGTGCTTCTCCTGGTACTCGCTCATGTCGAAGCGTAGGAAGGCGATGCCCAGGGCCTTCGCCAGCTGCTTGGCCAGCTCTGTCTTGCCCACGCCCGTGGGCCCGGCGAAGAGGAAGCAGCCCATGGGCTTCAGGGGATCGCGCAGGCCCGAGCGCGCCAGCTTGATGGCGCCGGCCACGGTCTCGCACGCCGCGTCCTGGCCGAAGATCTGCGCCCGAAGCTGCGCTTCAAGCGTATGCAAGGCCTCCCGGTCGTCGGCGCTCACGCTAGCCACGGGCACTCGTGCCATGCGGGCCACCACGGCCTCGATCTCGGCCGGGCCCACCTTCTTCACCCGGTCTTTCTTCGGCAGCAGCTTCTGGGCGGCCCCGGCCTCGTCCACCACATCGAGGGCGCTGTCGGGCAGGCGGCGGTCCGGCAGGTGCTTGGAAGCCAGACGCACCGCGGCTTCCAGGGCTTCCCTTGAATAGCTCACGCCATGGTGTGCCTCGTAGGACGCTTTCAGACCCTGCAGGATGGCCAGGGCATCCGCGGCGGAAGGCTCGTTCACCTCCACCACCTGGAAGCGGCGGGACAGGGCGCGATCGCGATCCAGGGAGCCCTTCAGATCCTGAAAGGTGGTGGCGCCGATGCAGCGCAGGTCTCCCGAAGCCAGGGCGGGCTTCAGCAGGTTGGCCGCGTCCATGGCTCCCCCGCTGGTGGCGCCGGCGCCCACCAGCGTGTGCAGCTCATCGACGAAGAGGATCGCACCGGGCTCATTGTCCAGAGCCTTCAGCACGGCCTTGAGCCGCTCCTCGAAATCGCCGCGGTACCGGCTGCCCGCCAGCAGGGCGCCCAGATCCAGGGCGAAGATGCGCGCGGCCTTGAGGGGGTCGGGGACATTCCCTTCGTGGATGCGGCGGGCCAGACCCTCCACGAGGGCGGTCTTGCCCACGCCGGGTTCCCCCACCAGGAGCGGGTTGTTCTTGCGGCGCCGGCAGAGCACCTGGGCCATGCGGGTGATCTCCGCATCCCGGCCCACCAGGGGATCCAACCGTCCCGCCGCGGCCCGGGCCACCAGGTCCGTGGCATAGGCCTCCAGGGGATTCTCGGCGATGGCGCCAGCCTCTTCCTCCTCCTCTGGAGCTGCCTGCTTCCTCGCCGGGGCCTTGGGCGCTGCGGGCCCGTGGCTCAGCACCTTCAGCAGGGCCAGGCGTCGCACGCCGTGCTTTTCCAGCAGGTGCCGCGCTGGGCTGGACTCTTCCTCCAGGAAGGCCGGCAGCAGTTCGCCCCCCTGCACCGTGCGCCGGCCGGAGCTGAAGGCGTGGACCAGGGCCCGCTCCACCACCCGCACGAAGCCCAGGGTGCTGTGGGGTTGGATCGCCTCGTCGCCCGGCACGGATTCGAACTGCCGCTCCAGCACCGATTCCAGGTCCCGGCGCAGGGCGTCCAGCTTCACCCCGCAGCCCTTCAGGGCCTTGGCCGCATGCGCGTCGTCCAGCAGGGCCAGGAGCAGATGCTCCAGCGCCACATCCTCATGGCGGCGGGCCTTGGCCAGCTCGAAGGCCCGCTGGAAGCCCTGGTTCAGTTCGGCGCTCAGTTGCGGGGCGTCAGGCATCTTCCGCCTCCACGGTGAGCAACAGGGGGAATCCCTCGCGTTCCGCCAGCTGACGACCCCGCTCGGCGCGGGTCTCGGCCACATCCTTGGTGTAGGTTCCCGCCACCCCCACGCCCGCCTGGTGCACCGCCAGCATGATGGCGGTGGCCTCGGGCTCCGCCTTGTGGAAGACCGTCTTCAGCAGCCAGACCACGAACTCCTGGGTGGTGTAGTCGTCGTTGTGGAGCAGCACCTTCCACATCCCCGGCTCGCGCAGCTTCGCTCGCTTGCGGGTGAGGACCTGGCCCTCCTCCTTCACCTGCCTGGCCATGGGGCATGCCTCCAGGGCATCAGGATAGCGGGTCGGGCCGGTGGAACAGGTTCAGGAACTTGCCCCGGGCCAGCTCGCGGATGAAGAGGGCCGTGCGCAGGGTGGTGTCGGCTTCTCCGGGAAAGGCTTCGGCCACGGCCTGGGCGATCTCCGCCACGCTGCGCTGGCCGTTGCAGGCCCGCCAGACGGCCGTGCCCCGGGCATCCAGCTTCACGCGGAAGGCTGGCTTCTTCATCATCCGCAGCAGCCAGGCCCAGCGGGGGGACAGGATCTTCGGCCGGATCAGGGTCAGGTTGCCGTCTTCGCCGGGCTCGGAAGCCAGGGACGCCACCGGCACGAGGGCCAGGAAGGTCTCATCGGGAAATGGGTTCATGGATCACGCAATGAGGGATGGTCGACGATGACCAGGAAAGCATGGAACCGCTCTAAACAAGCGGGGCGCGGTCGCCCGCGCCCCGCTTCGATTCACTTCAACCTAGAAGTTCGCGCTGGGCGGCGCGGGCTCGTCGGCTTCACCGGCGTTGTCGAGGGGCACCTTCACCAGGTAGATGGCGATGCCCGCCAGGATCAGCAGGCTGATCCAGAACATGCCGGGGTTGGCGAAGATCTTGTACTTCACCTCGAAGAAGGCGAAGGATGCGAAGAGGAGTCCCACGAGGGCCTCGCCCGCGATCAGGCCCGCCGCCAGCAGCACGCCGTTGTTCTCCACGCGCACCTTCTGCGCCTCGTTCAGGCCCCGCTTGGCGCCGAACATCTCCACGGCGCCCTTGATGAGGCCGCCGAGGAAGATGGCGAAGGTGGTCTCCAGCGGCAGATACATGCCCACCGACACCAGCATGGGGCTCTTCACCTGCATGAGGATGAAGGCGAGGCCCATCATCATGCCGACGATGATGAGCGGCCAGGCCATCTTGCCTTCCACGATGCCGCGGCTGAGGAGGGCCATCAGGCCCGCCTGGGGCGCGGCCAGCTGCTTGGAGCCGAAACCGGCGTCCAGGGAGAGCACGGCCTTCTTCTGGTCCGCGGGCAGCTGCTTGACCTGATCCAGGGTGTAGGTCTTGCCATCAGGAGCGGTGACGGTCTGCACCTGCTGGGCCGTCAGCTCGGCAATGCGCTTGGTGCCCTGGGCCGTGATGTCACCTTCGTGCAGCACCATGAGGGGAATGAACAGCACCACGGAGGCGAGCGCCACGCCGAGGATGTCACCCATCTCCATGCGCCAGGGGGTGCCGCCCAGGATGTGGCCAGCCTTGAGGTCCTGCAGCATCTCGCCGGCGACGGCGGCGCTCACGCACACGATGGCGGCCACGCCCAGCACGGCGGCGACGCCCTCCTGCCCCTTCACACCCAGCATCACCATCACCAGGGCGGTGACGACGAGGGCGGTGAGCGTCAGGCCGGAGATGGGGTTGTTGCTCGAGCCCATGATGCCGACGAGGTAGCCGCTGATGGCCGCGAAGAAGAAGCCCAGGATCACCATCACGAGCGCGGCGACGAAGGACACCAGGCCGCCCACATGGAAGATCTTCCAGGTGACCAGGAAGGTGACGGCGGCGGCGAAGCCGATGCCGCCCAGGACATAAGTGAAGGGCAGGTCCTTGTTGACGCGGTCCACCACATGATCGCCCGCGGCAGCCTTCTTCACATCGGAGACGGAGCGGGTGAGGCCCGTGGCGAGGCTCTTGCGCATCTTGAAGAGGGTGAAGCCGGCGCCCACGAGCATGCCGCCGATGGCGATGGGACGGACGATGAACTTCCAGACCGAGTACGAGAGGGCGATCCAGTCACCTTCGGGCGCACCCTCGGGCAGGACGCCGGGGGCCAGGAAGTAGGTGATGATGGGCACCAGCAGGCCCCAGGCGATGATGCCGCCGGAGAAGTTCAGGGCGCCGAGCTTGGGCCCGATGATGTAGCCCACGCCCATGTAGGCGGGGCTGATGCCGGGGGAGCTGAGCAGCATGCCGCCGGCCACCTTGGCCTTCCAGGTGCCCACGAGGTTGATGGTGGTGGTCTTGAAGGCCGCGAACTTCTCCCAGGTGCTGGCGAAGACGGAGATCTGGACCAGGGCCTGGACCGCGGCGCCGATGCCCATGGCGCCGAAGAGGAACTTGGTGCCGCTGCCGCCCCGGGCGCCGGCCTTGTGGATCTCGGCGGCCGCCACGCTCTCGGGGTAGGGCAGCTCGGCGTCCTCGACCATCACGCGGCGGAGCAGGGCCACGAACATGATGCCGAGCACACCGCCCGCGAACATGATGAGCGAGCTGGTGACATAGTTGCCGGCCGTGAAGAACTTGGGCCAGATGCCGCTGATGACGAAGGCGGGCACGGTGAAGATGGCACCGGCGGCCACGGACTCGCCGATGCTGCCCACGGTGCGGGCCATGTTCTCTTCCAGGATGGTGCCCTTCATCAGCTTGATGAGGGCCATGCCGATGACGGCCGCGGGATAGGTGGCGGCGATGGTCATGCCGGCCTTCAGTCCGAGGTAGGCATTGGCCGAACCGAGCACCACGGCCATGACGAGGCCGATGAGCACCGCCCGCAGGGAGAACTCCCGCAGGTTCTGGTCAGAGGGGACAAAGGGTTGCATCGGTGCTCCTGAAAAGGCGCGAAGGGGAAGAAGAATGCCGGATGTAGCGGATAGTCTAATACCGAATCCGATCCGGTAGGCACCGCCCCGGCCGCACCAGTGGCCGGATTCCGGTCACGAAAAGCCCGTTCCTGTTCATGAAGGAGGCCGCATGCGTCTGGCAAACACCCTTGCGATCGCGGGTCTGACCTTTCTTTTTGCCTGTCAGACCACGCCTCCCATCACCGTTCCCCAGGTCCCCGTCATCCAGGCCCCCCAGGTCCCGCAGGGGCCTCCGCCGAAGCCCAAGATCGCCCTGGTCCTGGGCGGGGGCGCGGCCCGGGGCTTCGCGCATGTGGGCGTCATCCGGGCCCTGGAGCAGGAGAAGATCCCCATCGACATGGTGGTCGGCACCAGCGTCGGCGGACTCATCGGCGCGATCTACGCCTCCGACCTCAGCAGCTTCGACCTCGAATGGACCGCCTTCCAGCTCGAGAAGGACGACCTCTTCGACTTCGGCGTCCTGAACGCCGTCACGGGCATGGGCTTCGCCAAGGGCGACAAGCTCGAGGCCTGGGTGAAGAGCCACATCAAGACCACGAACATCGAGAACCTGAAGCTGCCCTTCGCCGCCGTGGCGACCGACCTCAACTGGGGCTACAAGGTGGTCCTCGACAAGGGCCCCGTGGCCCGCGCCATCCGGGCCAGCGCGGCCATCCCGGGCGTGTTCCCGCCGGTCCAGCACCAGGGGAAGATCCTGGTGGACGGCGGCGTGGTGGACAACATCCCCATCTCGGTGGCCAAGGCCAAGGGCGCGGATCTCGTGATCGCCGTCGACATCAGCGGGAATGTCGGGAACACGAACATCACCAACCTCCTGGGCGTCTCGCTCCAGGCCACCAACATCATGTTCGCCCTCAATGTCGAGCACGCCAAGCGCGAGGCCGACATCCTCATCGCGCCCGCGGGCATCGGCGATGTCGGGATGCTCGACTTCACACAGAAGAAGCGCTGCATGCAGGCCGGCATCGAGGCCACGAAACAGGCCGCCCCGGCCATCCGCAAGGCCATCGACGCCTGGGTCGCGGCGCGCACCCGATCCGCGATCCCCGCTCCCTAGATGTCGCCGGAACCAGGTCCCATGCCCCTCCTCACCAGCAAGGCCAACCCCCGCTTCAGGGCCCTCCTGACCCGCCTCAAGGCGGGCGGCTCCCGGCGCGAAGCCACCCTGCTGCTGGGTGAGAAACTCATCGAGGCCTGGGCCGAGGCCCGGCGGACCCCCGCGGGAGGTCGGCTGCACCCGGCCCTCTGGCTGCGCCTCGAGCAGGCCGCGCCCCATCCCTTGGAGGCCACCCTGGGCGTGGAGACACAGGTGCTGGGCGAGGCCCTCATGCGGGAGCTGGCCGACGCGGGCAGCCCTCCGGATCACGCCCTGCTGATGGACCTGGGCCCCGGGCCCACGGGACCGCTGGCGCCCCGGGTCCTCGGCGCCTGGGGCATCCAGGACCCCGGCAACCTGGGGGCCCTCCTGCGCAGCGCCGCGGCCTTCGGCTTCCACGAGGTCCTGCTGGGGCCCGGCTGCGCCGACCCCTTCCACCCCAAGGCCCTGCGGGGCAGCATGGGCGCCGCCTTCCTCCTGCCCCTGCGCCGGGTGGAGGCCCTGAATCCCGATCCAGGCCACTGGTACGCCCTGGATGGCGGCCCCGGCGCCGTGGCCCTGGCCGAGGCCGACCTGTCCGAGCCCCTGCGCCTCTGGGTCGGCAATGAGGGCCATGGCTGGCGGGGCGTGGCCCTGCCCGAGGGCGTCCAGCGTCTCGCCATCCCCATCCAGGGCGTGGAAAGCCTCAATGCCGCCGTGGCCGCCGGCATCGCCTGCTACGAAGTGGCCCGGAGGTCCAGGTGCTGAAGGCCCCCCCCCTGCTCCGCCCCCTCAGCGCCCTCATCCTCTCCGGGGTCTTCGTGCTGGCCTTCCGGTTTCCCGGTGCCCTCGGCGGTGGGCTGGAACCGATCATGGCCCTGCTCTTCCCCCTGCTGCTGCTGGACGGACTGTACAAAGGGCGCCATGCGGCCTGGACCTGGCTTACCCTGCTCGCCGGCCTCCTCCTTCTTTATCTGTGGGTGCCCCAGACCCTCGCCAGCAAGGGGGGGCTGCCCTTCGGGCTGGCCCTGCTGGGCACCGTGCTGCTGAGCCTGTGGGAAGCCACGGGGCTCTGGCTGGTGGCCGTGGGTTCCCGCGCGGCGTTCCGGCGCCTCGGTCCCGGGGCCGCCGCCTGCTTCGCGGCCCTCCTCCTGCTGGGCTGGGAAACCTGGGGATTCCATGTCTATCCCTGGACCTGGGGGGCGGCCTTCGGCGCTCTGCCCTGGACTGCGCGCGGCGCGGCCTTCCTGGGCGCGTCCGGCCTGTCCGCCCTGGTCTGGGGGGCAGGTGCCTGGGCGGCGGCCACCTTGACCGCGGGCGGCTCCCTCCGCCGGGCCCTGGCCGGCCCGGGGCTGGCCGTCGCCTTCTTTGCCCTGGCAGGCGGCGCCTGGTACCTGCTTCCCCGGGATCCGGCGCGAACCGTGGATGTGGCCATGATCCAGCCCAACTTCCCGCCCGGACAGCGCTGGCTGGGGATGGAAGCCGAGATGTGGCGGCGCAGCGACGCCCTCCTGAAGGCCCAGGGTTGGCCCCGGGCCGGCCGCCCCACCCTGCTGCTCTGGCCCGAAAGCGCCATCCTGGGACGGGACGACCGCCGCCCCGATCCCCGGCTGGAACGGGAAGCGGCCTCTCGCGGCGTGGCCTGGCTCTTCGGCACAGAGGGCGGCCCCTACAACCTGGTGCGGGGCGAGGCGCCAGGTCGGCCCCCCTTCATCTTCGCCAAGACTGAACCCATGGCCTTCGGGGAGCGTACGCCGGGACCCGAGGCCTTCCGGCGCTGGCTGGATCCCCGGCTGGGCTTCATCTCCCAGGAGGCCGGCCCCCTGACGCAGGACTGCGTCTTCGAGGTGCCCTCCCCCCAAGGCGGTCTGCGCGTCCACCCCCTCATCTGCAGCGAGGCTCTGATGCCCGAGCGGGCCCGCCGCGGGCTGGCCCTGGGCCGGGCCGACCTGCTGAGCAACCACACCAATGACGGCTGGTTCGACCGCAGCATCGCCACGGACCTGCACGCGGCCCAGATCCGCCTGCGGGCCCCCGAGCTGGGCGTGCCCCTGCTGCGCGCCACCCTCTCCGGCAAGTCGGGGCTCTTCCGCGAGGATGGCCGCTTCGAACTGTGGGGCGAGCCCCTCAGCGAGGGCGCCTACGCGCGGGAGCTCCAGTGGCGGCCCGTGCACACGCCCGCCCGGTCCCCCTGGCTGGCACCCGTCCTGATGGTCGGGCTGACCCTGGGAACCCTGCTGCTAGGATGGAGGGCCCAACCCAGGAAGGCCTGATGGATCGCGATTTCCTCGTACCGGAGCCCTTGTCGACCGTCCACGGCACCGTGGCCTTCTTCGACGAGACCTGGAGCGTGGACCCCCGGGAACTTCAGATCTTCTTTCAGGCCGAAGAGGTGTACTGGACCGCGGACCGCACCATCGGGCAGTGGCGGCGGCTGCTGGCCTGCTCCCGGATGCTCACCGCCCGGCTGGTGCCGGAAGGGCACCGCGGGGGGCGGCTGGTGGGCGCCACCCGGCTCTGGTCCGATCACGCCTACGAAGCCAAGCTCTACGATGTGGTGACCGCCCGGGATCTGATGGGCCTCGGCATCGCCTCGGAGCTGGTCAAGTGGGCCCTGCGGCACCCCTGGGTGGGCGAGGTGCAGCGGTTCGTCCTGGAAACCCGCGATGCGGCCGACTTCTACCCCCGGTTCGGCTTCCGGATGGGCCAGGAGGTCGACAGCTACCACATGCGCGTGGGCCTTCTCGAACTCAGCCAGCGGGGGCTCCGATGACCGAAACGCTGCCCGGCGTGCCCGAGGCCGCCCTGCAACCCCTGATCCTCGCCAGCGGCAGCCCCCGGCGCCGGCACTGGCTGGAGGCCATGCGCATCCCCTTCGAGCTCCAGCCGCCCCAGGTGGACGAGACCCCCCTGCTGGACGAGGAGCCCGGTGACCTGGTGCTGCGTCTGGCGGAGCTGAAGGCCGAAGTGGTGGCCCGGCGCAATCCCGGCCGCTGGGTCATGGCCGCGGACACCACGGTGGCCGTGGACCATCACACCTTGAACAAGCCGGTGGATGTGGAGGACGCGGTGCGGATGCTGACCCTGATCCAGGGGCGGGCGCACCAGGTCCACACCGGCTTCTGCCTCCAGAAGAACGACACGACCCACAGCTTCGTCGATACCGCCCAGGTCTTCTTCCGGCCGCTGACCGAAGCCCAGATCCGCTGGTATGTGGGCACCCGCGAGCCCATGGACAAGGCGGGGGCCTACGCCATCCAAGGGGTGGGGGCCCTCTTCATCGAGGCCGTCGAGGGCAGTTTTTCCACGGTGATGGGCCTGCCGGTGGAGCGGATGGGGGCCCTCTTCTTCCACCTGGGCCTGCTCAAGCCGTGGATGGGGTTCCCTCAGGGTTCCTAGGGAACCTGGAGTTCCGGACCCCCTTCCTGGAGGAAATCGCCCCCCTCCGAGAAGGGAAAGATAAACCACCCCAAAATCCCCTTAACGCTTGGAACTTCCTCAGAAAAAATGGGTAAACAATCGTGGTCGCGTGATCTATCATCGTGATCTGCGACACAAACTGCCGATCGTCGCTTCCAGGGGGACACCCTCCTGGTCTATGGGATTGTCGGATTTTAGATTTGAACACCGCCAATTCCCTTTCGTGAGCCAGCACTTTCATGAGGTTGGGCATGCACCAGTTCGACCGAGCGTTCCGCTTCGTCCTGCCCGTCGCGGCGGTGGCGATCCTCGCCACCGTCCTTTCGGTGGGCTGGCTCACCCAGCCGGACCGGTTCGCCAAGGGCTACGCCCCCGAGCAGCCCATCCCCTTCTCGCATGAGCTCCACGCCGGCACCCTCAAGATGCAGTGCCAGTACTGCCACTCGGGCGTGGACAAGTCCCGTCATGCGGGCATTCCGAGCGTGGATCTCTGCATGGGCTGCCACAAGGTCACCCGGACCGACCGCCCCGCCATCCAGAAGCTGGCCAAGATCGCCGCGTCCGGCGAGCCCCTGCCCTGGCAGCGCGTCCATACCCTGCCCGACCATGTCTTCTTCGACCACCGCCCCCATGTGAACGCCGGCATCGCCTGCCAGAGCTGCCACGGCGAAGTGCAGACCATGAAGGTGATCACGCGGGAGATGGGCATGCGCATGGGCAACTGCCTGGCCTGCCACCGGGATCCCCATGCCGCGCTGCCGCCGGGCTCGAAGATCACCAAGGGCGCCGAGAACTGCGCCGCCTGCCACCGCTAGGCCCGGAGGTCCGAACGATGGCCGACCAGAACCGCAAGCCGATCCTCGACCGACTGACCGCCCTGGTGGCCGGCCCCTTCCTGATGGGACGCGAGGCCCTGAGCCTGGCCTTCCTGCCGGACAAGGACGCCCCTCCGGAGATGCCGCCGAAGGACACCCTCCGCCCCATCCCCATCACGCCCCCCGAACACGCCATCAAGCGCCGCGGATGACCCGATGAAGACACGACTTCCCGAACACGGCCCCCTCGAGACCCCGCGCTTCTGGCGGACCCTCGAGGAACGCACCGAAACGCCGGAGGCCCAGGCGGCCGCCCATGACGAGTTCCTTCCGGGCGCCGGGCCCACCGGCTACGACGATGTCCACGGCCTGCCCGTCCAGAGCGGCTTCTCCCGCCGCGACTTCCTGGGCCTGGTCACCGCCAGCGCCGCCCTGGCCGCCACGGTGGCCTGCGACCGCAAGGGCCAGGGCACCGTGGTGCCCTACACCAAGCGCCCGGTGGAAGTGGTGCCCGGCGTGGCCAACTACTACGCCAGCGCCCACCAGGAAGGCCGCCGCGTCTATCCCGTGCTGGTGAAGACGCGCGAGGGCCGTCCCATCCACCTCACGGGCAACGACGAGCACCCCGGTGTGAAGGGCAAGACCAGCCCCCGCACCATGGCCGATGTGCTGCGCCTCTACGACCCCGATCGCCTCCGCGCGCCCAAGGCCGAGGGCCGGGTCATCGGCTGGGCCGAGGCCGAGACCCGCCTGAACGAAGCGCTGAAGGCCGCCAAGGCCTCGGGCAAGCCCGTGCTCCTGGTGTCCGGCGCCGTGGCCTCGCCCACCCGCAAGGCCCTCCTGGCGGACCTCAAGGCCGCCCTGCCCGTCCTGGAGCACCTGGCCTACGAACCCGCCGCCGGCGATGCCGCCGAGGAAGCCGCCAAGGCCAGCTTCGGGCAGCCCGTGGACCTCCAGCCCCGGCTGACGAAGGCCAAGGTCATCCTGTCCCTCGGGGCCGACTTCCTGAACGGCGAGGATCCCGAATCCCTGGCCGCCTGGGGCGCCCAGCGCCGCCTGAAGAGCGCCCAGGATCCCATCAACCGGCTCTGGGTCCTGGAAGGCCCCCTCACGCTCACGGGCACCAACGCGGATGTGCGGGTTCCCGTTTCGCCTTCGCGGCTCGGCGCCGTGGCCTTCGCCCTGGCGAAGGAACTGGGCGCCAAGGGCTTGTCCCTGCCCGCCGGCACTGACCTGTCCGGGATATCCGCGGGCGCGCCCGCGGATATCCCGGCCGCCACCTGGGCCAGCCTGGTGAAGGACCTCCAGCACGCCGGGCGGAACGCCGTGGTTCTCTGCGGCGCCCAGATGCCCGTCGAGGTCCACCAGGCCGCCCACCTCCTCAACGCCCTGCTGGGTTCCGAGGCTCTCGTCGTCAGTCCCGCCGAGCCCCTGGCCAGCGTCAAGGAGCTCGAGACCGCCGTGCAGGGCATGGCCGCGGGCCGCTACGCCGCCGCGATCTTCTGGGATGTGAATCCCGCCTTCTCGTACCCCAAGGCCAGCGCCTGGAAGGAGGCCGTGGCCAAGGTGCCCTTCCGCGCCTGGATCGGCCAGGTGGAGGATGAGACCTCCGCCCAATGCCAGGTGCTGCTGCCCGAGAACCACTGGCTGGAAAGCTGGGGCGACTTCAGCACCCCCGGCGCCGCGGTCCTCCAGCAGCCCACCATCGGCACGCTCTACGACACCCGCCAGGGTGAGGACATCCTCCTGGGCGCCCTGAAGGCGCTCGGCGCCTCCGCGCCGGACGGCTACCACGCCTACCTGCAGGCCCGCTGGCGGAAGGACCTCCCCCTCGGCACCTCCTTCGAGCAGGCCCTGCACGACGGCCTCGTGAAGACCGAATCGAAAGCTGCTGCGCCGACCTTCAGGGGCGCTTCGGTCGCCGCCGCCGCCAAGCGCGCCGCGGATTCCAAGGCCGATGGCCTGGAACTGGTGCTCTTCCCCGGCTTCGCCACCCACGATGGCCGCCATGCCAACAACAGCTGGCTGCAGGAGACCCCCGATCCCATCACCAAGATGACCTGGGACAACCCCCTGGCCGTATCCGTGCAGGACGCGCAGGCTCTCGGCATCCAGGAGGGCGACTTCGTCACCCTCGCCGTGGAGGGCACCACCCTGCGGCTGCCCGCGGTCATCCAGCCCGGCCAGGCCAAGGGCGTGCTCGCCCTGGCGCTGGGCTACGGCCGCGGCACCGGCGGCGTGGCCAAGGGCGTGGGCGCCAACGCCTACCCCCTCATGGGCCTCGATCCCGCCAGCGCCAATGTCCGCAAGGGCGCGCGCCTCGCCAAGGCCGGCGGGACGAAGGAGCTCTCCCGCACCCAGAGCCACCACCGCATGGAGGGTCGCGACATCGTCCGCTCCCTCACCATGGACGAGTTCGCGCACAACCCCCAGGGGCACCACCACATGCCCGAGCTGGTCTCGCTCTACGAGGACCAGAAGTTCCCCGATCACAAGTGGGGCATGGTCATCGACCTGGCCGCCTGCACGGGCTGCTCGGCCTGCGTGGTCGCCTGCCAGTCGGAGAACAATGTTCCGGTGGTGGGGCCCGAGCAGGTGGCCCGGGGCCGCGAGATGCACTGGATCCGCATCGACCGCTACTACGAGGGCGAGCTGGAGAACCCGAAGGTGGTGCACCAACCCATGTTGTGCCAACACTGCGACAACGCGCCCTGCGAGAATGTCTGCCCGGTGAACGCCACCAACCACAGCCCGGACGGCCTGAACCAGATGGCCTACAACCGCTGCGTGGGCACCCGCTACTGCGCCAACAACTGCCCCTACAAGGTGCGCCGCTTCAACTTCCTCGAATACACCGCCTACAAGACCGAGCCTGAGACCCTGGCGAACAACCCCGAGGTCACGGTCCGTCCCCGCGGCGTCATGGAGAAGTGCTCCTTCTGCGTGCAGCGCATCAACGATGTGAAGATCCGCGCCAAGGGCGAGAGCCGCCCCATCCTCGACGGCGAGATCACCACCGCCTGCATGGCGGGCTGCCCCTCCGACGCCATCGTCTTCGGCGACCTGAAGGATCCTAAGAGCAAGGTCGCCCAGCTGGTGGCCGCCAGCCGCGCCTACCGCGTGCTGGAGGAGGTGGGTGCCAAGCCCGCCATCTCGTACCTGGCCGATCTGAAGAACCCCGCCGACAAGGCCACCGTGGGAGGTCCCCATGCGCACTGATGCCGCCATCCCGGCCGGCGACATCCCTGAGGGCCTGGTTGAACCGTCGCTTTATGTGGGCAAGGTCACGCCCGGCAGCCTCGACGACCAGGTGCTGGCCTTCCCCGAGACCAAGCCCCCGAGGAAGTGGTACTTCGCCCTGGCCATCACGCTGACCGCGGCCCTCATCGGCGTCGTATCCATCGGCTATACCTTCTACCTGGGCATCGGCGCCTGGGGCAACAGCAGCCCCGTGTTCTGGGCCTTCGACATCATCAACTTCGTGTTCTGGGTGGGCATCGGCCACGCCGGCACGCTGATCTCGGCCATCCTCTTCCTCTTCCGCAAGCGCTGGCGCAACGCCATCGCCCGCTTCGCCGAGGCGATGACGATCTTCGCGGTCATCTGCGCCGTGATCTTCCCGCTGATCCATGTGGGCCGCCCCTGGCTGGCCTACTGGCTCTTCCCCTACCCGAACCAGCGCGCCCTCTGGACCAACTTCCGGTCGCCGCTGCTGTGGGATGTCTTCGCGGTGAACACCTACTTCTCCGTCTCCCTGATGTTCTGGTATCTGGGCCTCATCCCCGACATCGCCTCCATGCGCGACCGGACCACCAGCAAGCTGCGGAAGGTCATCTACACCGTGCTGGCCATGGGCTGGCGCGGGGCCGCCTCCCACTGGCAGCACTACGAGAAGGCCTACCTGCTGCTGGCGGGCCTGGCCACAGGCCTGGTGCTGTCCGTGCACTCGGTGGTGAGCTTCGACTTCGCCACCTCCGTGGTGCCCGGCTGGCACATGACCATCTTCCCGCCCTACTTCGTGGCGGGCGCCATCTTCGCCGGCTTCGCCATGGTGGTGATGGTGCTGGTGGTGGTGCGCGAGACCATGGAGCTGAAGAACCTCATCACCATGCGGCACCTGGATGTGATGAACAAGGTGATCCTCTCCATGAGCTGCATCATGGGCTACAGCTACATGATGGAGGGCTTCACGGCCTGGTATTCCATGAACGAATTCCTCCACCACGGCTTCATGAACATCATCACGGGCACCTACGGCTGGGCCGGCTGGGTGACCATCAGCTGCAACATTCTCATCCCCCAGATCCTCTGGTTCAAGAAGGCCCGGGCCAGCTACTTCTGGATGATCCTGGTGGCCACCGGCGTGACCATCGGCATGTGGTTCGAGCGCTTCGTGATCATCGTGATCTCGCTGCACCAGGACTACCTGCCTTCCGCCTGGCGCATCTACAAGCCCACCATGGTGGACTTCGGCATCCTCCTGGGCACCTTCGGGATCTTCTTCACCCTGGTCCTGCTCTTCGCCCGGGTGCTGCCGGTCATCGCCACCACCGAGGTGAAGGCCATCCTGCCGGACGCGCAACCTTCTCACCATGGAGACGACCACCATGTCTGAGACCTCCTACGCCGTCCTCGGCACTTTCGAGACGCCCGACGCCCTGATGCAGGCCATCCCCAAGGTCCGCGCCAGCAAGCTCGGCACCGTCGAGGCCTACACGCCCTACGCCATCCACGGCATCGAAGAGGCCCTGGGCCTCCGCCGCTCGCCCCTGGGCGGCATGGTCCTGGTCATGGGCATCCTGGGGGCGCTCACGGCCTTCGGGTTCCAGTACTGGATCAGCGCCATCGACTACCCGATCATCACGGGCGGCAAGGCCCCGGACTCCTGGGAGGCCTTCATCCCCATCATGTTCGAGGTGACGGTGCTCTTCGCCACCTTCACCGCGGGCCTGGGGATGCTGTTCCTCCTGAACAAGCTGCCCTTCTTCGGGCACCCGGTGCTGTCCTCCAAGTCCATCAAGAGCATCACCCGCGATCGCTATGTCCTGGCCCTGGAAGCCGAAAGCGAGGCCTTCGACAGCGCCGCCGCCGCCGTCGCCCTCCAGGCCGCCGGGGCCTCCCAGGTGGAGATCCTGCCGGCGCCGGATCGGAGTCCCTTCCTCACCAGCGACTACATCCTGCGGGCGGCCGGGGGCATCTTCACCGCCTGCCTGGGTGCCGGTCTCGTGATGTACTTCGCCATCAAGCTGTTCCCGGTGATGGCCCCCATGAAATACATGCAGGATCAGCCCCGCCTGAACGCCCAGAAGCCCTCCAGCTTCTTCAAGGATGGCCATGGCATGCAGCGGCCGGTGGCCGGCACCGTGGCCCGGGGCCACCTGCCCACCGCCACGGGCACGCAGGAGGAAGCCGCCACCCTGGCGAACCCCCTGCCGCGCACCCGGGAGGTCTTCGCCGTGGGCCGCCAGGCCTACAAGAACCGCTGCGAGGTCTGTCACGGCTCCGTGGGCGACGGCGTGGGCAGCCTGACCGCCGCCTACGGGGGCAAACCCGCCAACCTGCAGGCTCAGCAGTTCCGCGATTACCCCGACGGCAAGATCTACTGGGCCATCGTGAACGGTAAGAACGCCATGCCTTCGCACGCCGCGGACCTCAGCGAGTCCCAGCGCTGGGCCGTCGTGCATTATGTGCGGGCCCTGCAGCGCGCCCAGAACGCCAAGGACGAGGACCTGAAGGTGGCCATTCCATGAGCCAGAACCCCATGAGTCAGAACAACAACACCTCCAACCTGCTTTGGGGGGCCACGGCCCTCGGGGCCCTGGGCGTGGTCGGCGCCTACTTTGCCGCCGGTCCCGAACGGTTCTGGGCCAACTGGATCCTCTGGTTCGTGCTCCTGTTCACCCTGGGCCTGGGTTCCCTCTTCATCGTGGCCCTGGAGCATCTGGTGAGCGCCAAGTGGAGCGTGCCCGTGCGCCGCATCCCCGAGCGCCTGGCCACCCTGCTGATCCCCGCCATCCCCGTGGGGCTCATCGCCCTGGCCGCCATCCCTGTCCTCTACCCCGGGGCCCGGCCTGAAGCGGCCCACCACCCCATCCTGGCCGGCAAGGCCTTCTGGCTGAGCCTCCCCTTCTTCTCCGTCCGCACCCTCATCGCCTTCGCCCTCGTGCTCCTGGGCCTGGCCGTGCTGGTGGGCGGCTCGCTGAAGCAGGACGCCTCCAAGGATCCGGCCTTCAATGTCCGCGCCCGCAAGTTCGCCCCGGCCTTCATGGCGATCTTCGCCCTGGTGATCACCCTGGTGGCCTTCGACTGGATCTCCGGTCTCACGCCCGAGTGGTACAGCGACATCTTCGGCGTCTATGTGTTCGCCGGGGCCTTCCTCAGCGGCCTGGCCGCCACGGCGCTGGCGGTCCTCTACCTCCAGAACCAGGGTCGGCTCGAGGGCGTGCGCGGCGACCACCTCTACAACCTGGGCGGCTTCCTCTTCGCCTTCACCGTGTTCTGGTCCTACATCGGCTTCGCCCAGTACATGCTCATGTGGTACGCCAACCTGCCGGATGAGGTCATCTACTACAAGATCCGCCTGGCCGGCGCCTGGCGCGCCATCACCATCTCTCTCGCCCTCCTGCATTTCGTGCTGCCCTTCTTCGCCCTGGTGACCCGCGATTCGAAGAAGGACCCCAAGCGTCTGCGCCGGGTGGCCCTGCTCATGCTGGGCGCCCATGTCCTGGACATCTACTGGCTCATCTTCCCCGTGCTTGGCGCCAAGCCCCACTTCTCCTGGCCCGAGCTCAGCTTCGCCCTCTTCTTCCTGGGCGGGATCCTCCTCTGGGTCCGCGGCGCCATGCAGAAGGGCGAGGACATGCCCGTCGGCGATCCCTTCCTGCGCGAGGGTCTGGAGTTCCGCCTATGAAGATCCACGATTACCTCTCCTCCGAGGAGCTGAAGCGCCTGGGCTCCGCCCTGCTGGTGGTGGTCTGCTTCATCTTCATCGCCGGCTTCTTCGCCTTCACCGTGCTGCCCGGCCTGCGCTACCAGGCCCACACCACGCCGGACGCACCCATTCAGGCCGTGCAGGGCGAGACGGGCTGGCTGGATCCCACGGACTACCCCGCCACCGCCCGGCAGGTCATCCCGCCCATCGATCCGGCCACCGTGATGACACCAAACCCCGCGCTCATGGCCCGCGGCAAGGCGGTCTACGCCCAGACCTGCGCCACCTGCCATGGCGTGGATGGCAAGGGCGATGGCCCCGGCGGCGCGGGGCTCACCCCCAAGCCCCGCAACTTCACCGTCAAGGCGGCCTGGAAGAACGGCACCCGCGTGGAAGACATCTACAAGACCTTGGAGGAGGGCATCAAGGGCAGCTCGATGGTCTCCTACGCCTACCTCTCCAAGAAGGACCGCATGGCCCTGGCCCATGTGGTGCAGTCGCTCGGAGCCTATGACCACGGCACCAGCGACCCCAAGGCCATCGCCGCGCTGGAGAAGCTGTTCGCCAGCGCCGGCGAGGTGATCCCCAACCGCATCCCCGTATCGCGGGCGGTGGACCTCCTCTGCCGCGAATACGAATCGGCCCGGGCCGAGGCCAAACCAGCCGCCCCGGTGCAGCGTTGAGGCCCGCCATGTCGAAGCTCCTGACCCGTTCCCCTTGGACCAGCCTGGTGCTGGCCGCGGCCCTCTTGGGCGGCCCCCTCCAGGCCCAGGCGCCAGCTCCAGCACCCGCATCGACACCGGCCGACCAGGCCACCCCCGCCTTCACGCCCCAGGAAGTGGGCGTGGACGAGAAGCTGGGGGCCACGATCCCCTTGGACCTCGTCCTGAAGGCGGAGGACGGCCAGCCCGTCACCCTCCGTTCTCTCATCGACAAGCCCACCATCCTCACCCTGAACTACTTCCGCTGCGCGGGCATCTGCACGCCCCAGCTCAGCGGCGTGGCCGAGGTGCTGAACCGCACCCAGGCCGAGCCTGGGAAGGACTTCCAGGTGCTCACCGTGAGCTTCGATGAGCGGGACGAGCCCGAGATCGCGGCCCAGAAGCGCACCAACTACCTGGGCGAGATCACGCGCCCCTTCCCGCCCGCGGCCTGGCGTTTCCTCACCGGTCCCGCCGCCACCACCAAGGCCCTGGCCGATGCGGTCGGCTTCAAGTTCAAGCGCGTGGGGGACGACTTCGTCCATGCCGGCGCCATCATCTTCATCAGCCCCAAGGGCAAGGTGACCCGCTACATGTATGGCACCACCTATGTGCCGGCCGATCTCCAGATGGCCGCCCAGGAGGCCGCCCGCGGCGAGGCCCAGCCCACCATCAACAAGTTCCTGAAGTTCTGTTTCAGCTATGACCCCGCGGGGCGCAAGTATGTCCTGAACACCACGACCATCGGCGCCACCGTCATCATCCTGGCGGCCCTGATCTTCGTGGCCACGCTCGTCCGCCGGGGGCGCAAGACCAAGTCAGAGGAGGGCGAATGAGCACCCACGCGTCCACGGCACAGCCCAGTTTCCTGGTGGACACGGGTGAGCGGAAGGGCCTCATGGCCTGGCTCACCACCACCGACCACAAGCGCATCGGCCTGCTCTACCTCTATTCGATGGTCAGCTTCTTCCTCGTGGGCATGGGCATCGGCTTCGTCATGCGCCTGGTGCAGCTGACCACCTTCCAGAAGCTCATCACCGCCCAGACCTACAACGCCCTGTTCACGCTCCACGGCGTGATCATGATCTTCCTGTTCGTGGTGCCGGGCCTGCCGGCGGTCTTCGGGAACTTCTTCCTGCCCATCCTCATCGGCGCCAAGGATGTGTCCTTCCCGCGCCTGAACCTGGCTTCCTGGTACTTCTACATGGCCGGGGCCATCCTCGCCGTGCTGGCCCTCTTCACCGGGGGCGGCGCCCCCGACACGGGCTGGACCTTCTACGCGCCCTTCAGCCTGAAGACCGGCACCAATGTGAGCCTCGCAGTCTTCGCCGCCTTCGTGCTGGGCTTCTCGTCCATGCTCACGGGCATCAACTTCATCACCACCATCCACCGCCTGCGCGCCCCCGGCATGAAGTGGTTCCGGATGCCGCTGATGTGCTGGGCGCTGTACTCCACGGCCTGGATCCAGCTCCTCGCCACCCCCATCGTGGCCATCACCCTGCTGCTGGTCATCCTCGAGCGCTTCTTCGGCATCGGCATCTTCGATCCCAGCAAGGGCGGCGATCCGCTGCTCTACCAGCACCTCTTCTGGATCTACTCGCACCCGGCCGTCTACATCATGATCCTGCCGGCCATGGGCGCCATCACCGAGATCATCCCCACCTTCGCCAAGCGCACCATCTTCGGCTACAAGGCCATCGCCTTCTCCAGCATGGCCATCGCCGGCGTGGGCAGCCTGGTCTGGGCCCACCACATGTTCACCAGCGGCATGAGTAGCGTGGCCACCATGGTCTTCTCGCTGCTCACCATGGTCGTGGCCGTCCCCAGCGCCATCAAGGTCTTCAACTGGGTGAGCACCCTCTACAAGGGCTCCATCGACTTCCAGCCCCCGCTCTTCTTCGCGCTCACCTTCATCTTCCTCTTCGCCATCGGCGGCCTCACCGGCGTCATGCAGGGGGCCCTGGCCATCAATGTGCACATCCACGACACCTACTTCATCGTGGGCCACTTCCACTATGTGATGTTCGGCGGCACCGGCTTCGCGTTCTTCGCCGCGCTGACCTACTGGTTCCCCAAGATGGTCGGACGGATGTATTCCAAGAAGGCCATCTATGCCTCCTGGTTCCCCATGTTCATCGGGTTCAACATGCTCTATTTCGGCATGCTGATCCTCGGCATGATGGGCATGCCCCGCCGCTACTATGTCCACCTGCCGCAGTTCCACACCATGCATGTGGTGGCCACCGTCGGCAGCTGGCTGCTGGTCCTCGGCCTCCTGATGTTCTTCGGGACGCTGCTCTACGCGCTCTTCCGGGGCCCCAAGGCCGAGGACAACCCCTGGGGCGGCGTGACCCTGGAATGGACCATCCCCAGCCCGCCGCCGCTTGAGAATTTCGAGACCATCCCCACCGTCACCCATGGCCCCTACCACTTCGAGCAGGAGACCAAATGAGTGAGCATGTCCACCGCGACGATTTTGGTGCCCGGCTTGGCATGTGGCTGTTCCTCGTCACCGAGATCATCCTCTTCGGCGGCCTTTTCATCGGCTATTCCTACATGCGCTACCGCTACCCGGCGGAGTTCCACCACGGCGGTTCGGAACTGAACGCCACGCTGGGCGTGATCAACACCCTGGTGCTGCTCACCAGCAGCCTCACGGTGGTGCTCGCCATTGTGGCCATCCAGCGCGCAGAGAAGAAGCGGGCCATGGCCTTCCTCGGCACCACCCTGGCCCTGGGCGCCACCTTCCTGGTGATCAAATCCTTCGAGTGGGGCGCCAAGTTCCACCATGGCCTCTACCCGAATTCCCCGCACCTGGCGACGCTGCCTCCGGGCGAACAGGTCTTCTTCGGCCTCTATTTCACGATGACCGGCCTGCACGGGCTGCATGTCATCGTCGGGTTGTCCCTACTGGGCGTCATGCTCTGGTGGGTGGCCACGGACCGCATTCGTCCGGACCGCTATGTGCACCTGGAGAACAGCGGCCTCTACTGGCACCTCGTGGATGTGATCTGGATCTTCCTCCTCCCGCTGTTCTACCTCGCCGCGTAAGGGCACGACCATGAGCGAACACGCCGCACACACCGCCGACCACACCCAGGAGCATCCCGGCTACGGCACCTTCATCAAGGTCTGGGTGGCCCTGCTGATCCTCACGGGCTGCCTGGTGGGTGTCAGCCATCTGGGCCAGACCGCCGCCGTCTGGGGCCTGCTCACGCTGACGCCCCTCAAGGCCGGCCTGGTCTTCTACTTCTTCATGCACCTGAGATATGAAGGGCCGCTCTTCAAGATCGTCATCCTGGTGACCCTGGGCACCCTGCTGATCTTCTTCGCCCTGCTCTTCTCCGACGTCGCTTTCCGCTGAGGCTTCCCATGGATTGGATGAACCAAGCCGCCATTTCGGCCCAGAAGTCCGACGCGGTCTTCTTCTATGTATTCGGCCTCTCGGTGGCGTTCCTGATCTTCATCACGGCGCTGATGATCTACTTCGTGGTGCGCTACAGCAAGAAGCGCCATCCGAAGGCCGAGCAGATCGAGGGCCACCTCGGCCTCGAGATCCTGTGGACCACCATCCCCCTGGTGCTGTTCCTGTCGATCTTCTACTACGGCTGGACCAACTACGAATACATGAACCAGGCGCCCCGGGACGCCATGGCCGTGAAGGTCACCGCCCGCCAGTGGAGCTGGTCCTTCGAGTATCCCAACGGCAAGAAGAGCAAGGTGCTCTTCGCCCCCATCCACAAGCCCATGAAGATGGAGGTCCGCAGCGCCGATGTGGTGCACGGGTTCTTCGTCCCCTCGTTCCGCCTGAAGATCGACGCCGTGCCGGCCCGCACCAACACCACCTGGTTCCAGGCCACCAAGCTCGGCTCCTACGACATCGAGTGCACGGTCATCTGCGGCGTGGACCACAGCCTCATGCTGAGCAAGGTCATCGTCGTACCCGAGGACGAGTTCAAGGCCTGGTACTTCGGCGGCGAGGATGCCCCCGAGCCGGGCAAGAGCATCCGCACCGCCGAGGCCCACCCCGACCTCAAGGACCTGCCACCGGGTCTCGCCGTGCTGACCGCCAAGGGCTGCCTCGCCTGCCACTCCGTGGACGGCAAGCCCAAGGTGGGTCCCACCCTCAAGGCCCTCTACGGCAAGGAGCAGGAGATTCTCGTCGCCGGGTCGTACAAGTCCATCACCGTGGACGAGGCCTACCTGCGCCGGGCCATCACCGATCCCATGGACCAGGTGGTGCGCGGCTATCCACCCGCCATGCCCAAGACCCCGCTCACCGACCAGGAACTCACCGAGGTCGTGCGCTACATCAAGAGCCTGTAATGATCCGGGGGACCGGGCTTGCGCCCTGCATCCCGGAGCCCCACACCCTCGCCCAGCCAAGCTGGGTTTTGAGTGAACCAGGAGCGATGATTTGAGCGTGGCCGCCCTTCCCCTGTCCAAGCCCAGCCCGGTCTCCACCCTCCTGGAGCTGACCAAGCTGCGCATTTCCGGGGCCTCCACCTTCACGGCCGCCGCCGGCTATGTGGCCTTCCTCCGGGGCGCGGATGCCGGCCTCATCACGACCCTGATCGGCATCCTGCTGCTCGCCATGGGCTCCAGCGCCCTCAACGAGGTGCAGGAATGGCGGCATGATGCGCGGATGCCCCGCACAGCCGGCCGGCCCATCCCCCACGGCGACATCTCCCCCGGCCGGGCCACCCTCGTGGCCGTGGTCCTCGCCGTGTCGGGCTTCCTGACCCTGCTGCTGGCCCACAACCTGGCCTCGGCGCTGCTGGGGGCCCTGGCCCTGGCCTGGTACAACGGGTTCTACACCCCCCTGAAGCGCATCAGCGCCTTTGCCGTGGTGCCGGGTTCGCTCATCGGCGCGCTGCCCCCCGCCATCGGCTGGACTGCCGCGGGCGGGAGCGTGGCGGATCCCTCCATCCTGGCGCTGGCCTTCGTCTTCTTCATCTGGCAGGTGCCCCACTTCTGGCTGCTGGTGGGCCTCCATGCCGAGGGCTACGAAGGCGCCGGCTTCCCCACCCTGGTGACGGTCTTCGGCCGCCCCCGGCTGTCGCGACTGACCTTTACCTGGATCTGCGGCACCGCCGCGGCCTGCGCCCTGCTGCCCGTCTTCCGGGTGCTGGTCTCGCGCCCCGCTGAGATCATGCTGGGTCTCGGCGCCCTCTGGCTCATCGTCGGCTCCCTCCCCCTCCTGCGCCCCGGCCAGGACGCCCCCCTCTACCGCCGCGTCTTCATGAACATCAACCTGTTCGCCCTCATCCTCACCGCGGCCGCGATCCTGGATCCGTACTTCGCACGTTAGGGCCGAGAGGGGCCTGCGGTAGACTGCGGCCATGCCGCCCATCCCCTTCGTCGAGTCCCCGGGGAACCCTCCGTGGAGGTGACTCGCTTCCTCGGAACCCACCGGTACACCTGGTTGATGGACCTGGGCCAGGGGCCGGGTTGCACTTGGCACCTGGTGCGGCGGGAAATCGATGGATCGAGGTTCCTGGCGCAGGTCTGGTCGCCTTTACCCCCGGACCGCGACCTGGATCAGATGCGCGATACCTTCCTGGCCCGCTTCCTGGATGCGGGCGCTCTGGACCCGGTTCACGGCCACTTCGGATTCGACGACGAGCAGGCCTGGTACCTCCAGGCCCTCCATGGAACGCCGCTGTCGCGGCTCTGGCCCAGCTGGGGGGAAGTCCAGCGCGAAGCCCTGCTGCGCCACTTGGCCCAGCAACTCGCCCAGGATCTCCATCCCCGGTTCCTGCATCCCGAAGTCATCACCCTTCGGCCGGGCCTCACCCAGATCCCGCGGGTCCTCGGAGAGGCCCCCTGGGGGCTGGCCAAAGTCCCGGCCCTCCTGCCCAGGACGGCCCCGGCCCCGGCCTTGTCCGAAGAGCAACCTTGGCTGCAGGCCCGGGACCTGTCCGAGGCCATCTCCCGGCCGCTGCGGGGGCGCAGCCAGGAACTCCCCTATCTGAAGTCGCTCATGCTCGGGTTCAGCGCCCCCATCCCCATGGAACGCATCGTCCTGCTCCAGGGCGAGGAGGGCGTCGGCAAAGCCCACCTGGCCGCCTGGGCCTGCGCCGTGGCCGAAAGCGAGGGCATCTGGGTGCATCGCCTCGAGGCCTCGGCGGATGAATCTGCGGGTCGCTTCCTCACCCGGCTTCTGGAAGCTGTGCTGGCGGGCAGCGAGGTGGATCTCTATGCCGAGCGGCCCGGAGCGGCCAAGGCCCTGGCCCTCCGGCTGCAGGCCTTCTCCTTCCTCACGGGCGGCCGGCACCCGAACCGCCAGGAGGCGGGCCCCGACCCCGAGGAACTGAAGGCGGCGCTGGAGGTCCTGGACTTCGCCCGCCTCCACCACCCCCGCCTGCTCCACCTGTCCGACCTCGACCGCGCCACCCCCGAGGTCCTGAGCCTCGTGCGGGAGATCGTCCACGCCTCAGGAACCCCCTGGCTCCTTTCCCTCACCACGGGAGCCCAGGGCGCCGGGCTCAGGCCCCTCATCGCCGACCTCCGCCAGGAGACCGCAGCCGCGCTGGTGGGCGTGAACCGCCTGGAGGACGAGGACCTCCGCCTGGTCCTTGAGGATCTGCTGGGCCGCCATGCCCTACCCGGCGACTACCTGGGCGGCCTGGTCGTCCAGAGCCTGGGCAACCCAGGGCTGCTGCGGAATCTGCTGGAGCTGGCGCAGCAGGAGGGAGCTCTGCTCTGGGAGCAGAACCGCTGGATTCCCGTCCCGGGCCGCCCCCCCACCCTCCAAGCCGAGGACGACCTCATCCGGCAGATCTTCCTGGGCCGCCTTCAGCGGCTCACGCCGGCCTCGGCCACCCTCGTGCGCCTGCTGGCCCTGGCCGAGCGCCCCCTGCCGGCGGCGGCCCTGGGGCGCCTGCTGGGCCTGGAGGGTGATCTCCTGGAGGATGCCCTTCAGGGGGCCGTGGGCTCCCGACTGGTGCAGCTCCGGCAGGATCAGGTCACGATCCCCGATCCGCGCTGGCGGGAGATGGTGCTGACCCGCACCCCCCTTCCCGAGCTGAAGCGGCTGGCCCGGGCCCTGCTCTCGGTGATCCAGGAGCAGGGCGGCGTGGCGGCCCATTCCGTCACCCTCCAGGCCCTGGCTTCCGACGAGGCCACGGCCCTGGCCGGGGCCCTGGAGGCCCTGGACCTGAGGCCGCCCGGCACCCCCGCGGAAACCCTGCGGATGGTGGAGCAGGCCCTGCAGTTGGACCCCCGCCCCTGGGACGAGGCGAGGCTCCGGGAGCACTTGGCCGAGGCCTGGGCCCGGGGCACCCCCTCTCCCGGCGAAGGCCCCGCCCGGCCCTCAGGAGCGTTGGCCCTCGAAGCCCTGGACCGCGCGCTGGAAGCCCTGGGCCGGGCTGCCGCCCACGAAGGCGTGCGGCTGGCGGAAGCCCGTCTCCACCGCAAGCGCGCCATGCTGCAGCTCCAGCTGCGGCGGCCCGCCGAGGCCCAGGAGGCTCTCATGGCCGCCGCCGAGCGCCTGGCGGACCACCCGCTCCATCCCGAACAGCCCCGGTTGCGACTGGCCCTGGGCGAACTCCACCTGCTGCAGGGCCACCTCACCAAGGGGATCCGTGCGCTGGAAGAAGGCCTCCATCCTCCCGCCGGCCGGCCCCAGCCCCAGGATCAGGCCGCCCTGCTCACGACCCTGGGTCGGGCGCTCGCCGCGCAGGGGCAGTTCCAACGCTCGGCCACCCACCTCCAGTCGGCCCAGCGGCTGCTGGAGCACGACCAGGATTTCCGTCATCTCGTGCCCGTCCAGATCGCCCTGGCCCAAGTGCACCTCATGCAAGGCCAGGCCGAGCCCTGCGTGACCCTGCTGCGCGAGGCCCTCCAGACGGCCCGCCTGGAGGGCGACCTGGCCCTCCAGGTCCAGGCCCACTTCGCCCTCGGCATGGTCCGCAGCCTCCAGCAGTTCCTGGGGCCGGCCCTCTCCCACCTGGACCGCGCCCTGGAGCGGGCCCAGCGGCTGGGCGACGGCGCCCGGATGGTCATGATCCAGCTCTGGCGGGCCCGCACCCTGGCCGCCCTGGGCGACCCAGTGGCCGCGGATCATGCTCAATTCGAAGCCACGGCGATTCCGTCCCCCCTGCTCTCCCCCGAGGAACGGGGAGATCACACCCTGCTGCAAGGCGACATCGCCCGGTTCCGCAGCGCCTGGCGCGAGGCGGGCCGGTTCTTCAAGGCCGCGGCGGATCACTTCGAAGCCAACGGGATGCTCTGGCGCCACCGGCTGGCCCAGCTCCGCCTCGGCCAGGCTGTGGCCCGCGAATCGCGCCAGGCCCGCCAGGAGGCACCCGAGCAGGGCTGGGCCATCCTCGAAAACCTCAAGGGACCCGTCGAAGGCTCGGGATCTCGCTGGCTGGACCTCGAATGGCACCGCGCCCACGCCCTGCTGCTGTCCACGGTCCCCGCTTCCGAGGCCGTGGCGGAAGAGGCCCTCCGGGCCTGGAGCGAGGTGCTGGCCGCCGCCCGGGAGCTGCAGTTCCCGGCCCAGGTGCTGGAGGCCAGCGCCGAAGGCGCCCTCCTCCTGCTCCAGCGCGGCGAGAAACTGGGCGCGCGATCCCGCCTGCAGGATGCCTTCCCCAGCTTCCAGCAGCTCTGGGCCCGGCTTCCGGACACCCACGAGACCTCCTTCCTCGGCCGCGAAGACCTGCACCGCTTCCGCCAGACCGTCGAATCCACCGGCCTGCGCTTCATCCTCCCCGAGCGCGCCGATCCCCTCGTGGACTGGACCCCCACCCAGGTCAACCTGCCGGCGTATTCTGATCCCGACTGAAAGGCCGAACCCGACCAAGAGGTGCCTCCTGCGGCAGGGCCACGAACGGAACGGAAGCAATCAATAGATTCGTAAGAATAGTTTTATCAAATTTTAATCAGCGTACCGTCAGAGGCCACCATGCAGCATCAAAGCCGGATTCTTGTGGCGGGCTACCGGGGATTGGTGGGGAGTGCCATCGTCCGCCGCCTTCGGGCAGAGGGATTTGAAAACCTCATCCTCCGAAGCCATGGTGAATGCGACCTTGAGAATCAGGGCGCGGTCTTCAAGCTGTTTCTGCAAGAAAAGCCGGAATTCGTCTTCATGGCTGCGGCGAAGGTGGGCGGCATCTTGGCGAACTCCAGCTATCCCGTGGATTTCATCCGGTCCAACCTCATGGTCCAGAACAACATCATTGACGCCAGCCACTTCTCCGGTGTCCAGAAGCTGCTTTTCCTGGGAAGTTCCTGCATCTATCCGAAGCTGGCCCCCCAACCCATCAAAGAGGAATACCTTCTGACCGGTGACCTCGAACCCACCAACGAGTGGTACGCCATCGCCAAGATCGCCGGCATCAAGATGTGCCAGGCCTACCGTGCCCAATACGGCCTAAACGCCATCTCCTTGATGCCGACCAACCTCTACGGCCCGGGTGACAATTTCGACCTGAATGCCTCCCATGTCCTCCCCGCCCTGCTCCGCAAATTCCACGAGGCCAAGTGCTCTGGCGCTCACGAAGTGGTCATGTGGGGCTCCGGCACCCCCAGGCGTGAATTCCTGCATGTGGACGACCTGGCCGACGCCTGCATCCACCTGATGCAGGTCTATGATTCCCCGGAAATTGTCAATGTCGGTACGGGCGAGGACATCACGATTCATGAACTGGCTGAACAGGTGAAGGAAGTCGTTGGTTTCAAGGGTCAGATCATCCAGGACACCACCAAACCCGACGGGACCCCACGCAAGCTGCTGGATGTCTCCCGTCTTCACCAGTTGGGATGGCGGCACCGCATCACCTTGGTTGAAGGCATTCGCAGCACCTACCAATGGTTTCTGGAAAATCAGGCCACCGTCCGGGCCTGATCTTTTCCGAAAATCCCAGATTCCGCCGAGGCAAGGATCAGATCCTTGACGGAATCAGCCGTGCCTTTTGAAGCCTGCCCCGGCCTTTTGGTGGTCTCATGGAGGGTACGGCTTCGACCCCCCAGCGGAGACCCCCATGAGCCACCAGCCCGCCGAATCGCGCGCCCGCATTACCCTTCCCCAACTCCACACCTGGCACCATGCGGGGCGGAAGCTCGTGATGACCACGGCCTACGATGCCGTCACCGCCCGCATCGCGGATGCCGCCGGGGTGGACATCGTCCTCGTGGGCGACAGCGTAGGGAATGTGTGCCTGGGCTTCGAGAACACCCTGCCCGTCAGCATGGCCATGATGAACCACCACCTGGAGGCCGTGGCCCGCACCCAGCCCACGGCCATGCTGGTGGCCGACATGCCCTATCTGAGCTTCCACCTCAGCGTGGAGGACACCCTGCGGAATGCCGGGGGGTTCCTCCAGCGGGGGGCCCAGGCGGTGAAGCTCGAGGGCGGGGCCAAGCGCCTGCCCATGATCCACGCCCTGCTGGACGCCGAAATCCCCGTCATGGGGCACCTGGGGCTCACCCCCCAGAGCGTGAACCCCATGGGGGGCTTCAAGGTCCAGGGCAAGCAGAAGGGCGACGCTCTGCGACTGCTGGAGGACGCCCAGAAGCTCCAGGAGGCGGGCTGCTTCAGCATGGTGCTGGAGGGCATCCCGGCCGACCTGGCGGCCAAGGTGACGGAGACCGTCGAGATCCCCACCATCGGCATCGGGGCCGGCCCCCACTGCTCGGGCCAGGTGCTGGTCTTCCACGATGTCCTGGGCCTGCTGCCCGGGACCTCCCCGAAATTCGTCCGGCGCTATGCCGAAGGATTCCAAGACCTGCGCGATGCATTGGCGGCCTGGGCCGAGGATGTGAGGGAGGGAGGGTTCCCGGATGGGCGGGAATCCTATACTCTTCCAGAAGCTGTTCGTCCGGTTTTGACCCAGTGGCACCCCTGATTGCGCCCTTGGTAAACTGACAGGCGCTTTCTGAAGGATCCCGTTTTTGTCCATGCGAGTTGTCCGTACCATCGCCGATCTGCGTGCCCTTCTGAGACCCTTGCGGGACGAAGGCAAACGCATCGGGTTCGTCCCCACCATGGGTTTCCTGCATGAGGGCCATGGGGCCCTGATCCGCCAGAGCGCCGCCCGTTGTGATGCCACCGTCGTGTCCATCTTCGTGAATCCGACCCAGTTCGGCCCCGGCGAGGACCTGACCAGCTACCCTCGGGACCTGGAGCGGGATCAGAACCTGTGCCTGGAGGCCGACACCACGGTGCTCTTCCTTCCCGAGGTTGCCGAGATCTACCCCACGGGCTTCCAGACCCATGTGGAACCCGGCCGCTTGGCCGAACCCCTCTGTGGCCGCTTCCGGCCCGGCCACTTCCGCGGCGTCGCCACCGTGGTGGCCAAGCTCTTCAACATCGTGCAGCCGGACCTGGCCTTCTTCGGCCAGAAGGATTTCCAGCAGACCGTCGTCATCCGGCGCATGGCCCGCGACCTGAACCTGCCCGTGGATGTGGTGGTGGTGCCCACCATCCGCGAGGCGGACGGCCTGGCCCTGAGCAGCCGCAACACCTACCTGGACGAGGACGCCCGGCGCCGGGCCCTGGGCCTCAGCCAGGGCCTGCTGGCCGCCAAGGCGGCTTTCGATGCCGGCGAACGCCAGGTGACCAAGCTGATGGACCTCGCCCGCGGCCCCCTGTCCGGCGTGGATTCGATCCAGTACCTCGAGCTGGTGGATGTCCAGGCCCTGGAACCCTTGCAGGGCCTGGTGGATCGCGCGGCGGTCCTCTGCGTGGCGGCCTTCGTGGGCGGTACCCGTCTCATCGACAATGTGGTCCTGGCCCCCTCGCCGGTGGATGCGGGCCTGAACACGAGCCTGAGTCCTCAAAGCGTCTAGAATGGAGCCGTCTCCCGCCGATCCCCGGCCGGGCGACCCATTCCGGGAGGATCCATGCTCGTCCCGATGTTGCTCGTCGCCAGCCTGCTCGCAATGCCCCAGGGGCGGGGCCACGATAAACACGGCCAGGGCGGCCCTCCGGGGCTCGCCAAGAAGGACGGGGTCCCTCCGGGCCTGGCCAAGAAGGGCGGCCTCCCGCCCGGTCTCGCCAAGAAATTCGGCCCCCGGCTTCCCGAGCGGCCCTACATCGCCGTGGATCCCCGCTATCAGGACCGTGCCTGGTTCCTGATCGATGGCCGCTGGGAGCTCCGCAAGGGATTCTCCGTGGGCCTCCAGGCCGAAGTCCGCGACTGTCTGCGTCTGCCGATGGCCCCTCCGCCCGTCCCCCTGCCCCGCGTGGGGGTCGATCTGCATGTCGTGCTGTTCAATTAGCGAGGAGGTTCCATGCTGCATCGATTGCTGAGCGCCACCCTGATCGCCGCTTTCTCCCTGGCCGTCCTGCCCGCCAGCGCCCGGCCCGATGACCACCGCCGCGACCAGCGCGAAGATCGACGCGAAGATCGCCGAGATGACCGGCGGGACGATCGCGAAGACCGGAAATACTGGAAGGAACGCGACAAGGCCGAGCGCAAGTATTGGAAAGAACGGGAGAAAGAAGGCCGGAAGCACGAACGCCACCGCTATGAAGATGAGGATCAGGACCGGGGCCGGGTGGGCCACCACCGCCCGCCCGCCTGGATGGACGGGTACTGGCGCCCTGGCGATCAGCGCCGCTATGTGGCCCTGGTGCCCGGCGACCCCTCCCGCATGTATGTCTTCCTCGAAGGGCGGTGGGTGCTGCGCCAGGTCCGCGACCCCCGGGCCCGCCTAGATCTCGAAGGCGCCTTCCGTCTGCCCATGGCCCCGCCCCCGGTCGCCCCGCCCCGGATCGGCCTGGACCTGCATGTGGTGCTGTTCAACTAGCGTTGGTCAAAAATCGAGGATGGACCCAGGGTAATCCTGAGTCCATCCTTATGCGTTGGCCGGGACTCCGGACGGAGCCTGGACCGGAGGATGCATGCTGCGCCACTTCCTGCTCGGAAAGATCCATCGCGCCACCGTGACGAGGGCCGATCTGGACTATGTGGGGTCCATCACGCTCGATCCCCTGCTCATCGAAGCCGCCGGCTTCATGGAGAACGAGAAGATCGACATCTACGATGTGACCAACGGGTCGCGCCTCTCGACCTATGTCATCCCCGGAGTGCCGGGCTCAGGCGAGGTGGGCATCAACGGCGCCGCCGCGCACCTGGTGCACAAGGGGGACCTGGTCATCATCGCCGCCTACGGGTGGATGAGCGCGGAGGAGGCCGAAACCGTGGCCCCCAAGGTCGTCTTCGTGGATGAGCGCAACCGCATCACCGAGCGCCGCACCCAGGAGCGGACGCCCCTCTGTGTCAGCGCCTTCAGGGATTGAAGCGCTGGGACAGGATTAATAGGATTTAATAAATTATTTAACTTTAGTTAAGTAACTACTTAGCCCCACCAATCCAGTCCGCACTTCTCCCGATTCAAAGAATTCGCACGGCCCGCGGAACCTACCCCGGTTGGCGCGGCATCCAAGGGTCATGGTAGAAATGACCTACCCTTCGGCCTGGTACGGCCCTGGGGCCCGCGGTCCGGGCAAGGCGCCCCTCCGCACGGTTCTGAAAGGTTGGTTCCATGGAAGTCCGCAAGTCCCTGGTGGTCAATTCGACCCCGCTGGAGACGCGCATCGCGCTGCTTGAGAACGGCCAGCTCTGCGAGCTGTTCCTCGAGCGGACGATGAACAAGAGCCAAGTCGGGGATGTCTACAAAGGTCGGGTGGCCAAGCTGCTCCCCGGCATGCAGAGCGCCTTCGTGGGCATCGGAGGCGCCAAGGACGGGTTCCTCTACCTGGACGACCCCGTGGCCCAACGGCTGGGGGCGGACCTGTCCGCCGACGAGGACGGGGAGGAGGCCGCTGAGGACCTGCCGCCCCCGCCACCGCCCCTGCCCCCCCTCAAGGAGGGCGAGGAGACCCTGGTCCAGGTGGTGAAGGACCCCATCGGCTCCAAGGGTCCGCGGCTGTCCCGCCACCTGAGCTTCCCCGGCCGCTTCCTGGTGTTCATGCCGGGCATCGACCACATCGGCATCTCCCGCAAGATCACGGATCCCGAAGAGCGGGAGCGTCTCCGCGACCTCATCCGCAGCCACACCCAGCCCGGCGAGGGCTTCATCGTCCGCACCGCCGCCATCGGTGAGAAGGACGAGGACCTGGTGGGGGATGTGACCTTCCTGCGCCAGATGTGGCAGGAGATCCAGGCCAAGGCCGACACCGTGCCGGCGCCCGGCCTGGTGTGGCAGGACCTGCGCCTGCTCCAGAAGGTCATGCGCGACATCTTCCGCGAGGAGGTCTCCACCTTCTGGGTGGATGACGCCGAGGCCCACCAGGAGGTTCTGGCCTTCGTGGAGAAGCTCCACCCGGAGTGGGCCAACCGCGTGAAGCAGTTCACCTCGGACCTGCCCATCTTTGATGCGTTCGGCATCGAGGCCGAAATCGACTCGGCCCGGCAGCCCAAGGTCTTCCTCAAGCACGGGGGCTCCATCGTGCTGAACCAGACCGAGGCCCTGGTCAGCGTGGATGTGAACACGGGCAAGTTCGTCGGCAAGAAGGATCTGGAAGAGACCGTCTACCTCACCAACCTCGAGGCCATCCCCGAGATCGTGCGGCAGCTCCGCCTGCGCAACCTGGGCGGCATCGTGGTCATCGATTTCATCGACATGGTGGATCCCACGCACCGCGATGAAGTGCTGGCCCGCCTCCAGGAGGAACTCAAGCGGGACCGCAACCACGCCCGGGCCGGCGGCATCTCCGAATTCGGGCTGGTGGAGCTCACGCGCAAGCGGACCGGGCCTTCCCTCGAGCGGCTGCTCACGCAGCCCTGCCCTGTCTGCAACGGGGCCGGCCGCACCCAGAGCCCCGAGACTTCCCTGCTCAAGGCCTACCGTGAGCTCGTGCGGCTGGGGGAGCGCCTGCGCGGCGCCGATGTGCGCCTGACCGTGCACCCCGAGCTGGCGGGGGCGCTGCACCAGGAAGCCCGGGAGGGCCTCATGCAGCTGGCCCGGCTCCTCGGCGCCCGCGTCCAGTGGATCGAGCGCCAGGACGCTCCCCGGCACGCCGTGGTCATGGACCTCCAGCTGGCCGGTTCGGACTCGGCAACCGCCTAAGCGGCCTGCAAGCTCCAGCCCCAGCCCGCTATCCGAGCCCACTACCCGAGACAGGTCGGACAGCGCATGCCGGCTTGGAGGTTCTCGATGAGCTCGGGCACCCGATCCAGGCTCCGCACTTCGTAGAGAGGCGCGTCGGGGTGGTGATCGGGCCGGGGCTTGGCCTCCCGGTTCACCCAGATGGCGGTCCAGCCTGCGGCCAGGGCGCCTTCCACATCATCGGTCCAGCTGTCGCCCACCATGGCCAGGTTGCCGGGAAAGAGGCCCAGGCGCCGCTGCACGGCCTCATAGGCCGCGGCCTCGGGCTTGAGCGCCCCCAGGTCGGCACTCCGGTGTTGGAGTCGGATCCGGTCAGAGATACCCAGCCGATCCAGCAGTTCCAGGCCGAAACTCTGCGTATTCGACAGCAGGGCCACCCGAGCCAGGTCGCGCACGGCACCCACAGCCTCCGGCGCGCCGGCAAAACACTGGGCCTGGTCGCCCGCCTCCCGGAAGGCCTGGGCCATCGCCTCCACCTGCGCCTCATCCAGGCCCGCAGGCTCGCGCCAGGCCTCCAGAAAGGCCTCCACCGAATCATAGGGGCGGATCATCCCGTCCCGCATGAGGGGGCCGTGCAGATGGACCTGCTCCGGCCTCATCAGGCCCTTCAACCGCTGGAAGGGGCTGCCCGCCGGGCTGAAGACCAGCGTATTCCAGAGGTCGAAGACGACGGCGCGGATCATGTCAGGCGGTGCAGCGTGGACAGTGGACGGGCCTCATCGGCCGCTCTCCCGGCGGGTGCGGAAAGGCACGCCGAATTCGATCCCCAGCACTTCGAAGCGGGCCTCGCCCGCCAGGTTCCAAGTGGCGGGCTCATGGCGCAACACCGCCCCGGACAGGGGCCCCCAGGCCGACTTGAGGTCGGCATATCCGAGCACCACATCCACGCGCAGAACGCTGCGGCCCTTCGGAGCGAGGTCGGCGCCTTCGGGGAAGCTCACCGATCCGAGGCCATGGTCTCCGCCCTGGGCCGCCAGCCGGAGGTCTCCGCTCACCCGCCGGGTGCGGAGGCGCTGGTCCGAGGGGTTGTCCACGCCCACCTCGAGCCTCAGGCGAAGCCGGGACTGCTCGAGGGGAAAGGCCAGTTCCACCTGGGGTTCCACCCGATCCAGGGTGAACCGCAGCTGGCGGGCGGCCTCTTCATAGCGCAGGGCGGGGTTGATGGCCTCACAACCGACCAACAGCACCAGCGCGGGAAGGGCCCAGAGGCGTCGCATGTCAGGCTCCGCGGTAGATCACGCAGTTGTCGGTCGTTTCAAAGACCTCGATCTGGCAGAGCTGGGGCAGGGACGGCTTGAGCTGCTCCCAGATCCACACCGAGATGTTCTCGGCCGTGGACAGGGGGATCAGGTCGTTGAGGAAGCGGTGATCCAGCTTCGAGATCACCTTGTCCACCACCACCTTCGAGAGGTCGTCGAAATCGATGATCATGCCCGTTTCGGGATTCACGGCACCTTCCAGCAGCACGAAGAGCTTGTAGCTGTGACCATGCAGGTTCCGGCACTTGCCCGGGTGGTTGTAGATGAAATGGGCGGCTTCGAACCAGTACTCTTTGCGCAGGATCATGGCACTCACGATGAAAAGGCCCCGCATGGGCGGGGCCTTTCATTCTATCAGCAGGGCCGGGCCTATTTGACGGCGTTCAGGATCAGGGCCAGTGGCGTCAGGGCCTGGAGGTTCTCCTGCCAGCTGGAGTCGCGGCGGAAGCGCTGGGGCACCAGCACCGTGTCGCCGGGTTCCACGGTCCTGCCCTCGATCCAAGAATCCAGGATGCGGCCATCGGCCTTGAGCAGGCGGATGTTCGAGGTGTCCGCATTCCGGGTGGTGCCACCGGCGAGCTTGAGCAGGTCACCCACCTTCATGCCCTTCCGAACCTTGTAGGTGGCGAAGGGACTGGCCGTTTCGCCCACCACATAGGCCGCCTCGGTGGCCCGGGGGATGATGATCTCATCCCCGTCCTGCAGCTCCACATCCGAGAGGGCCTCTCCCTTCAGCGCACCGCCGAAATCCACCACCATGCGGTTCAGGCTGCCGGCCAGGAGGCCGTGGAGCAGGGGATTCTTCAGCAGCTGGCCCGAAAGAGGCTGCCGCTTGGTTTCGTTCAGGCGTTCGAGGATCTCGTTGATCCCCTTGGCCGTGGGATCCTTCCCCATGAGGCCGGATTCCTCGGCCGCCCGCTGCAGGGAGGCGTCCTGGGTGCTCATCCGCCGCAGGAAGATGCCCGCCTGGGGCATGGCCTCCGCAGTCAGTCCGCCGGCCCGCTGGATGAGCCCGCTCAGCGAGGGTTTGGCCGAATCCAGCGTGTACGATCCCGGCCGCGCCACCTGCCCCGTGATCCGCACGGTGCGATGGATCTTGTAGTCGGGCTTCTCGAAGAGGCTCAGCTGGTCATCCGACTGGATGCGGGGGTTCGTGGCCTCGTCCAGGAGCGTGATGGGGCTGGCGGTTTCCGTGGAGAGTAGCTTGGCCAGGTCGAGTCGGATCACCTCGCTGGGCTTGCCATCCTTGCTGCGAGCCAGCTCGGCCACCAGGCGGTCCGCCGATTTCGCAGGCACGCCGGCGCGGAAGATGAGGTCCGAGGCCCTCATCCCGTCATGGAAGGCGTAGGTGCCGGGCCGGGCCACGGGCCCCAGCACCGTCACGAGCTTCGGCAGGCGGAGATCTTCCATGCGGAACAGCTCCACCCGGTCCCGGTCCTCCAGCAAGAGGTTGTGCGTGGCGTCGCCCGCCAGGGCCTTGTCCACATCGAACGCCAGGAACCGGCTCGTGCCGTCCACCGCGGTCCGCACCACCTCTCCCCGGGCCCGATAGGTATCCGGCAGCACCTGAGCTTCCCGGCGGAGCAGGTCGCCCACCTTCAGCCCCTCCGTGCGGGCGAAGACGCCGGGCACCCGCGCCCAGCCGCTGATCTGAACCACAGGCCCCGTGCGTTCCCGGCGAGGGAGGGCCGACAGCACATCCCCGCGCTGCAGGGCCAGATGGTTGGCCGAATCCAGGGGCACATCCTGGCCGCTGAGGGTGCCTGCCGCATCCCGTCGGCGGAGGGTCAGCGTCCCGGGACCCGCCTCCGGGGCAAATCCACCGGCAAACCGCAGGGCCTCGGCCACGGTCTCACCCGCCCGAAGCTCGAACTGCAGGCGAGGGGCCACGCCAGTCGATTCCCAGCGCCGCAGCCACTCCGGCAGAGACTCGTTCGCATCCTGGGGGAACACGGGGAGTTGGGTCTCGGGATTGATCCGAACGCGATGGTCGCCCTGGGGCGCTTCCTTGAGGACCACCAACTGACGCTTCAAGAAGAAAAGCCGATCCTCCAAAGCGGCCCGCTCCGTCAGGCTAAGCACAGGTGCCTGAGGCATCCGGCTGCCCAACTGCGCGGCGGTCTGGGGCTCACGCCCCTGACTCTGGGGGTCCGCATTCTCACCACCCTCCGCGATTCCAGCTCCCTGGTTCGGCGACAGCTGGGCCTCGATGGCCTTGATTTCACGCTGAGTCCGCTCGCGTTGTTCCTTCAAAGGATCCAGATCCAGATCCTCCGGCTCGACCGTGTCCCCTTTCTGCCGTTTCGGCTCAGGCGGAAGGGCCACCACCCGCTGGAAGGCGCCCTCCAGCAGCACTTGGTTCTGGGCCAGGGGCACAAAGACGGTGTCCCCGTTCTGGAGGGCCACATTGGGATTCCCCAGGCCTTCGGCCCGAAGCGGATAGAGGTCCAGCCCGGCCACCTTGTGCCCGCCCCGCATGACGCGGATGTCGCGGTAGCTGCCGACCGCGGTGGGCCCCCCGGCCAGGCTCAGCACATTGACCAGCGAACTGAGGCTCGACACCAGATAGCTGCCGGGCCGGTAGACCTCACCCATGACGAAGACCCGCACCTCGCGCAGCTTGATCACCTGCAAGTCCACCGAGGAGCGCGAGAAGTTGCGGCTCACCAGCCCCTGCACCGCCGCCTTGGCCTTGCCCAGCGTCAGGCCGCCCACCTTGGCCGTGCCCACCTTGGGAATCACGATCTCGCCCCGGCCGTCCACCTGCACCGGAAGGTCGAAGGTGGCGCTGCCGAAGACATTGAGGTTCAGCCGGTCGCCCGTGCCCAACACATAATCCTCGGCAATGCCCCCTTCCGTGGCGGCCGAACCCCGCTGCCGCACCTGGAACAGATCGGCGCCGAAGCGGCGCGGTCCCTTCTCACGGCGCTTCAGGGCCCGGACCTCCTCGTCCAGCTTTTCATCTTCGCTTCGCTGACGGGCGGCGTCTTCAGGGGTCGCAGGGGTCGCGGTAGCCGCAGGAAGGGTCGTAGAACGCCCGGGCACGGCATCCGCCGCACCCACCCCCTGGGCCCCGGCTGCCTGTTTCAGGGCCTGGAGATCGAGTCCCTGGGGAAGTTGAGCGAAGAGGGCCGAGGTCAGGATCGCCGCGCCGCCCAGAAGGTTGAATCGCATGACAGCTCCAATGAATTCACATGAAATCCAGCATTGACAAGGGTTCAGGTTATCATGGCCCCGCAGCTCTTTCAGCCACCCAGGAACACCCGCGTATTCCTCATTTGATGAGCCGTCTCGAGTCATGAACCCCCCTCCCTCTTACCGGCCCTCGCTCCCGCCTCCATCCACCCTGGATCAGCCCCTGCTTCGGCAAGGGGTCAAGCTCGTTCTGGATGGCGGGGCGGCCTTGGTGGCCTGGATGCTTTGCGAGCGGGTCTTCGTGGGGGCCCACCTGACGCCGCATGGGGCCTTGAAGTGGACCCTCCTGGCCCTGGCCATCAACCTCGTCTTCCAGTTGACCCGCCAGCACTACCGCCTCATCGGCTTCCGTGACGCCGTCCGGCTGGCCATGGCCACCACGACCCTGCTGGTAATGAGTGCGTTCGTGACGATCCTGGCCCGCGAATTCCATTCAGTCTTCGATCTGGAAACGGCCATGGCCTCCGCCCTGACCACGGGCGGATTGTGGCTCACCCTCCGGGGCGCCATCCGCGCCCGCCACGAACGGGATCTCGGCATCGATCAGCTGCCTGATGGGGCCATCCCCCACCGGACCCTCATCGTCGGGGCAGGCCGGGCGGGGCTCATGATTGCCGAGGAGCTCAAGCGGCATCCTGAACTGGGGACTCGAATCGTAGGATTCATTGACGATGCCCTCGACAAGCAGGGCATCCGCATTCAGGGGACCCGGGTGCTGGGCCCGTCTCGGCTGCTTCACCAGATCATCCGGAAAGAAGAAGCCACCCAGGTGGTGCTGGCCATTCCCAGCGCCCCCGGTTCCGTGATCCGGCAGCTGACGGATGTGGTCCGCTCCGCCGGGATCGAGGTCAAGACCACGCCGGGACTCTTCAACCTGCTCGGGTCGCGGGCTTGGAAACCCGAATTGCAGGATGTCTCCATCGAGGACCTTCTGCGCCGGGAGCCCGTGGAGTTGGACCAGAGCTCCCTCAATCTCGTGCTTGAAGATGCCGTGGTGCTCATCACCGGGGGCGGTGGGTCGATCGGGGGCGAAATCGCCCGCCAGGTGGCGGCCTTCCGTCCCGCCCGAATCGTCCTGCTGGGGCGTGGAGAAAACAGCCTGTGGGAGACCGAGCGCTCGCTTCGGAGCCTCTTTCCCAACCAGGGACTCTCCCTGGAGCTTTGCGATGTCCGCAATCCGATCCGTCTCCAGCAGGTGTTCAACCGCTGGAAGCCGCAGGTGGTGTTCCACGCCGCGGCCCACAAGCATGTGCCCTACCTGGAAGCTCATCCCGAAGAAGCCGTGGACAACAATGTCTTCGGCACCCTGAATGTGGTGAACGCCGCCTTGGCGGTGGGCACCCATACCTTCGTGAACATCTCCACGGACAAGGCCGTCAACCCCACCAATGTGCTCGGGGCAACCAAGCGGATCGCCGAATCCCTGGTACTCCGGGCGGCCCGACGGGCTCCTGAAGGAACGCGCTATGTCAGCGTGAGGTTCGGCAATGTCCTGGGAAGCCGGGGGAGTGTCATTCCCATCTTCAAAGAACAGATCCGCGTGGGTGGACCCATCACCGTGACCCACCCGGACATGACCCGCTACTTCATGACCATCCCCGAAGCCAGCCAGCTGGTGCTTCAGGCAGGCATCCTGGGCGACACCGCCAAGGTCTATGTCCTGGACATGGGCGACCCCGTCAAGATCGTCGATCTGGCCACAGACATGGCGCGCCTTTCCGGATTGCTGCCCGGACAGGACATCGAGGTGCAGTTCAGCGGCATCCGACCCGGCGAGAAGCTGTTCGAAGAACTCTTCACGCAGCAGGAGGAATCCCGCACGGGGGTCCATCCCAAGGTCTTCAATGCCAATCCGGAAGAGCTGGATGACGACCTACTGGAAGAAGGGGCGGCGGCCCTGCGTCTTTCAATCATGGAGGGAGAGGGTAGGCGCCAGGCCCAGATTCTCCGCTGGCTCCAACAGCTTGTGCCAACCTATGCCCCCTCGCCCAGTGGCCTGGGACGCTATTCGGAAGAGGCCCGCGACCGCCGCAGTTCAGGCGCCCATGCCATCTATGTGCCCAAGGCCCAGCAGGCCTAAAGCGCCTGAAGGCTCAGCGTGTTATGCTGATCCTGCCGATTTCCACCCGCTCCCCTTCGGCGGCGACCTCTGCAGGAAGCCCACCTCCCCTCCTGATTCAGGATTTGGCGGACGGGTTTCATGGAGCGATCGCGGGAGACCCGGACGCTGAGCCGGGCTCAGGGGAGCCCATTGGGCCCGAGGGCCCAGGAGCTTGCATGAACGCATTGAAATTCAACCCCACCACGGTGTCGGTGGACCTGGGCGACGCGCCCATCAGCCTCGAGACCGGCCGCATCGCCAAGCAAGCCCACGGCGCCGTCGTGGTCCGCCAGGGCGACACCATGGTCCTCGTGGCCGTGTGCTACGGCACCCCCCGCGAAGGCATCGACTTCTTCCCGCTGACCGTGGACTATCGCGAGCCCGTGCTGGCGGCCGGCAAGATCCCCGGCGGCTGGTTCAAGCGCGAGGGCCGACCCACCACCAAGGAAACCCTCACCAGCCGCCTCATCGACCGCCCCCTGCGCCCCCTCTTTGAAGAGGGCTACAACGGCGACACCATGATCACCGCCCAGGTGCTCAGCTACGACGGCCAGCACGCCCCTGAGACCCTGGCCATGGTGGGCGCCTCCGCGGCCCTCATCATCAGCGAGATCCCCTTCGTGAACCCTGTGGGCGGCGTCCGCGTGGGCCGCGTCAACGGCCAGCTGGTGGTGAACCCCACCGTCGAGCAGCGCGCCGAGAGCGACATCGACCTCCTGGTGGCCGGCACCTCCGACGCCCTGGTGATGGTGGAGTGCGGCGCCAAGGAAGTGCTGGAAGCCGACATGGTGAAGGCCCTGGCCTTCGGCCATGAGCAGATCAAGACCCTGGTGAAGCTGCAGAAGGATCTGCAGGCCAAGGTGGGCAAGCCCAAGGTCGCCGCCGCCAAGGCCGAGCGCAACGAGGCCCTCTACAAGGAAGTGGCCGCCGCCTTCGCCGAGAAGCTCTTCGCGGCGCTGACCATGAAGGTGAAGATCGAGAGCTACAAGGCCATCGACCTCCTCAAGAAGGAAGCCGTCGCCCAGTTCTGCGCCGACAAGCCCGAGCTGAAGAAGGACCTGGTGGCCTGCTTCGACGAGCTGAAGGAGACCCTCTTCCGCAACGCCATCCTCAAGCAGGGCGTGCGCCTGGACGGCCGCAAGTTCGACCAGATCCGCCCCCTCAACATCGAAGTGGGCGTCCTGCCCGCGGCCCATGGCAGCTGCCTCTTCACCCGCGGCGAGACCCAGGCCCTGGTGACCGCCACGCTGGGCACCATCCAGAACACCCAGATCATCGATGGCCTGGAGGAGGAGTACAAGAAGAAGTTCTACCTCCACTACAACTTCCCCGGCTACAGCGTGGGTGAGTGCAAGCCCAACCGCGGGCCCGGCCGCCGCGAGATCGGCCACGGCATGCTGGCCGAGCGCTCCCTCTTCGCCGTGTTCCCCACGCCCGAGGAGAACCCCTACACGGTGCGCGTGGTGTCTGACATCACCGAGAGCAACGGTTCTTCTTCGATGGCCACCATCTGCGGCGGCACGCTGGCCCTGATGGATGCTGGCATCAAGCTCCAGTCTCCGGTGGCGGGCGTGGCCATGGGCCTCGTCAGCGACGGTGACAAGTTCGTGGTGCTGTCCGACATCGCCGGCCAGGAAGACCACTACGGCGACATGGACTTCAAGGTCGCCGGCACCGAGAAGGGCATCACCGCCCTCCAGATGGACATCAAGATCGGCGGCATCACCACCGAGATCCTCACCAAGGCCCTCGACCAGGCCAAGGCCGGCCGCCTGCACCTGCTCGACCTGATGGGCAAGGTGCTCGCCGCCCCCCGTGCCGAGTTCGCCAGCAACGCCCCCCAGATGCACAGCATCCAGCTCCCCAAGGAGAAGATCCGCGATGTCATCGGCAAGGGTGGCGCCACCATCCGCAACATCATCGAGGTGAGCGGCTGTGAGGTGAACATCGACGACGACGGCCTCTGCCAGGTCGCCGGCCCCACCCAGGAGAAGCTGCAGGTGGCCCTCAAGATGATCGGTGACCTCATCCAGACCGCCGAGGTTGGCAAGACCTACCTGGGCAAGGTCGCCAAGGTCGTCGAGTTCGGCGCCTTCGTGACCATCCTCCCCGGCCTCGACGGCCTGCTGCATGTCAGCGAGCTGGCCCACCACCGAGTCGCCAACCCCGCCGACGAAGTGAGCGAAGGCCAGGAAGTCATGGTCAAGTGCATCGGCATCGACGAGAAGAGCGGCAAGATCAAGCTCAGCCGCAAGGCGCTCATCCCCAAGCCGGAAGGCGCGGACGCCGAGCCCGAAGGCGAAGCGCCCAGCCATGACGATCGGCCCCGGCGGCCCCGACCTCCTCGGCGTTCCTAAACTAATTTCTCATCAAGCACAAAAGGAACCCACAGCCCAGGGTTCCTTTTGTGCTCATGATTGACCTTTCGCCTTAATCCAATCAACAACCACGATGGTTTTCCTTCAACATTTCCCGGAAGATCCATATTAATGCCTCGATTGCTCCTCCCGCTCATTTCCATGTTCGCAACCATGGCTGCAAGCCTCCTGCTTCTCCGGAAAGCCGTCAGCTGGGGATTCATCGACCAGCCGGATCCCCGAAAGGTGCACGCCATGCCCACCCCGCGAACAGGGGGTTTGGCCATGGTGCTAGGAGGGGCGCTGGTGTTTTTCCTGCTTTCAGCGTTCGGGAGAATTCCCTCCCCGGGTCTACCTTGGCAGACCTGGGTGGCGGGTCTGAGCTTCATTGCGGTTGGGACAATGGATGATCGATATAGTTTTCATCCACGACAGAAATTCCTGGTACTCCTTTCGATCTCAGCCATGGCTGCCTGGCCCTGGGTACTGACCCTGAAGGCCACCAATCCGTCATGGCTTCCCCAGACCTTGGTGGGGTCGCCTCTTTTCCTTGTTCCTGTGGCTCTTTCGATCACCTTCTGGTTCATGGCAGTCCCCAATGCTGTGAACATCGAAGACGCCATCAATGGTTACATGGGAGGATTCACATTCATCCTGTTGTTTGCCCTCTACCTGCGTGGCGTGGACACCCGGATCGCACTGGGGGCTCTTGCTGGTTTTCTACTGCTGAATTGGCCAAAGGCCAAGCACTTCATGGGCGATGCCGGAAGCTTCGGTTGCGGATTCTTTATCGCCGAGGGCATCCTTCGTGGGGGTGGGATAGAACACCCCTTAATGACCCTGGCGTTCACTGCACCCATATCCATGGATGTCGCCATGGGATTGATCCGGCGAAAAAGGCTGGGAATGAGTTTCTTTACCGCTGATCGCGCCACCTTCCCCCATCATCTGCTTGCCCGGTTCGGCGGGTCGCATGTGAAAGCGACCTTGGTACTCTGGCTTATCAGTTCCGGATTCGTGGTCCTGTACCCCTTCCCGACAGCCCTCCTAATCATTTTCTTGGGATACGCCTTCGCACTGGTTTTCCTGAATGCGAATTCTCTGTTCCCCCAGCAATCAGCCGGAACCTGACCTCATCACTATGTTTTGGCATTGCCGGAATAAAGGTCCAGATGAAGCTAGCCACAGGAAACCCTGGCAACATTTGCTCAAAGGCTCAACCTCTAGGAGGCGAGGGACCTTGACTCGCAAATCCGCGCCTAAGATCATGGATTGATGCCTCGCTTGAGATGCTGCGGCGAATGCTCATCGCTTCAGAGATTGTGTCGGATTTGGCCCGTTTTACATATTGTTTTTTAACTTTTTCCTAATATTTTATTTATAGATAGTTGTGAATGATGGACCAATTCGATTATTGAAGTTTTTCGGAGCCAATGGAGTCCAAAATGTTCAATCAAAAAACGCTTGTTATCACTGGGGGGACTGGAACATTTGGTAATGCCGTTTTAGAAAGGTTTCTTGAAACGGACATTGGGGAAATTCGAATCTTCTCTCGCGATGAAAAGAAGCAGAACGATATGCGAGACCAGTTCTCCCACCCGAAATTGAAGTTTTACATCGGGGATGTCCGAGACGAGTCAAGCATCCGGGACGCCATGCGAGGCGCGGATTTCGTTTTCCACGCCGCAGCCCTGAAGCAGGTTCCGTCCTGTGAGTTCTTCCCTCTGGAAGCCCTTCGAACCAACGCAGTCGGCACGGAGAATGTCCTCAATGCCGCAATTCAGACCAGGGTGGCCAGAGTCATCGTCCTCTCCACAGACAAGGCGGTCTACCCCATAAACGCCATGGGCATTTCCAAGGCGATGATGGAAAAGTTGGCCATCGCAAAGTCCCGGACAGCTGCTCCCGATACCACCATCTGCGTCACACGCTATGGCAATGTCATGGCCAGTCGCGGATCCGTGATTCCGCTCTTCCTGAAACAAGTCCAGGACGAGATCCAGTTGTCCGTGACCGACCCGAAGATGAGCCGGTTCATGATGACCATCGAAGATGCGGTCGATCTGGTTCTATACGCCTTCGAACACGGTCTGCCAGGAGACACCTTCGTGCAGAAGGCGGCTTCCAGCACCATCGGAGTTCTGGCGGAAGCCATCCAGTCCCTCCTAGGCCGTCCCATGCCCCTCCGAGTGATCGGCACTCGCCACGGCGAAAAGCTGTATGAAACCCTCCTCACACGGGAGGAGAAAACCATCGCCGAGGACCTGGGAGGCTACTATCGGGTTCCCGCGGATAATCGGGATTTGAACTACGGAAAGTATTTCACTGAGGGTGAAGAAGAGTTGAGCGAGCAGACCGACTACAATTCCCATAATGTGCCACTCTTGGATATCGAAGGCATGAAGCGCATGCTCATGCGGCTGGATTGTGTCCAGCAGGCCCTAAGAGGCGAACGGGTGCAGGTTTGAGGGCACCACGATGAAGAAAACCGTCCTGGTGACTGGCGCAAATGGATTCGTGGGTAGCAACCTATGCGCGGCCCTCAAATACCGGAAGGATGTGAACCTTCTGACCTACGATGTAAACGACCCGCTGGATGCACTTCCTGAGCGGGTCCTAGCCGCCTCGGCCATCGTGCATCTCGCAGGAATCAACCGGCCGGAGCACCCAAAGGAGTTCTTGGCGGGAAATGTCAACCTGACTACCCAACTGGTCCAAATACTTCAAACGGCCGGGAAAAGCACCCCCCTGATCTTGTCTTCGTCCACCCAGGCAGCCCTCGCCAATCCCTACGGCGAGAGTAAGCTCGCTGCAGAGGAGGCGGTGTTCGAATACAGCCGGGCCACAGGAACTTCAGTCTTTGTCTACAGGCTGCCAAATCTCTTCGGGAAGTGGTGTCGCCCCAATTACAACAGCGTCGTTGCCACCTTCTGCCACAATATCGCCCACAAGCTCCCCATCCAGATCAACAATCCGGATGCCCCCCTCGACTTAGTCTACATCGACGACCTCATAGACGCGTTCTGTCAAGCCCTGGAAGGAAGGGCAGTGATGAACGGACCGTTCTGCACTGTTCCTGTGGTTTACAAGACCACAGTGGGAAACTTGGCTGATCGAATCCGGGCATTCGCCTCCAGCCGGGACGACCTGTCTATTCCACCGATGGACGACCCTTTCACTCGCAAGCTCTACAGCACCTACTTGAGCGCCTTACCCACGGACCAATTCAGCTACCCCATCAAAATGCACCGTGATTCCCGAGGTTCCTTCACGGAATTTCTGAAAACCCCGGACCGAGGTCAAGTATCCGTCAACATCTCGCACCCCGGAATCACTAAGGGCAACCACTGGCACCACACGAAGAACGAGAAGTTCCTTGTGGTAAGCGGGACAGGAGTCATCCGTTTTCGAAAACTCGGGACTCAAGAAGTGATCGAGTACCGGGTCAGCGGTGAAAAACTGGAGGTGGTCGACATCCCCCCTGGTTACACCCACAACATCACCAATATCGGTGAATGTGACATGGTCACCATCATGTGGGTGAATGAACCTTTCGACAGGGACCGCCCAGATACTTGGATCGAAGAAGTATGATGTGCTGTTTCCGTCGGAGGCCTACTGCCAGGGCAATGCGGAGTGAAACATGAAGAAGCTGAGGGTTGCCACCGTCGTCGGGACTCGGCCTGAAATCATCAGGCTGTCCCGAGTGATGTCCAGGCTGGACCAAGACATGGATCACCTCCTGATCCACACGGGGCAGAACTACGACTACGAACTCAACGAGATCTTCTTCAATGACCTCGAGATCCGCAAGCCCGACCACTTTCTGGGTGCCGCGGGAGCCACAGCCGCGGAAACCATCGGCCAGATGATCGTGAAGGTGGACCAGTTGCTGGCAGAGGACAAAATCGATGCCCTTCTCCTGCTGGGCGACACCAATAGTTGCCTGGCCGCCATCCCTGCGAAACGCCGCCACATTCCCATCTTCCACATGGAGGCCGGAAACCGCTGTTTCGACCAGCGTGTTCCAGAGGAAACAAATCGAAAAATCGTCGATCACATCAGCGACATCAACTTAACCTATTCCGATATCGCCAGGGAATACCTTCTCCGCGAAGGTCTGCCACCCGACCGGGTGATCAAGACTGGTTCACCCATGTACGAAGTGCTCAACCATTACAGGCCGAAGATCATGTCGTCAGACATCCTTGATCGCCTTGGGTTATCGCGGCACGACTACTTCCTGGTGAGTAGCCATCGAGAAGAGAACATTGAGCCCGAGGATCATTTCAGGAAGCTGGTCACCATCCTTAATAACCTGGCCGAAACCATAGGAAAGCGGGTGATTGTCTCCACCCATCCACGCACTCGCAAGCGCCTGGACACCCTTGGGATAACCTTTCATCCCGGCGTTGAGTTGCTGAAGCCACTTGGTTTTACGGATTATGTCCGCCTTCAGGTCGATGCCCACACCACCCTTTCCGACAGCGGAACCATCACCGAGGAATCCTCCATCCTGAACTTCCCGGCCCTCAACCTGCGGGAAACCCATGAACGGCCGGAAGGCATGGAGGAAGCCAGTGTCATGATGACCGGCCTAGAATGGGAACGAGTCCACCAGGGTCTGGCCATCCTGGCTCATCAAGGACGAGGCGAGGTACGAACTCTCCGCCCTGTATCGGACTACTCCATGCCAAATGTGTCCGACAAGGTCGTCCGGATCATCCTTAGTTACACCGACTACATCAATCGCACGGTCTGGAGGAGATGACCGGCTGTGCGCGTCCTGATCGTCTCTCAGTATTTCTGGCCAGAGCACTTCCGGATCAATGATCTAGCCGAGGGGTTGACCCAGCGTGGACACGAAGTGACGGTCCTAACGGGGGCTCCGAACTATCCGGGCGGAAGAATCTTCACGGGATACGGCCTTTTCAACAGGGGCGAAACGCATCGTGGCGTAAAGATCATCCGGGTTCCCCTGATTCCCCGCGGCTCCGGGAAGGCTGCGGGGCTGGCGCTCAACTACCTATCTTTCATGCTCAGTGCAAGCATTCTCGGTCCCGTGTTGTGTCGGGAATCTTTCGACATCATCTTTGTATGTCAGCTCTCGCCGGTCACGGTAGGTGTTCCTGCCGCCTTCTTAAAATTCATTAAGAGGGTACCTATTATCTTCTGGGTACTTGATCTGTGGCCTGAATCCATCGTCGCGGCAGGTGGTATCCGCTCTCAATGGCTATACAAAAGCGTCGGAAGCCTGGTGAGACTAATCTATAAATCGTGTAACCATATTCTTTATACATCAAAAGGATTCACGGACAGCATCCAGTCCCACGGGGTCGATCCCTCGCGGCTTTCTTACTTCCCGAATTGGGTGGAGCCGGTGGAAGGTTCAAACGCTGCCCTTCCTACAAGTTTGCCCGATGGATTCAGGATCCTTTTTGCCGGGAATGTGGGGGAAGCCCAGGACTTCGGAACCATCCTGGGAGCGGCAGAGCTTCTTCGTGAGGATCCCTCCATCCAGTGGATTATATTGGGCGAAGGCCGTCAGTGGAATTGGGTCAAGGCCCAAGTTGAATCCAGGGGCCTGTCCCGCTGTTTCCACTTGCTTGGTCGGTTCCCATCGGAGACCATGCCCGCCTTCTTCGAGCAGGCAGACGCGCTGTTGGTGACCCTGAAGCAAGATCCGACATTCGCCCGAACGGTACCCGGAAAGGTGCCTTCCTATATGTCCTGTGGCAAACCGATCTTGGGAGCTCTGGACGGTGAAGGCGCCGATCTGATCAAGGAGGCGCAGGCAGGACTCGTCGTGTCCTCTGGGGACGCCAAAGGATTGGCAAACAGCGCCTTGAGATTAAGGCAGATGAGCGCAGCTGAGAGGGCCAGAGTGGGTCAATCCGGGAAACATTACTGCGAGGCCCATTTTGATCGCGAGCACCTGTTCAACCAGTTGGTGGCTGCCATGGATCAGCTGATGGAACCGACCAAGGCTAGAGGTGCTTGATGTCTCCGCCCGCCGGCCGGTGGACCTCGATCTGATGCAGGGGCGGCCGGGCTCCGAACTACATCAACCTCGCGCCATCGGTCAGGAGCCTCCCGGGGCAGTCGTGATATCCTAAGCTCAGGTTATTGAAAGCATCACACCTCCCCTACCCGAGACGGTGAAACATGGCCGAGTTTCCCTCGCGGTTGGGTCGGCAACGAAGAGGAAATTGAACCATTATTTATAACCTTCCATTACTTCTACTACGGTAACCCAAATGCAGAATAAAACTCCTAACAACAGACCATATGCCATATGTTCAAACTGCATTATGGATACAAGTGATTCAAATATTTTTTTCGATGAGCGCGGCTGGTGTGATTACTGCAATAATTATCATAATAATATCCTCCCCAATTGGCACCCAGATGAAAGGGGAGAGCAAGAGTTACTCCCGACCATTGAAGCCATTAAAAGGGAGGGTAAGGGCCGGGATCATGATTGCCTCATCGGCATCAGCGGTGGTGTCGACAGTTCCTATGTTACTTACATTGCCAAAGAGAAATTCGGCCTTCGTCCACTAATTTTTCATGTTGATGCTGGTTGGAACTCCCAGCAGGCAGTCAATAACATCGAGAAACTTATTGATAACCTCGGGCTCGACCTACATACAGAAGTTGTCAATTGGGAGGAAATGAAGGACCTACAGTTGGCCTTCTTCAAGGCTCAGGTTCCTCACATTGACACCCCCCAGGATCATGCATTCTTCGCGGCCATGTACAATTTCGCCGCTAAATATAAATTTAAATACATTCTTACAGGCGCTAATTACTCCAGCGAATGCGTAAGAGAACCTCTTGAATGGCACTATCACGCCTCGGATCTCCGCCAGCTTCTAGACATCCACAGCAAGTTCGGGAAACATCCCCTGAGAACTTTCCCCTTAGCTGATATTTTCAAATATAAACTCTACTATCGATTCATTAAAGGGGTCCGAGTTGTAAAGCCTCTTAACCATATCCCGTTTTATAAGGAAGCGGCGATGGATGAACTTGTGGACCGGTTCGGATGGCAAAAATATGCACATAAACACTATGAATCAAGATTCACCCGGTTCTATGAAGGCTACTGGTTGCCCACCAAATTCGGGTATGACAAACGCAGGGCCCATTTCTCAAGCTTGATCCTCACCGGACAATTGAGCCGTGCGGATGCTCTTGAGAAAATCGCCCTGCCGGCCTATAGCGAAGAAACCATAGCTGAGGACTTCGAGTACATCGCTACGAAACTTGACCTCACGGTTGAAGAACTCAAGGCGATTATGGCCGGGCCGAACAAGACCTATCGGGACTACAAGAACGCCATGACTTTCATTGATCTCGGGACAAAGGTACTCAGGGCGGTAGGCGTTCAAAGGGCCATCATTCGATGATTACCATTGTCGACTACGGCCTTGGGAACATCATGGCGTTTGCGAATGTCTACAAACGGCTGAACATCGGAATAGCCATCGCTCAAACGGCCAAAGAAATCAGGAGTGCAACCAAGATCATCCTTCCAGGCGTCGGAGCCTTTGATCATGCTATGGAGCGCCTCACTGCTTCTGGGATGAGAGAGACACTCGATGACCTTGTTCTTGCTAAGGGCGTGCCCGTGATCGGAATCTGTGTAGGCATGCAGATCCTGGCCAGCTCCAGTGATGAAGGCCAGAGGCCAGGCCTTGGGTGGATCAACGGAAGGGTCAGAGGGTTCAAGTCCACCCCAGGCACCGACCACCTTCCGTTACCCCACATGGGTTGGAATGATGTCCAACCTCTGCCGAATCAAAAGATTTTTGCTGGACTTGAAACGGACAGTCGATTCTATTTCCTTCATTCCTTCTACTTCGAATGCGAGGACCCGAGGGATATTTCTGCGAAATCAGAGTACGGCATAGATTTTCCTGCCGCCGTCACCCATGGAAACATCCATGGAATCCAATTCCACCCGGAAAAGAGTCACCACTATGGAACTCGGCTCCTGAAAAATTTTGCGGACCTTTAGCATGCTGAGGCCACGAATCATTCCATGTCTGCTCGTCCATAATGGCGGTCTCGTGAAAACCGTCGAATTCAAGGACAGCAAATATGTTGGAGATCCCATCAACGCGGTGAAGATTTTCAACGAGAAGGAAACAGATGAACTCATGGTCGTGGATATCGATGCGACGAAGAATGGCTGTGAGCCGAACTTCAAGATGATCGCAGACTTGGCCGCCGAATGTCGCATGCCCCTGGCCTATGGCGGCGGGATCAAGACTGCTGCCCAAGCCAAACGGATCATCGGGCTGGGCGTGGAGAAGGTGGCCATCTCCTCTGCCGCCATCACCGACCCCAGCCTGATCACTCGCGCCGCGGATGAGATCGGGAGCCAGAGCGTCGTCGTGGTTCTGGACATCAATAAGTCCGCTTCCGGCGATGCCTATGAAGTCTGGACCCACAATGCGACCCGGAACACGAAGCTTTGCCCCTTCAAGATGGCTGAAGAGGCCCAAGCTCTCGGTGCCGGAGAGATCGTCCTGAATTCCATCGCGCATGATGGGAAGATGAAGGGGTACGACCTGGCCCTGGCTACCGCCATGCGCGCTCGAATCGACCTCCCCATGACCATTCTCGGCGGAGCCGGGTCACTGGCCGATCTGGGGAAACTGATCGCCGCCTGTGGCATCGTCGGAGCCGCCGCTGGGAGCCTGTTCGTCTTCAAGGGCCCATTCAGAGCCGTGCTTATCAACTACCCAAATCAGCAGCAGAAGGATGACTTGATCCGCGTAGCTCTTCATGCAAACACATCAAACCATTAGCCAAGACCGATGCTCACCTAAAAACAGAGATCAATAGGTTTGAATTATCCCTGACAAGGACGGCGGTTTCCTCCCATGTAGACCATGCTGGGGAAATGCGGTAAAGAAGGATCGTTGCTGGTTCATCCCGGTTTTCTGTCGCAACCCGCTGGCTCGGAATCTCGGGCCAGGCCTTCTACCAACCGACGGCGAAGTTCGAAGACTTGGTAGTCCCAAAGACCCGATACCTGAAGCATCCGGAGATCGAGAATGTGACGCTTCTCCTGGTACTGGGTTGAGGGGTGGCATCGGAGTCCCGAGGTTCCTACTCCAAAAACCGAGACCCGCCAGATCTCAGATAGACCGTGGCGTCATTGTCTGGGGCCTTCCAGGTGAGTGAAGGGGTGGCCTACAGGGCATACACGGGGTCAGTTTCCGGTATCGAAGTCACCGGGGGAGATCACTGACTTCGGAAATGGCTTCTGGAACTGATGTAGAACCGAAGTGCTTCAGTTCGCCATTGCTCTATCTGTGGATGAGATGAGGGTGATTCAGGGTGAATCCCGAACATGTCAACTAAGAAGGCTGTTGTGCGAGAGGCATATCCGGAAGCGAATGAAGAACCTTCCCCGCTGGAGTTTGCGTAGCAATGGGGTGAGTTCCGGTCGACTCCACCTTCTTTCGCTCAGTCCACCAATACAACTCCAATCAATCCAGATTTGGAAAAGAGAATGGGCACCACGGGGTGGAGATCCCAGTCCCATCATGATGCCATCTCAAACTGCAAAATCACATGATCCTTGGCTTGGTTTCGAACATCGGGCCAGAACTGGTCACCAGAGTGGGGGAATCTTGTCTCATTCTGCCAATCTGCACCCGTGCGACAGTTCGGTTGGCAACCTAAACTGGGGTCGGCTTGGCAGCCATGCCCACCAAGAAGAAGACGGTGTCCAGGGTGGAGAGAATGGTATGAAGCGACTTGCATTCTTTTTACTTATAATGATTGCGCTTACAGCATGTACCGGCAGTAGAGGTTCGCCAGGAACGAAGGATATGACACTTGCTTCGATCGCCATATCTAGCGGTGATAATCAAACCGCGGTGGTCGGTACTCAATTATCGGCACCACTAGTTGCTCAAGTGCTAAACAAACAAGGCCAACCAATTCCCGGCTTCGTTGTTAATTTTGTAGTGACATCAGGTGGAGGGGAAATATTCGCCAAAACAATGATATCCGATGCAAATGGTTTGGCAGGAGGGATATGGACACTGGGGACCATAGCAGGGGTTCAAACTATGGAAGCAAGAGCTATTACTCCATCTGGAACCATAATTTATGCCACCTTTAGTGCCATCGCAACTGTTGGGGAACCCAAAAGCATAGATATTCTTTCTGGCAATAATCAAACTGCTCAACAACTGCAGCAACTTCCACTATTGCTCTCGGTAGTTGTAAACGACACCTATAGAAATCCAGTGGCCGGGGTCCCCGTGGCTTTTATAGCGAGTGACGGAGGAGCAACCACCCCTTCATCATCAGTAACAGATGTACATGGGTCAGCCTCTACAATGTGGAAATTAGGTCCGACACTCGGAGTTCAGACATTAAATGCTACAATTTCTGCCTCAATAGATATAAAATTCAGCGCAGTAGCCACCCAAGCACCTCCTGGTGAAGTTAAAGCTATTATCAAAATATCTGGAGATGAGCAAGCAGTATCTCAATATTTATTACTACCATATCCACTCCAAGTGATTGCTATTGATCAACTTGGAAACCCTGTTCCTGAATTGCAAATCACATTCTTTTCTGCCACCTCAGGGAGTGATTATAACAATCCTCAGACCATAATTACTAATACCAGTGGGATTGCAAGTTGGGCAGGATATTTCTATAATACCGGCCAACAAAATACCACTGCTTCTGCCGCCGGAGTCACACCAATTGAATTCACAACCAGTGTATTGGCTTCTACACATAAATACGATGGTATATATCTATGTAACCTTGAAAATACCGGTCTATATGGATTAACCCCTTTTCGGTTTTCCATTGTCAATGGTCAACCATATAGCGATAGCTACACAGACTCACATGGCGGTATCTCCATTAAAATCGGGGGCACTTTTAATGAAAATGACGCTACGCTATTGTTAAGCGTAGAATACAATAGTATCTTTGATTTCGCCAGGCATTATTTTATTGACTTCACAAGTAGTCTAACGATCGACTCCCTCGGCAATATCACGGGCTCTGGGGTATGGATGTACAAGGCTCAACTTGCGGAGCATAATGGTAATGGCACATGCAGTAGAAAATAAAATCGGCATGTCAGAGAACATACAAAAGCAGGTGCCGTCGCTTCAATGATTTCAAGTAGCGCTAACTGGTCGGCACCCCCCGGCAAACTCAAGCGACATTGAGGAACGGACCAGGCCTTCATAATGTGGCTAGCAAATTACCTACCGCCCTCCTGAATTCGCTTGTAACCATACCGGGTGAACTCTGCGATGGGCCAGCATCTGCTGAATGCTGTGGCCGGCGCCACTGAAAATGATGCTCTGCCGATCCCCGACCACCCCCTTCAAGAAATTCCGCCCGGTAAGCCCATCACCCTCTTCGGGTGCCAATGCCAGGCTGGATAGCCAATCGATGCTGGAGGTCTCACTGAGCAATCTGCCGATCTTCCGGGTGTCGATGGTGGGCACCTGAACGCTATGGCTGTGACATTTTGAACGCCCCTGCTCAAATTTGTCGGAGCGGGTGGTTGGACCAGTCCCATACCTCAAAAAAGCCTCTAATCATTTTGCGACTGGCGTGAAGGTGTTCAATTCGGAAATGAATCGGGTAATCACGCTCTTGCAGTCAAATATCCTTGAATAAATTTCGCCACTTGCCTCTCCCATTTGCTTCCAATCAGCTTGCCTGGATAGCATGGATTCGAAAGCTGTTTTGATTTGGCTGGGATCAAAGGGATCGAATAAGAACCCATTCTTGCCTTCTTCCAGGACCTCAAAATGATTCCCACAACGATTGGATACCAACAATGGAAGTTTCATCCTTAGTCCCTCTACTAGGACGAGGGGGCTGGCATCGGTGAAGGAGGGGAGGGTAAGAACTTGGGCTTCCCTGTACAGCCTAACGAGTTGCTGAGTCTCGCAGTGTCCCAGCAATTGCACATGGGACTCGATGTTGTGTTCTGAAAGATAGGCCTGGACAGAGGCTCGATCCGGACCGTCACCAGCGACTACAAAGCGGGCTTTTCGAATGTTATCGTCCCCAATGGCCTTCAAGAAATTAATGAGGCCCTTGATTCGTTCATCAAGCCGGAGTGAAAAAAGGATAGTGGGAGTTATTCGAAGATATCTTTGTTCCACATCTTCGTTTGTGAGTTGGAAACTCGATTCATCAATGGTATTGGGGAGATCGATAAAAGCCTTGTCTGGCATACCCCATTTCTGGAAAGTGATCTCGACCATCCGACCGGAACTAATCTGAGCCCCAGTCGAGGCATTATATACATATTTTCTCATCCATTTCTTAATCATGTTGTCGTTTGAGGCGCCGATAGTAAGATAGTTGGCCTCAGACCAGAAATGTAATTGGCTCCGATAAAGGCCCAATCGTTTCAATGTCGCAAGAATGAGAACATTGATGTCATTCCAACTGCCGCCAATGACGACCTCTTTCCTACGAGAGGTGAGCAACATCCATAGGAGGCGCGGATTGAAATGGATGTGGAAGCGACCAAGCCTCCAATAGAAGCCGCGGTCAATGTAAAAGGGATGCTTCAGTGAAGCCCTATCCAAAACCCAATTCCGGTCATTTTCCGTCTCCCGCATGTAATAGACGATGAAATCCAGGCCTCGCTCATACAGTTCATTATAAAAAGCGATCCGGTAAGGTGCGGGAATGTTGGTAAAGAAGATGAATTGTTTATTGGATATTGCTGGCGATTCTGTCATTGAATCCACATCTTATAAGGGCAACACGGGCGAGAATCTAGCGAAGGCGATCAGGATGATTACGGCACCACTCCACCGTCCTGGAAATCCCTTCATGTATATCAATAGAATTTTCGTAACCCAAGAGTGATTTTGCCCGCTGGATGTCCGCAAGAGAGTCCCGAATATCGCCCTTGCGTTCCTCCACATGGATAGGGGTGATGGAGGAGTGTAGGGCAAGGGCGATGAGACGGTAGAGATCATTGATGGTGGTTCGTTGGCCACTGCCGACATTGATCAGGTGCGCACCGGGAGGAAGGTCTCCGAAAAGTCCGAGGATGTTGGATTGGGCCACATTCCTTACATAAACAAAATCTCTTGATTGCTCGCCGCTACCAAAAATGGTGGGGGATTCCCCTCGAAGCAACTGGGAGACGAAAAGCGGGATGACGGCTGCGTAGGGCCCTCGAGGGTTCTGCTTCGGGCCGAACACATTGAAATAGCGAAGGCCTACGAGAGTCATTCCGTGTGCGTAGTGGAAGGCGGCTGCGAAGTCTTCATTTCCCTGTTTGCTGGCCGCATAGGGAGACAAGGGAAGCCCGCGGTTGGTTTCGGAGATCGGACTTTCCTTCAAGTCGCCATATATGGAGGAAGAGGACGCATAGACAATCCTTGTGACCCCCGCAAGCCGGGCCTGATTGCACAAGGTGACAAAACCGTGAAGGTTGTGAAAGGAGTATAGTTCAGGCATGACGACCGACCGAGGAACAGACCCCAAGGCGGCTTGGTGGGTGACAAGGTCCACGCCGCGGCAGGCACGGGCACAATCCTCTGATCGGGTGATGTCTCCCTCCATAATCTCCAGGTCACCCTTAAGATCTTCAAGGTTTCGCCTATCCCCTTCGCTGAAATTGTCGAGAATCCGTACAGAATGGCCCATTTCGAGCAGACATTCCGCGAGATTACTACCGATGAACCCTGCGCCACCTGTAACCAATACTTTCAATGAAGTGTCTCCTAGAGGCATGATTGAAAATCGGCCCGCCCCGCAGAGGGCCAGATCAGTAGATTCATTGTCCGTTGGCCCGAGCCGATTGCCTCTGGACATGTGCCCCAGAGGTGATTCCATGGCCCTAATTCATCCCAGTTTAACCCGTAGCCATTCACGATTAAACCAAGCCCAGCTACACAATCCAGTAAAGAATGAGGCCCAAAAAACCATGTTTGCACGGGCTGGACGGCTCTTGTCGAAAGGAAGGTTGCCTGCATCAAGAAGGTTCAGGATCGGAAGATCATTTTTCTCCTCTAGCAGAGACTGCTCCCGAGTCATGGAGATGGAGCTGACGAGCTGCTGACGAAGTCGGAGCTCGGTTTCAAGTCGGATGCCTTTGAGGCGGATGGCGGGGTCGCTGCTCGTTTGGTAGTTGCGATTGACTTCCAGAAATCGGCGAAACGCATCCTCTGCCTCATCCATTTCCTTCCGGGCCTCGACCAACCGGGCTTCTGCGAACAGCGCCTTGGCCCCGCCGCGGGTGCGGCCCTTCTCGCGGTTGAATGTCTCAAGCAGGCTTACGGCCTCCCGAACCACGGACTGAGACAGTTCGGGCGAGGTCGTCTCGGCGCTGAGAGTGATCACCTTGGACTTCATGTCCCGCGAAACCGTCAGGACGGTCGTCAATCCCGCGATAGCCCGATCCATATTCCTGGCCTTCAAGTAATCGTAGAGGGTCTTTTTCTGGGTTTCGGCGCGCCCAAATCGCCAAGTGCGCTCGTGGAATTGGAATTCGGTCTGGAGCAGCTTTTCGCGCAACCAACGGCTGTTGAGAATATCGACAAAATTTGCGTCGCTGCCATCGCCTCCCGGGATGCTCACGCCGAAGGCCGCCGCCGCGCTGGCCAAGCCACCCAGATTCCCCCCGAGCGCCTTGCTTTCCACGGGTAGCAGGCGTGCCTCGGACCGGTAGTAATCCGGCAGGGCCAGGGAGTAGAGGGCAGTCAGGAGCCCTGCCAGAAGGGCTAGGCCCAGGGACCGTTTCGCGCTGCCCAGGAGTGCCAGGGCCTTGGAAGTGAAGGAATCGTTCATTCGCTGGTATCCCTTTCGGGTCGAAGACCCCAATTGCAGGTCGAGTCCTGTCCAGGAGGGTGGGCGGCCGATTAACTGACTGGTCTCGTGGGAGTCGGCTCCGGATTCAGGTCAGTCGCTACGCCATCCAGGTCATGGAATCGTTTCTTCAGGATGCCATCCAGGGGGAATTTCTCCAAGACCTGGACGATCCGCCGGCTGGCCCCGCCATCCCCGTAGGGATTCCGGACGGATGGGAGCATCTGCCGGAACGAGAGGTCATACAGCTTGTGTATGGCGTCCAGGATGTCGCGATGGAACGGAGGGCAATCGATGACGCTGGCCGCCTTCAGACGGCCCCGTTGCCGGTCGCCGATGTTGACCGTTCCAATCCCGAGGCTGGGGGCCTCGGCAAGTCCGCTGGACGAATTCCCGATCACCCCATCGACCCACTTCAGGCAGGACAGGTATCTGAGCTGACCCAACGAGGTATAGGCCCGTGCATTCGGGTGAGCCGCCACAAAGCCTTCAACCTGCCGGGCCAAGTCTCGGCTTCCGGCGTCTGCGTTCGGCATCGAGAATATCAGATGGGTATCGTCAAGTTGGTCGAGAGCCCGGAGAAGCTCTGCCATCTGATGGGAGGACTGCCCCCCTTCGAGGGTCACGGGGTGGAAGGTCACTAGAAGGTTCTTCGCCCCCAACTGGAACTCAAGCGAGGCCTCGAGTTCCTGGCGACTCAACAGGTTCACGCGGGTAATCGCATCCACGCCCAACCCGCCCACCATAAAAACCCGATCAGGGGCCTCACCCAGCTGGATGACCCGGGCCCGGTATTCGGGGGCCGCGACGAAGTGGAGGTGGGCCATCTTCGTGACGGAATGGCGGATGGCCTCGTCGAACGCACCTTCGGTCGTTTCCCCTCCGTGCAGGTGGGCCACGGGGATGCCCAGGATGAGGGCGGCCGAGGCGGCGACCAGTACCTCGAACCGGTCTCCCAGGAGGAGGACCAGGTCCGGGGCCAGCCGGGCATACGCCTCCGACATGCCGATCAATCCGAGCCCCATGGACTTGCAAGTTCCGAGGTCCGTGTCGGAACTGAGCAGCATCTCGACCTTCGCGGTGATGGAGAACCCGTCGCGTTCGATGTCCCGGTAGGTCAGGCCGAATTCCGGGGACAGATGGGCTCCAGTGGCCAGGATCTGGAGCTCTGCCCGGTGTGAGTCCTTCAGCTCCTGGAGAATCCACCGGAGGAGCCCGTACTCCGCACGCGTGCCAGTGACCACACAGATTTTGCGATTCATAGGTCGATTAATTCGTCAGGGGCGAAATCCCGATGGGCCACCCGGCCAAGCACCTCGTCCCACCGCATGGGCGAGATGCCGGTGCCTGGGCGCTTGGCGGTCAGGTTGTCCGCCGTGAAACGCTCCCCTGCGCGAATCGCACGGGCGGCAATGAGGGATTTACGCGCAATGCCCTTGTTCTTGATTTCGCTTGGATTGGGGCGCTTGATGCCGTCGCCGAGGGCCTGCTCGATGTTGCGGATGGCATCCACCATGGCCTTCAGTTCGTGGGGTTCGAGGCTGGCCTGGTGATCGGGGCCGGGAAGGTTCCGGTCCGTCGTGAAGTGCTTCTCGATCACCGTGGCACCCAGGGCCACAGCGGCCACCGGAACCTCGATCCCAACCGTGTGGTCGGAGTAGCCGACCTCGACTCCGAACGCGTGGCCCATGTTGCACATGGCCCGGAGGTTTACCTCGGCCATGGGGGTCGGGTACTCGGTGCTGCAATGGAGAACGGTGACCTTGTCACGGGGGGTGCCGGCCTGCTCGATGACATCGAGCGCGGCCTCGATCTCGCCGAGGGTGGCCATTCCGGTCGAGAGGAGAACCGGTTTCCCGGTCCTGGCCACATGGCGGAGGAAGGGGAGGTTCGTGATCTCGCCGGAAGGAATCTTGACCCAGTCGATGCCGAGTTCGATCAGCATGTCAAAACTCTCCGGGTCGAACGCGGTGGAGAGAAACTGGATCCCGTGCTGTTGGCAGGTTTCAAGGAGGACAAGGTGGTCCTCCTTGGTCAATTCCAGCTTTCGGACCATCTCGAACTGGCTCTCACTCGGATTAGTTGTCGCATTTTGGTAGTTGGCCTTCGGCGCAGAAGACGAGACCAGTTTGGTGGTAACAAAGCTCTGGAACTTTACGATATCGGCCCCTGCAACTGCCGCAGAAGCAATAAGTTTCTTGGCAAGCATGAGGTCACCGTTATGATTGACCCCGGCCTCGGCTATGATGAGTGTTCTCTTAACCATAATTATCCCTAACCAATGAACCGAGTGTAATCCGCAAGATCATGTCGCACAGTGAGTCCCATCCCCACAATGCATTCCTTTCCAATTCTGACGCCTTGTTTAATCGTAACTCCACTACCCACAAAACTGCCATTCCCGATTGTTACATCGCCGTTAAGAATTGCACCGGTAGAAATGTGACAATGATTCCCAACACTTACATCATGTTCAATAAGAGAGCTTGTATTTATGATGCAATTGTTGCCAATGGCTGAGCCTGCATTGACGATTGCTCCATGTAATATGACAGATCCATCTCCGACAATTGAATTTTTAGACACATAGGCACGCGGTGATATAATAATAGGTAGTTTGAATCCAAGGCTTTGAACTTTCTCATATAATCGGACTCGATTTTCTGATGATTCGATTTGTCCAATTGTAATTAGTGCGTAGCTGTATGATTTGGACAATCGGGAGAGGTCCGCATCTGTCCCGATTACTTTGTAGCCTAAGTGTAAAGAACCGATTTCCGTTTCTTTGTCAATTAGACCGGCAATCTCGTATATATTTTGCTGTTCGATGACATCAAGGCACGAATGGCAGTGACCGCCGGCTCCAACTAATATTATTTGGGGTTTGTTCATTTGCGGGACTCATCATTGACGGGGAATACTGGGATGGCCGGGACTTGACTCTACTTGAGGATTTCTCGCACGGCCTCGATGACCATCGCTTGATCCTTCTTGGACAGGCTCGTGGAGCACGGGAGGGACAGGCCAAAGGAGCAGAGGGATTCGGACACCTTTCCCGATCCGAGAAGCGGGACCCCCTGGTAGGGGGGCATCAGGTGCAGGGCCGTCCATAAGGGGCGGGTTTGGACGCCCCTTTTTAGCAGTTGCTCTAGGGGCTGCTCCCAGGGGCGAGAGAACATCACGGAGTATAGCCAGAAGGTCGGGGTCAACCCCGTCGGGCGAGGAGGGCAGCGCAGGCCTTCGAGGCCCTGGAAAGCTTCATCGTAGGTGCGGGCAATGTCAGCCTTCTTGTCGAGAAAGGCGTCGAGGCGTTCAAGCTGGGCCACTCCGAGTGCTGCCGCGAGATTGGTCAGCCGGTAGTTGTACCCCACTTCGTTGTGGAAATAGGCATAGCCGGGAAGCTTGGCCTGAGTGATCAGATATTTGGCTCGCTGGGCCAGGGCGGCGTCCGAGGACACCAGCATCCCCCCGCCTCCAGTGGTCATGATCTTGTTCCCGTTGAAGGAGAAGCATCCAATCCGACCGATGGTGCCGACCTGTCGCCCCTTGTAGGGGCCGTCAGTGTAGCGGGCCCCGAGGGCTTCAGCGGCATCCTCGATCAGCCAGACTCCGTGGCGATCGCAGGCGTCCGCGATGGCCTCGATCCGGGCCGGATAACCCAGGATGTGCACGGCCAGGACCACCTTTGGCATGCGCAGGCCGAGGCGGGCGCGCCGGTCGAGTTCCTCGACCACGAGACCAGGCTCCAGGTTCCAGGTATCGAACTCCGAGTCGACCAGGATGGGGGTCCCACCCTGGTAGAAGATGGGGTTCCCTGAGGCGGCAAAGGTGAAGTCGCTGACGATGACCTCGTCTCCGGGGCCGACGCCCGCCAGGATGAGCGCCATGTGGATGGCCGCGGTGCCGTTGGATACGGCCACGGCATGAGGAGTACCCACGAACTGGGCGAAAGCCTCTTCAAAGCGGGGGACGAATGGGCCCACTGAGGAGACGAAGTTGGTGTCCATGCACTGGCGTATGTACTCCGATTCGTTGCCGGAAAGATTGGGTTCAGCTAATGCGATCATCTTGTCACATCCCTTTGTCCAGCGAATGTTCTCTGGTGACATGGTGCAGCGAATCCACCACCAGCTTCATGCAGTCGACGATCTGCTCCTTCCCGGTGCAGAGGTCGGGTTCTTCGCGCCATCGGGCGAGCTTTCCGAAGACCTCCTTGAGGGTCTTCGTTTCGGGCAGAGGAGGGGGCTCGACTATGTGCAGGTTATCCAGGCCAATTTCGAGCGGGGTTTCCCCGGTGCCCACGAACTCTTCGTATTCCTTCTCACCCATCGCCTGGCTAGGAGCAAAGAAGCAGGGCCAGGTGGTTCCCGACGGGGTGGCCAGACGGGCGCTGGCCTCCGTGTCCAGCCATCTCGGCTCAAGGCCGTAGTGATGGAGGACCAGTTCGGCGATCTGCTTGAAATTCTTCTGGTCATCCGCCAGCGACAGGCGGGGTACCAGAATCTGCCCGTGGGAGGGACAGATGGCGCCCAGGCAGCAAATCTGACCCGCCTCTTCCAGGGTCACGAAGTAGCGGCGGATATCGCTCGGGCCGGCCAAGGGCTGCCCCTTGGCAATCCGGTTGAGGAATCCGAGCAGCAGGCTCCCATCGGAGAAGGCCACATTGGCGAATCGGGCCGTTGTGCATCGCAGCGGGTTGCCCTCGATGGGTTCGCCATGGAGATTGCCCTGGGAGGCATCCTCCGATCCGTGCCAGATGAGCAGTTGCTCCATCATCCTCTTGGAAGCGCCCATCAGGTTGGCCGGGTTAGCGGCCTTGTCGGAGCTCACGAAGAACACCCCCATCTGGCCATGGCCGTACTTCCGCAGCCACCCGAGAAACCGGTCCGCCTTGAGCAGATTGGTGTCCACCATCTGGAGAAGGCTCGGAACATCCCGCTCGCTCCGCACATGCTTGACTGCGGCGAAATTGAATACCCAATCAAAGCCTGCCTGGCCGGCGAGGATGCTCTCCATCATCGGGGAGCCGAAGTCAATGGGTTCGATGGCGATGTTGGATTCGCCGACCTTGGGATCTGATCGGATCTCCCGGAGCACCTCGACAAGGTTGTTCTCGGCCGTATCCACGAGCAGGACCTCTCCCGGACGCCATTCCAAGAGACACCTGAGGGTGGCGCTTCCAATCGATCCAGCGGCCCCGACGACCAGGATGCGCCGATTCGAGAACGCCTCCTCAAGCTGGACGGCGGCCGCCCTGTAATCCGATTCGAACAAGGACTGCTTGCGGCCGGTGACCAGTCGCCCCAGTTCAAGGAGGCGTGTTTCTGCCATCATCTAGCTCCCATCGAGGATCCGTTGTGGCGGAGCAACCCCTCGGCCATCCAAAGATCCGATTGTCGGTCGATGTCGATGCCCCTTTCTGGAGGCACAACGACGGATTGGGTGAGACCTTCAACGATGAACGAGTTCTGCGCATCGAGGAAGCTGCGTCGGGCCAGGTAGAAACCTGCGGGGCGGAATCCCTGGGGGAGATCCTGGCGTCTTGATGCATCGCGGAATTCGAATAGCGGGTGCAGGGTGCCTTCCGGGCCCAGGCTCCAGGTCCACTGGATAGGGTGGTCCAGAGGTACCATGCCAACGACGCAGGGGGCTCCTCCAGCCAGGAGGGACCAAGCCGCCTCGAGGTCCTCAAGGGCCAGCAGGGGGGAGGTCGGCTGGAGCAGCAGGAGCGCCTCAGCCTCGAACCCTTCCGCCGCGGCCTGCGCCATCTCGTATCGCACAACATCCATGCTCGCAGCAGTATCAGAGGCGAGGTGCGGGGGGCGAAGGCGGTTGGGTCGGTCTTCTGGCGGCCAAGCCTCCGCGATATCCCGGCTGTCGGTCGAGAGGAACAGTCGAGTTGCCTGATGCAGGGATCGGAATGAAGAGAGTATCCGGTGGCTCCAGCCCACCAGGGGGTGATCGCCCAATAGGGCCAAGTTCTTCCCGGGGAACCCCTTGGACCCTCCTCGTGCGGTCACGAGGGCAAGCGTCTTCACGCATCACCCCGGGCTTTCTTCAATTCCTCATGCCGACCCACATCCACCCAGTCATCCCCGATCGGGAACACACCCACAGGTTCACCCTGCGAGAGGCAATTGTCGACCACCCAGGTGATGGGAGTCGGACCGAGCGGACGAAGCCTTGGGGGAACCGCCGGGTCGACGACATAGACGCCCGCGCTGACCGGGAAACTAACCCTTGGTTTCTCCTGCCAGCCATAAACCCGGTCCCCTTGCAGGTCCAAGACTCCGAATGGGACTTCATGGATGTGCGTGGAGTAGCCGACCGTCACCATGTTTCCAGATGCGGTGTGGTGATCGATCATGCGGCCCGCATCGAAATTCGTGACGAGGTCCCCGTTCATTACCAGCAGAGGTGAGGTAATGCTCGGAGGCAACAGGCCGAGTGCCCCCCCGGTACCCATGGGTACGGTTTCCTTGATGTATTCGATCGAGCACCCGAACTTTTTGCCGTCTTCGAAATGGGCTTCAATGATTTCGCTCAGGTAATGTGTTGCGAGAAAAATCTTCCGAAATCCTGAGCCGACCAAGTGGAGGACAATGCGCTCCAGGATCGGGCGTCCGGCGACCAGAATCATGGGTTTCGGGATGGTGGCCGTGATGGGATGCAACCGGGTCCCAAAGCCGCCACAGAGGATGAGGGCTGCATTTTCTCGTGGCTTGGTCCCGAGCAGATCGTCTATCGTATGCAGCCCGAGAAGTTCCATATTGGGGCCAAGAATGGGTATCTGTTTGAACCCGCGGGCTTTCATGATGTCGAGGACTTCGGCTCGATTCATCTCTGGGGACACCCATGTGAACCTGGTTTGCATGGCCTTCCCAACTGGACCTTCAAACCCGAGCCCGCTCAGGAGAGCTCGCCGAAGGTCCCCATCGGTCATTAGCCCAACCAGCTTGGAGTCCTCTACAACGAGGACAATTTCAAGGCCGGCTGCATCTAAGGCCTTCATTCCCTGGATGATGGAATCCATTGGGCTGACCACGGGAATGTCTGAACGATACATCACGGTTCCTCTTGAGACCTTTTGGACAGCAATCAACCTCAATCATACCATTCGCAGTTCGGAGGCAATCACGAGAACCCATCGAAGTCGTCTGGCTCGCTGTGTTGGAATATTAAACAACTTGTTTATAGCTAACACATGTTAGTGCCAATCCGGTTGTTCACCCGAAACCCGGGAAGCCGAAAGCGCCAACAAACAGCGTTCGCGCAGTCTCAAATGAACCTCCTCAGTTCAGCAAAGCCCTGCTCTGCCAATCGAGTTGTACTAATCCGGCGAGTGCTTCAGGAGGGCTGGACCATTCAGGCTGCGACCGCCTTCATCGGGATCAGCGCTCACAGCACCTGTCGCTGGCTGGCCCACTTCAAGGTCGAGGGCTCGGAAGGCCTCCGGGACTGCTCCAGCCACTCGTATCGCCTATCGCGAAGCCACAAGTCTACCATCCAAGAACCAGCGGCAAGGCCGAGCGGCCGATCCAGCCCCCTCCGAGAGTGGGCTTATGGCCTCATCCGGCTGAGTCCAGACAAACGAAGCCATGCCCTCAGCGCCTGCCTCAATTACTACAATCACCACAGGACCCGTTTCGGCCCTCAGCAGTCAGCCCCAGTCGCAAGGCTGAACAACCTTGTTGCCATCGACAGCTAGGGATCTCGCCGATCTTTGTACGCGGGACCTGGCCGGGTGATACTCATCAGACCCCGGCCACAAGCGCTCGCTGAACCCATAGTCCTTCTGGACCCAGTACACCGGCTATAACCACACCGCAACCTTTAAATACTTTTGAATACATTCCCTTGAGTATGTCTTTATCCAGACTCGGGTCGACCACTCGGAGTTCCAGACGGCTATTTCCATCCTGAAACGGCCTCAGTTCTCGAAATTCCGGATTTCCAAGCCTTCGTAGTACTGTAGCCATGGATTGAAAGTCTGGCCGCTCACCCCGATGCTTTCGGCAAATCGGTGACACCTTCGCTCCCGTTCGCCGCCTACATTCAAGGCAAATACAATCTGTCCCTCGCGGTGTCCCCATCCTTGGCACCTCTTCTGCCTCCCCGCCCCTTCTCAAAGCTTTCCTTCGGAGCTCCAAGTTTATAGGATTCTTAGCCTGCTTATTGAACATCGAGTCTCATCCCCCTCACGATGACCGCTTGAGGGCAGATCATTCGCTCCCGTGATATTCTTGCCGTCTGACTGTGTATTGGGGAACTTGCGACACCATGACACTCGGATGCTAATGTATGGATTACCAAAATGAAAATTGCATTTCATAGCCCATACTCCGTTGGGAGTAATAATCTATCCTTGCTTCTGGATGAAGCTTTGGAGGAGCTTCGAGACGAAGCAAACTCGGTTGTTTTTGTAACATGCACAGGGCAATTGCGTCCATGTGATATTAATTACGAAAATTCATGGATTAAATGCCAAGAATGTATACTTTCAAGAAACATAGTATTGAAGCAAATCAACCAGCCCAGATTTATTCTTAAAAATATTGGTAATTATATCGATTCAAAACTGCTATCGAGGGGTCGATCGCTTCGTTTTGATTATGATTCGATTGAAGATGTAAAAAAAATAGAATACAGAGGAATCAACCTAGGCCTCGGTGTGGTTTCCACTTATGTCTCCAAGACAAGGAACCTAGACCCAGACCTCAACAGGACAACCCGGAATTTCATCGACCAACTGCTACAAAGTTCTGCAATTCTCACAGAATCCACCTCTCGGATGCTGGAAGTGGAAGAACCTGATCGGGTCTGCCTCGTCAATGGCCGCTTCCACGGTTACCGACCGTTTATGGAAGTAGGCCTGAATCGCCAGGTTGAAACCATTGTGCTTGAAAATACGCTCTCCACCTCACTTGAGTCCATGCATGTCGTGAGGTTCGAGAACAGTCTCCCACATGATATTGACAATGCATCGCGCCTAATCGATCTCAACTGGGAGACCTATCTGGACCAAGGGAATCGAGAGGAAGTGGCTTCTGTTTTCTATGAAAGAAGACGAAACGCTGAATTCGCCTCCGATAGGGTCTATGTGGCCCACCAAGATCCAAATCTTCTGCCCGAGGACTTCGATCCAGCCCGGAGGAATTTTGTCATTTTCAATTCTTCAGAGGACGAGTTCTTCTCCATCGGGGATTCATTCGACAAATACAAAATCTTTGATAATCAGATAGAAGGGATCCTTTACTTAATTCGCCAAACGTTGCATGACCCTTCTATTCATTATTATTTACGTATTCATCCAAATTTAATCAATATAAAATACAAATATCACACGAAATTGAACACCATGTTTGATGTTTTTCCGAATATTACAGTTATTCCAGCATCTTCTCCCATATCTACTTATAAATTGATCGATAGTTGCGAGAAAATCATTGTCTTTGGATCCACGGTAGGCATTGAAGGTAGTTATTGGCAAAAGCCAGTAATACTCTTGGGAGGAGCTTTTTACATACATCTCAATGCAGTTTACTGCCCCAAAAATTTTAATGAACTTAACACTCTTCTGACCGATACACTGGAAACTAAGCCTAGGGTCGGCGCCTTGAAATACGCTCTTTATATTTTTGGCGAACGAGGCTCTCTGTTTCGGCAGTTTGATTTTAATTGTACGACTTTAAAATTTGGGAATATGAAAATTATTGTTGAAAATTGTTTTCGATTTAAAGGCACCTTTATTCCTTATTTGATATTCAAAACCATTTTTCAGTGCCTGAATTATCCTTTTCGATTTTACTTTAAAAAATTCATATTACCTAAACTCCAAATTGAGAAGTAAACCCAATTTACTTGTTTTGATGAAAACAACCATGAGGGCGACATGAATCGCGGAAATTGGAAGCCGACTCCTCTTCCAGCAAATTATGAACGGACTTCACTGGATGTTCAGAACCTTGGAGACGACGGCAGTTCCCCATTGGAAGTAAACATGAGCGCGGAGAGTGTTCCCGTACCGAGATTACGGCTCCGCTTGCATCAGGAGAAGGGTTTTGTCATGGCCAGAACACATTCTGTTCGGTTCCCCCGCGCAGTTTTTGGGGGCAGGTGATGAACATCATCGTGACCGGTGGAACAGGATTCATTGGTAAGCACCTGACAGTGCAACTAGCCTCGGAAGGGCATCAGGTGCATTCCATGAGTTCGTCCCAAGGTAACATTTGGGAATCTGATGTCTGGCAAAATTTCCCAGATGCAGAGGTGGTGGTCCATCTCGCTGCCCGCACTTTCGTTCCCGAGAGTTGGGCCAATTCGGATGGTTACTTGCAAACCAATTTCATGGGAACTGTGCAGGCCCTTGAGTTTTGCCGTAGTAGAAATGCCCATTTGGTGTTTTTAAGCTCCTATATGTACGGCGAACCTAAATTTCTCCCGATCCCAGAGACTGCTGATCTTGCAGCACGAAATCCATATGCATTCTCCAAAATGATTTCAGAGAAAGCATGCCAATTTTATATGGACTCCTTTGGCATGAAGGTCACAGTACTACGCCCATTTAATGCCTATGGTTCAGGGCAGTCTACGGCCTTCCTCGTTCCCTCTATCGTCAGTCAGATAATGGCAGGGGGACCGATCCGCGTACTAGATCTAGCGCCTAAGCGGGACTATATCTATGTGAAGGACCTAGTGGCCGCAATTAGTGCTGTAATTGATACTCACGCGAGCGGTGGTGTGTTTAACATAGGTTCGGGTGTTAGCCACTCTGTCGCGGAGCTCATCGCAGAAGTACAGGCGGTCCTAGGAACTTCGCTCCCCGTCGAATCGGCGGAAGAAAGACGCCCAGGGGAAATATTGGACACCGTTGCGGACATTTCCGCAGCTCGTATGGCCTTGGGATGGACCCCGCGTTTTTCCCTCCGTGAGGGGCTAGCCGACATGTTGAGGGTTCCATGAGAGTGCTGTTCATTGCACCGCTGCCACCGCCGATTACCGGACATTCTGTAGCTTCCAGGGTTCTGCTTGAGCATTTAGAAAAAAAGCATCGTGTGGCCGTAATCAATCTTTCGACAGCGAGTTCACATGATGGGGCCCTTACTTGGCGGCGCGTGGTGGCGGTGGCTAAAGACCTTTATCGAACCTGGAAGGAGAAGCGCGAAGCTAATGTCTTCTATCTCACCATCTCCGAATCTTTTTTTGGCAACATCAAAGATTTATTAATTTATTCGATCTGTTATAATAAATTGAATAAATTTTACATCCATCTCCACGGTGGATCAATCAAACAACTTCTTTTCGACACGCACCCCACACTGAGGCGCCTGAACGCGATATTCATCCGCCGAATGGCTGGAGTCATCATTTCGGGGCAGTCTCATGTTGCAATATTTGAAGAAATGCTGGATCCCAAAAAAATTCATATCATTCCCAACTTCGCCCAGGATTACCTTTTTATCGATAATGCTAAGATTGATACCAAATTTCACAACTTGTTCCCCTTAAATATTCTCTATATCAGCGGCATGACTCGAGGAAAGGGATATCTTGATTTGCTGAATGCCTATCATTTTCTTGAAGAGGCCATCAGAGAATGCATCCATATTGATTTTGCAGGAAAATTTGATTCGGATGAGGAGCAGTCTGAATTCATCCATGCCACCCAGGGGCTACCTGGACTCACTTATCATGGGGTGGTGGATGATGTTAGAAAACAAGAATTGTTTTTTAACTCTCATGTCTTCTGCCTTCCAACCAGCTATTTTGAAGGCCAACCCATCTCCATTCTTGAAGCCTATGCTTCTGCCAATGCAGTGATGACCACCGGCCAAGCGGGAATTCGCGATATATTTACTGATGGAGTAAACGGATTCGAAATTGGAGTTCATGATGCTGCTTCAATCGGGAAAGTTATTCGAAACCTTGTCTCGAATCCCACCCCATTGGTTGAAATAGCCATACGAAACAGAGATATGGCCCTCCTAAATTATCGTACTGCTGTATTTGGCAGTCGAATCGAGATGGTCCTGGCCGGGTGTACTGCCCCTGAATTTGACATATCCACACCCATTGGTCAGCGCGCCGATTGAAACTTCAAATGGCTCGCTTGCCCTTAAGTTTTAACGAAATTCAGGGTTGCGTATAAAAGCGTCTGTAGGCCCGGCTTGGGGACCTTGAAGTAGAGGTTGACCACGAGTCCGGTAGATTGATTGCGTTCTAAATCAGCAACCATGAAAGACATGATGGCCGAGGGGAAGCATGAGCCCGGAAGAGGCTTTGGGGAAGGTCTGTTCGTAGACGGAGGCGAGGGGATGAAGGCGCTCGCAGAGGGGTCATGCAGGCGCTTGATCAGGGCAGAGGCCGATGAACATTTCGGGGTGCCCTGGTATGCGAAGAGGGTGCTCTGACTCACCGCCTACCGGAACGGGCTGAAGGCGCGGGGGCTTCGGACATGGATCGGGACACTGAAGCTGAGGCTGCCGCAGCCCCGGAACGGGTCGTTCTCCCCTCGTGCCTGGAGCGGTGGCCTGCCTGGAGGAGCACTTCGACTCGGTGCTGGCCGTGCTCAACATCCGGGTTGGTCACCAGAAGCGCCTGCAGACGGCTAAACATGGCGAGCGGGTGAACCAGGAGTTGAAGCATCGAGGGCGCACTGTCCGCATCTAGCCCAACCAAGCTGGCCGGGACCGCCTCTATAGCTCTATAGGGGACTGCTCATAAAGCATCGCGAACGCTGGGTTGGCACCGCCTAGCTGAAGCCAGAGGGCCCGTGAGCCAAGCGCTGCAGGGGGGTCAGCGAAGGGAAGCGGAGCCCGACCGGAACTGCCCCTACATTCACTGTGATCCACCTGCCATCGAGGACCGACAGGGACTTCTGGGGGCCACTATTAACACTTACAGTTCGGCAATGATGCATGCATAGAAGTGAATGAAGGAGAACCCGTAGCCGCCTATGTCTTATCCAGCGATATAGGATTGATTTTCTGTCGGAGGCTCTGTGGCAGGATGATGGTCCATAGAAAATGTCGAAAATCTAATTACCCAAATAGAATAGGCCATCAGACCAGCGACGCAAAAAATGTTAACTCCGCCTTGAGGCAACAGCCAGCAATTGCCTTCGGCATTTCACGGAGGCCAACATCCAACCCGCGAGGCGCTGCAGGACCCCTGTGCCCAGGAAGAATAGTTTGGGATGCCAGGCCTGGGTGATGATGTCCAGATGCTCGGGAATTAATCCAGCTTCATCCAGTAGGTTACCAAATTGGAGGGGTGTCCAGGTATGAAGATGGCGGTCCAGATTGTGCGGCACCCAAACACGGTTCTCTTTCTGGCGAATATCCTCGATCGGAACCACAACAATAAGTTTGCCTCCAGGGTGGAGCTTTTCACGCAGCGCACACAAAGTTCCATAAGCATTTGGAATGTGCTCGAGCACATGGTTAGAAATTATCTTATGGTAGCGTTTATCTCCAGGGATTTCCTCTAGGCTCCCATAGGTATGGATCTCCTGCGAGAGCGCAATTTTACGAGTGGTTTCGTTGATCTCGAGCCCCTCGATCTTCTTGATAGTCTTCCGTAAAGCCACCACCAAGGAACCATTGGCACATCCGAAATCCAACACGGTATCCTCTGAAGTCAGATATGGTTGGAATAATTGGGCCTGCAGTGTATAGCCTAAATGATTCAGGTCATTGTGACCAATTCGCATCGCGTAATTCTTACCCTTCTCTGCCTGATAGTAATCAGAAGCCATGCCGTCTTTCATTAGCCCCCCCCAGATCATCGAAATTGATTACCGCCAAGTATGGTCGCATCAATACGCATCGACAAAAAAGTTTTATCTCTTCTATTTTCTCGCCGGTCTTGCTGTCAATGGGATCCAAATAAAGATAGCGAATCTGAAAGATAGGGTCTGGCATCCCCCATGATTCGCCCGATAGTTGTGCGGAATCCAGATCGGTTGGGGTGGCGTCGCTGGGCTGGGCGGAGGCGACCGAAGTTCAACCCAGCGACTCGCGAACTCCTCTGGGGGAAATCCCCCGAGGGTGCGGTGCGGTTTGTAGTGGTTGTCGTCACGGAGCCATCCTCGGGCCACCTGCCGGCCTACTGCAAGGCCCGTGAACCAGTTCTCGTTCACGCACTCATCCCTGAACCGCCCGTTGGAAATTAGGTGCCGGACCAGGCCCCTGCTGGTGCCGCCGCTGCTCGAAGGCCCTGGGGTGAACTCTGGGCCATCGTCGTTCACCAACAACTCTGGAGGTCACGGCTTCCACATCAGGTCCTCCAGCGCCCTGGCCATCCGCAGGCTCGGCAGGCTGAAGTCCACTTCGATGGCCAGCCTCTTCCGCGCAAAGATGTCCACCACATTCAAGGTCCGGATGGCTCGCCCTTCGGCCAATGGCTCCGACACGAAGTCCATCGCCCATTTCTGATTGGGCTTCACGGGCGGCTGCAGTGCCGGTGCGGAACCCTCTTCATCCGCTTCCGGATTCACTTCCTCACCCGCAGGCCCTTCTCGTTGCAGAGCCGCTCCACCCGCTCGTGATTCACCATGACCCCCTCCCGGCGTTCGTTACCGGCAGGTGCATCTCCGCATGGCCTCCCACCCGGCAGGCCCGCCTAAAAGCCCCGCTGGCCTTCCGTAGGCCGGCGGGCTTCAGAAATTTTTTAGGAAAAGGGACCTCAGCGCTTCGATATCGAGATCCCGCTGTCCAAGCCTCCGCGGGGGCTTCGCAATCTCGATCTCCAGATGCTTGGGGCGCTTTGCGTCCGAGACCTCAAAGCCGCCGAACTTCGCCTTCCACCGGTAGAAGGCCTGGTCCGAGACTCCCAGGCGACGCAGATATCCGCTGTCTTTGTCCCCGCCTCGTGCTCCTTCAGCGCGTGGATGATCTGCTCCTCGCTGAACCCACTCTTTCTCATGGCTCCTCCTCTTCCTTATTGAGGTGGATTCCACGAAATAGGCGGGCTAATTTACGGGGAGAACATCAAGTCGGGGTGAGGAGATCAGCATCATCTTGCGATTGAGTTCAGTCTCCGAGCAGGGTTATCTGAATCTTGCCGTAGACACATTAAGTTTAGGTTTTAAGTAAAAATAAATAATTACAGCATAAACAAGAGCCAATTCATAAAAGACACTTTTCAATTGAGAACTGGTGATGCCCATGGCCGGAAATACGAATAAACTCCCAAGAACGATAAAATGGTGAAACATGATTACCCCATTTTTAGGGCGAAACTTGGTTAGTAATGAACCATAGGCTAGAATACAAAAAAGTGTGCCCATATACCCAAAGTCAAACAGCAAATCAGAAATCAAGCCATTGAATCCATCAAAATGTGTGCCCCACAGAGTGTATAATTTGGCTTCAACTCGCCCTGCTGGATAATCAATTAAATTCATTTTGTTTCCGAATGTCAACGGCAAGGATGCTGACAGTTCTCCATAAAGAGGATTAAATACATACAAAGACATTACTTCATTACAATTTTTGTACCATTGCGAAAAATAATCAAGGAGGCTCAGTAGAATCGGGTTTTCAATGCGAGATTGGGTTGATGCACTTTCAAGGTACTGCAGGGCATCTACAAATCGGCTGGCCGTGATAATATAGAACACCATCGCAGCTAATCCGGCGACAAGAGCACTGGCAAACTTCATTATATGTTTTGCTTTAGTTGCAAACTGTGGATAATAAAATGGAACATACACAATATACATAACGAAGAATACCAAAAATCCGGATCGACTGAAGTGGGTGATCCCGTTTAATATGATGTTCAATGAGAATAGAAGTGCAAGTATAGAATATTTATAGTTCCTCTGTTTTAGGTAGTAAAAATGTAATGGCACTAAAAAATAGGATGTAGGACACAAATATATCGCCAGCAACCAAAGTAAATGATTGATTGGCATCTGCCCGATCACCCCCTCACTGTCCATACCATTTTTAAATTCCGAATAATCCGTCACATGCGTAAAAACATAATAAATAAAGATTAGGCAGACAACGAATACTACAGAATTAATAAGCAAGAGAATCTTGGCCAAACGATTCACTCTATCCGGGTCGGGGTCAGCGATGAGTGATGTATATTTAAATCGATTCCACGGCATAAACAGAAGGGTAAGCATCGCAGCCATGAAAACCAAATTAAATACTTTAAAGTAAGTGTCCGGGAAATAATCATAGCCAATCACGACTGCACAAATCAATGAAATTGCATAAAGAATAACAAGAAAGCTTCCCGGGGAAGCTCCCCTTTTCAGATGGAATAAAAAGTATATTAAAACAAAATAAATCAGTAACAACATTTTAAGGACATCCTTTCGATTGCAAATTTTGCATTTTAGATCATCTCATTCCTTATCTCCGCCTTAGGAGCCATGGTAGCTCATAGAGTGTGTTGGCGTACCCGAAGACCAACAAAAATGTTGTAATAGATACCAGAACACTCGAATATGCCGCCCCCATGATACCAAATCGCTTAACCAAAACAATCGTAAGCGCCATTTGAAGTAGTGATGAGCCAAATGTGATGGAGCCTAGAACTTTTGTCTTTTTGCGATAAAATATATATCCAGAAACAATGGAATACATTCCTTCAAAAAACAGCGTCAACATGAGGAATGGGAGTACCCTAAGGGCGCCCAAATAATCACCCCTAAAGAATATCGGAATTATCCAGCTCATCATAAAATAGCACCCAAAACAAACCGTTATCAATAGACACGAAAATAAATACGATATTTTGACAAGCTTTAGCTTCAACTCTATACTTTCGGTATGACTGACTTGATCGATCAAGCTTAAGTCTTTGTACATTAAAGGAGAATAGGCATTAAAGAATGACCCCGTAAAAATCCCTATTACACTGACTAAAGTCAGAGCAATAGAATATACCCCATTTGCGGATAAGCTCACGATATTCGTTAGAATGATTTTATCCACTCCCGACTTGAACCAGAAGGATAAAGTGTGTGGCAACAATGGAAGACCAAAAGAAAAAGCCTCTTTTATGTTTTTCACATCGATTTTTGTAAAAATATGTCGTTCTTTCATTAGCAACCACAAACTAACTATTACAGAAAGAATGCTACCCCCAACCATGCTTAAAACTCTTCCCTGCCAATTCCACTTCAGAATCACCACAAAATAGATGGCCAGAAGACCTGCGATCAAGGCCTGAAATATCTGAATACTACTAAACATTATTGGGCGCTTCTCCATTCGCAATACTGAGGTATGCAACATGAAGATGCTTGTTGCAAGCGAGGAAACGATCGCAAGGATCTGCCACAGTAATGAAATACCAAGCCGCTGAGCAATCAAATCTGAAAATATAACAACGACCAAAAGACACGCAAATGCCAATAAACATATTAAATAAATTAAATTTGAAATGTAAGACGCTCGCTCTTCTTCCTTCAGAGAAAAGTACGATACCGTCAATGCCGAATAAGTGTTCAAGGCGCAAATGGCAGTGAAAATTTGTACAGCCACGCTAAAATTGGAGAGAATACCAAAGTCCGTTGTCGTTAAGTACTTTGTTACTATCGGAAGCAAGAAAAATGGAATGGCTTTGCCAATGGCATCCCCCCCAGTGTAGAGCAAGGTGGATTTGGCCAGTGGACTATTGATACTTTTAGATAAAAATTTAATCATGTTGTAATTATCGACCATCCATTTAACATCGAACGCGTTGAGGCTGTGACCCACCCTCTGGATGGACATGCCTGTGCTTCCCGATTTTGGGTCCTTCCTGCGCACAATCTTATCAGGATAGATGGACCAAACCACCCTAACCAAGCACCCACAGGCTACTGGTCCACGATTCGGCCCGGTTTTCAGCCGTCTTGCACTCCATTTAAAACAAGAAAGACTGGAGTCTACAGCTCTTCACCGTCGATCTCGGTCATCCCCTGGAGTTCTTCGACATGCCGCGCCGTGCTGGCGTGTTCGTTATCGAAGTTCTTACCGTTCTGGAGTTCGCTCCAGGTGGCTCGATCTCCAGGTTGCGAAGTGGGCCATGCCGATGCCCGTGGTGATCTGGCGACTCAGAGATGGCCTTCCCCTTGAAACCGTACGCGTAGTCCACGCGGCCTTCCAGGACCGCCTCGGTGAGGGTCTGCTCGTTGATCTCCTTGAAGCGGTGCTTGTCCACCTTCTCCTCAACGATGAGCGGGGTGCCGCCCCCATCGGTGATCAGGCCCCAGCATATCATCTGGCAGATGATCACCTCGATGTGCTTATTGCTGATGACCACACCCTGGGCCGGTAGACCTCCTGCACTTCGCTGAATAAATTCGTTGGAATTTCCGGTCAATTCAAAAGGAACGGTGCAGGGACTTTGATCCTTATAAATTAATTACCGATTTTTGGGACCTTCCGCTACTGCACCGTTCCCACCACGGTCACGGACACGGGGGAGGCCCCAGCGGTGTGGAAAGTGGGGCTGAGCAGGACGCCGGTGGCGGGGTCGATGGCGCCGACGGCGATCCGGTTGCCCCAGTAGTCGGTCATGAAGCCCCACAGGCCGTTGCGGCTGACCATCAGGTTGTCCGAGCCGGTGCCCCCGAACAGCGCATAGGTGCTGCCGGTCAAGGGGGAGAGGGCACCCGTGACCAGATTCAGGGCGTAGGCTGCGTAGTCGTTATCCGTGGTGGAGAGGGTGATGTAGATGACGGGCTGGGTGGGGTTGGCGGAGACCCCGTGGAAGGTATCCGCCTGGGTCGTGCCGGTGTCGGTGGCGGCCAGTGGCATGAGGCCGCCGGTCTGCAGATCCAGGTAATAGCCGTAGACGATGCACTCCTGGGCCGCGCCCCCGGCGGCACCTTCGCTCTTGGTGAAGAGGTACTCCCCGCTGTGGCTGAGGGCCAGGGCCAGCGGACCGGTGCCGGTGGGCAGGGTGGTGCCGCCGTTCAGGCTGAGGGCCCCGGTGCCGGGATTCAGTTCGAAGACCTGCAACTGGTCGGAAGTCCGCCCCACCGTGAAGAGCCACCGGCCAGAGGGGTGGATCAGCACCTCGCCCGTGCCTCCGGAGGCGGCGACGGAACCCAGGGCGGTCAGGGCTCCGCTGACGGCGTTCAGACCATAGGAGGAGATCAGGCCATCGCACCGCACATAGACGAACTGGCCCGTGGGATCCACGGTCGAGGCCCAGGGATTGGGGTCCGTGGGATAGGCGGCCACTTCCGTCAGGTCGCCCGTGGTGGAGTCGATCTTAAAAACGGTGAGGGTATTCGGACGCTGGTTGAGCCCATCCCCGTTGACCGCGAAGAGGAACTTGCCCTCGGGGTCGCTGGTGACATGCAGCGCGGGGGTTCCGTCATCGAAGGGCGAATTGCCCAGCTCAACGAGCGCGCCGGTGGTCTCATTCAGGGAGAACCCGGAGATGCCGCCGCCGGAGTTCGCCACATACACGAACTTGCCGGTGAAAGCCTTCACCGTGACCGTCGCCACGGCCGTGGTAGTGGCGCCGACGGCATTGGTGGCCGTGAGGGTGTAGGTGGTGGTCGCCACGGGGAACACGGCGATCTGACTACCGCTGGTGACGGGACCCACGCCGTGATCGACGACGCCATCCCCCGTGAAGGTGAAGGTCAGCAGGCTCCCCTGGCCCTGGGTGATGGTGGTGGGGCCCGCCTTGAAGGTGCTGATGTTCGGCAAGGCGCCCACGGTGACCGTCACCGTATCGGTGGTGGGATCCCCGGCCGGATTGGTGACCGTCAAGGTATAGGTCGTGGTGCCGGCGGGGTGGACCACGGAGCTGCCGCCGCTGGTGACCGCCCCCACGCCCTGGTTGATGAGGCCGGTTCCTCCCGCGAAGGCATAGGAGAGGGTGGAAGCTCCACCCGACGCCACATCGGCGGGGCTGGCCGACAGCTGGGAGATGGTCGGGAAAGGTACGATGGCGCTGCTGGCGCTGCCCGTGGCGGAGGTTCCAGCGGCATTGGCAGCCTTGCAGCTCAGGAATACGGACCCCGTCCCCCCCGCGGAGAAGGTGATGTTCGTGCCCGTGGTGCCAGAAGTGATCGTGCCGCCGGAAATGGTCCAGGTCAGCGTCATCCCGCCCTGGGCGGGCACCGAGGCGGCATAGCCGCCCTTGCCGGCGGTCACATAGGCGGGAGTCGAAATGACCGGTGCCGTGGGTGCCGGGGCGATGGCACTGCTGGCGGTTCCCGGGGCGGAGTCCGTTCCAGCCAGATTGGTGACGGTGCAGCTGAAACCCACGGTGCCGGTGGCCCCCGCGCGGAAGGTGAGGATGTTCGTTCCGTTCCCGGACACGATGCTGCCGTTGGTCAAGGTCCAGGCGTACGAGGAGCCGGACTGGGCGGGAACGGACTGGGCCGTGCCCACCTGATTGGCCGTGATGTTGGCCGGGACGGTGAGGGACGGCGTGGTCGGGGCCGGCGTGATGGTCGAGCTGGCCGCCCCAGGGGCGGAAGCCGTGTTGGCCGTATTGGTCACGGTGCAGCTGAAGGTCACAAAGCCCGACCCCCCTGCCGTGAAGGTGATGCTGGCCGTTCCCGCGCCGGCCGTGACCGTGCCGTTGGTGACGGTCCAGGCATAGCTGGAGCCAGCCTGGGTCGGAACGGAGGCGGTGTACCCGGCCTGGCTCGCGGTGACATAGGCTGGCGCGGTGACCGCGGGCGTCGCCGGCGCAGCCACGATGGTGCTGCTGGCAGTTCCCGTGGCGGTAGTGGACGCCGCATTGGTCGCCACGCAGCTGAGGCTCACAGAGCCCGAGGCTCCGGCCGTGAAGGTCACGCTGGTGCCGGTGCTGCCCGAAGTGATCGTGCCGTTGGTGATCCTCCAAGCGAGGGTCATTCCGCTCTGGGCCGGCGTGGAGGCTGTGTAGCCTGCCTGCCCGGCCGTGACATTCGCCGGTGCCGTGATGACCGGGGCCGCCGGGACGGCCACGATGGCCGCGCTGGCCGTTCCGGGCGCCGAGGCGGTGCTGGCGGCGTTCGTGACCACGCAGCTCAGTCCGACGGAACCCGTGGCGCCTGCCGTGAAGGTGATGCCGGCCGTTCCCGCGCCAGCCGTGACTGTGCCGTTGGTGACGGTCCAGGCGTAGCTGGAGCCCACCTGGGCCGGAACGGAGGCGGTGTACCCGGCCTGGCCTGCCGTGACATAGGCTGGCGCTGTGACCGCGGGCGTCACCGGCGCAGCCACGATGGCGCTGTTGGCATTCCCCGTGGCAGCGGTCGACGCCGCATTGGTGGCCACGCAGCTGAGGCCCACGGAGCCCGAGGACCCGGCCGTGAAGGTCACGCTGGTGCCGGTGCTGCCCGAAGTGATCGTGCCGTTGGTGATGCTCCAGGCGAACGACATGCCCGCCTGGGCGGGCGTGGAGGCCGTGTAGCCTGCCTGTCCGGCGGTGACATTCGCGGGTGCCGTGATGACCGGGGCCGCCGGGGCGGCCACGATGGTCGCGCTGGCGGTACCGGCCGTGGAGGGGGTGCCGGCGGCGTTGGTGACCACACAGCTCAAACCGACGGAACCCGAGGCGCCGGCCGTAAAGGTGATGCCGGGGGTGCCCGCGCCGGCTGTAATCGTGCCGTTGGTCGCAGTCCAGGCGTACGAGGAACCCGCCTGAGCCGGGACCGAAGCCGTGTAACCGGACCGTCCCGCCGTGACATTCGCCGGAGAAGTGATCACCGGCGAGGTGGGGGGGGCCACGATGGCGGCGCTGGCCGCCCCGGCCGCCGAGGAGGCCCCGATCGTATTGGTCGCCACGCAGCTCAAGGCGACGGAGCCCGCAGTCCCCGCACTGAAGGTCACGGAGGCACCCGTGGTGCTGGAGGTGATCGTGCCGTTGGTGATGGTCCAGGCGAACGACATGCCCGCCTGGGTGGGCGTGGAGGCGGTGTAGCCCGCCTGACCCGCGGTGACGGTGGCCGGCAGGGTGATCACTGGCGTCGAGGGGACCGCCACGATGGCTGAGTTGGCGATGCCAGCCGCGGAGGCCGTGCCTGCGGCGTTGATGACGACGCAGCTCAACCCGACGCTTCCCGTGGTACCTGCCGTGAAGAGGATGCTGGGGGTCCCCGCGCCGGCAGTGATCGTGCCGTTGGTGAGGGTCCAGGCATAGCTGGATCCGGCCTGGGCCGGAACGGTGGCGACATAGCCCCCCTGCCCGGCCGTGACCTGGGCCGGAGCCGTGACGACGGGCATGGTGGGTGCGGGCACCACGACCACCTGGGCCGTGGCGGTGGCCGGCACACCGGCGCTGTTCGTCACCGTGAGGGTGTAGGTGGTGTCGGTGGAAGGGCTCACCGACACGGCGACGCCGCTGGCGAGGGCGCCGACGCCCTTGTCCACTGTGCCGGTCCCGTTGGCGAACACGCCGGTCAGGGTCGTGGAGGCCCCGAGCGTGATAGGGCTCTTGGCGGCCGCGAAGCTGGTGATGGTCGGGACCGGAGGGGGTGGAACCACCGTCGTCCCGCCGCCGCCGCCTCCCCCGCAAGCGACCTGCAGCAGCGTCCCCAGCCCTCCCAGCGCGATGGCCACGAGAGCCTCACGAAAGGTGTTCCGCCGGATGAGGGTAGAGGACATGGGCGACTCCCTGAGCCCCGGGTTGCGATCATCCCGAGGGAAATCCGTGATTTGAAGGTCGTGGTGCAAAGAAATGGGGAAGGAATCGCTCCCTTCCCCATCCGTGGTTTGATGCCATCAAGCAGGTTGGGTACTGGAACCGCAGTCCCCGGGCGGATCGCTCCGCCCGGGGGGGAACGGGTTACTGTCCGTTGAACCTCAGCCCGGTCACATTGGTGATCAGGTTGGTGTAGCTGAAGGTCGCGGGCGTCCAGACATGCACGCCGCCATCCGAAGCCGAGAGGCTTCCGGTCCAACCGGTGGGGACCTGGAGCGTGAAGTTGCCATTGACATCTGTGACCGTGGAGCCACCCGTGCTGAGGGTGATGGTCACGCCGGGAAGTCCGACATTCTGTCCGTTGACCTGGATCCTGGCCCGTCCGGAGATGGACTGGATCGTGGTGAAGTTCTGACTCAGGGCGCCGGCCAAGGGCGTGCTGACGGTCACGGAGGCGGGGCTGAAGGAGTAGCCGCGCAGGGTGGGCGTGATGGTGCCCGTCCAACCGGCCCGGACATAGAGGCTGTAGGCACCGGTGGCATCCGTGTTGACTGCGCTGCCGCCGTTGCTGAGGGCCACTCTCACACCCGCCAGGCCTGCACCGTTGGAAGTGATGGTGCCGGATACCAGGAAGGTCTGGCCTGCGGTGAAGTTCTGGCCCGCAGGGCTGGCGGTGACATTGGTCAGGTTCCGCTGGCCGGGAGAGAAGACCCAGCCCACCAGGGACGGCGTGACGGATCCGCTCCAGCCGGAGGGGACATAGTGCGTGTAGAGACCATTGACATCCGTGACGGCCGTGCCGGCGCCGTTGCTGAAGGTCATGGTGACGCCGGCCAGAGGCACGGGCGGCACGGCATTGGTGGTGACGAGGCCGTAGACCGCGATGGCGTTGACGGCCGTGAAGTTCTGGTTGGGCTGATTCACGGTGCTGCCCACCAGGCTCAGGGACAGCGGCGTCAGGAAGTAGCCCGCCTTGGCGGCCGTGATGGTGCCGGTGTAGGGCGAGGCGACGACCACGGCGTAATTGCCATTGGCATCCGTAGAGACCGTCTGGCCCGTGCTGAAGGTGATGGTCGCACCGGAGAGGCCCACCGCATTGAGGGTGACCTGGCCCGAGACGGTGATCACGGCGGTGGCGGCAAAGTTCTGAGCCGTCTGGTCCACCGCGGTGGCGGCGTAGGTCCGGGAGGCCGGGGTGAAGATGAAGCCGGCCATCGAGGGCGTCAGCGTGCCGCTAAAGGGGGACGGCAGGGTGAGGCTGTAGCTGCCGGCGGCGTCCGTGGTGGCGGTCTGGCCGGTGCTGGCGGTGAGGGTGACGCCGGCGAGGCCGGTGGCGCCGTTGGTGACCGTCCCGGAGAGCGTGACGATGGCGGCGGCGTTGTAGTTCTGGACGGTCTGGTCCACGGTGACCGCGGCATAGGAGCGCGAGGCCGGGGTGAAGGCGAAGTCCAGCTTGGAAGGCGTGATCGTGCCGGTGAAAGGCGAGGGCAGAACCATCGTGTAGTTGCCGGCGGCATCGGTGGTGACGGTGGAGCCGGTGCTGGCCGTGAGGGTGACGCCCGCCACCGGGGTGGCGCCATTGGCGATGGTGCCGGAAATGGCCACCACGGCCGTGGCCGCGTAATCCTGGGCCGCCTGGTCGGTCACGACATTGCTGTAGGTGCGGGAAGCCGGAGCGAAGATGTAGCCGGCCAGGGTGACGGTGGCAGTGCCAGTCCAGCCGCTGTTGACGACGGCGGAATAAGCGCCGAGGGCATTGGTGACGGCGGAGCCGCCTGCATTGCTGAGGGTGACGGTGGCACCGGCCAGGGGCAGGCCGCCGACAGTCACGGTGCCGCTGAGGGTGGCCACGGCGCGGGCCTGGAAGTCCTGGCCCGTCTGGTTGGCGTTGAGGGCAGTGTAGGTGCGGCTGGCGGGGGTGAAGGCAAAGCCCGCGAGTGCCGGGGTGATGGTGCCGGTCCAGGCATAGGGAACGGCCACGGTGTAGGCGCCTGCGGCGTCGGTGGTGGCGGTGGCGGTGGTGACGCCGGCGCTGGCGAAGGTGAGCAGCACGCCGGCCTTGGGCAGGTTGCTGACGCCATCGAAGGTGAAGACGGTGCCGGAAATCTGGACCGTGCTGGGGGTGTTGACCCCGGCGATGTTGGACGGAGCGGAGTCGCCCGCCTGGTTGTAGGCGATGACCTGGTAGTCGTAGAGCGTGCCGGGCACCACGGTGAGGTCGCTGTAGCTCCTCACATTGGGAACGGCGGTGGCGATCGTGGCGAAGGGATCGGTCCCCGAACGGCGCTGGATGGTGAATCCGGTTTCGTCCGTGGCGTTGTCCGTCCAGGCGAGCTCAGCCCGGCTGGGGGCCGACAGGGCGGCCGTAAGTCCGGTGGGGGCGGAGGGGGCTGAAGTGGCGACGGTCAGCACCATGGGGCGCATGAAGTCGTTCTCTTCGTGGCCGAGGATGTGGCAGTGCCACACATATTCCCAGCCGAAATCCTTGGCGGCGTTGCTCACGCTGATGGGATTGCCATCCACCGGGTTGGTGACGGTGATGTTGACATTGTCAGGCTGCACGACATTGGGCGAGCGCAGGCTGTTGGGCAAGGGGAAGGGCAGCCGGGGGGACAGGGGCCGGAAGGCGACGACGATGTCCTCCAGCGGGTTCATCTTGACGGTTTCCTTCCAACCGATCTCGTTGGCGTCGGGCAGGCGCACGGCGCCGTCCCAGCCCACGCGGTTGACGATCTGCACATCGAAGAGATGGAAGTGCACGGGGTGGGTGTCCACGCCGTTGTGGGTGATCTTCCAGTACTGGGTGGTGCCGTCCACCAGCTGCTCGGTGGCGGGATCCGCGTAGCCGAGGGGGATGGTGGTCTGGATGTTGAAGTTGGTGAAGGGCATTTCCACGCCGAGGGTGGCGTTCATGCGGCCGTAGTCCAGCTCGAACAGCTCCTGGATGGCCTTGGAACCCATGTAGGGCTGGATGAGGTCGCCGTTCTCCATGGCGGGGAAGGGCGTGCGGAACTGCCAATCCTGGATGCGGGCATAGACATCCTTGGCCACGGCCTTGTTCAGGGCGCTGTTGTAGGCGACCTGGGGCACGATGGGCAGGTGCTGGGACTCGGCGAAGGCGCCGTTGGAAGTCGCGGTGGACTGGAAGGCCGCGTTGAGGGCTGCCATGTCGAAGGCCGGATCGGGCGTGGCCGCGGCCACCTCGAACAGCATGAGGGTGCGGGTGTTGGGGCCGAAGCCCGGCAGGGTGGGCGCCGCGCCACCGGTGTCGGTCTGGTCGGGGCAGCCGGTGTAGTAGTCGAAGCGCGTATCGAAGGCGGGCACGGGGGCCGGGGAGTCGTTGTAGAGGATGAGCTTCTGGCCCGCGAAGGCCGAGAAGTCCACGATCACATCGGCGCGTTCCGCGGGGCCGAGGAAGAGGGCTTTGTCCTGCACATTGAGCACCACGATGTCCCGGCGGTTGTAGTTGTAGCCGACGGGCTGCGGGGCGATCACCACGGGCGAGGGGAGGTAGCCGCTCTCATTGCCGATCTGGATGAGGGAGGGGCCTGCGGTGGTGGGATCCGGCACGCCGCCGAGACGACCATCCGTGGGCCAGGTGGCCGGCCAGGTGGGATCGGCCGGATCGTGGGGAACGGCCGGCACCATGGAGACTTCCGTGCCCGAGGCGTCCGCCTTGAAGAAGGACAGGTTCCAGAACCGGTCGTTGGCGGCGTTCAGGATGCGGAAGCGATAGGCCTTGGGCTGGACGGTGATCTTGGGATAGGGCGTGCCGTTGATCACCGGCGTATCCATGAACGCTTCGGGGACCAGCGAGGGGTTGGGCGTGCCGGGGTACTCGGTGCCGTTGGGATCACCGGGAATGGGCTCCGCGCCGTGCTGCAGGCCGGCGGCGGCGGTCACCGGGGGCCAGAACCACGGGCCGTAGTCCCACCGGCCCATGCCGTTGGCGCCGGAGATGTCGGCGGGGTTCTGGTTGACCATGTAGACATGGGGATACCAGAGGCTGCCATCGCCGCCGTACTTGGTCACATCCCAGGTGGGGTCGGTGCCGCCCACGACGCCGACGGTGCCCAGGGTGGCGGTGTTGACGAAGGTCTTGTCCTGGATGATGAGGGGGATGCCATATCGGTAGACGCCGTTGGGATCGCCGTTGCTGGGGATGACGCCCGCGTTGATGAGCTTGTCGTCCACCGGGTCGACGATCATGTACCCGGCGGCCTCGCCGGCATACACATTCAGGCGGGTGAGACCGAAGGAGTGGTCGTGGTAGAACATGAACCGGCCGCTCTGCTGGTTGGTCCAGTAGTAGGTGGCGATGCCGTCCCCGGGGGTGCCGGCGCCCATGTCGGGCACATTCTGGAAGGAGGCACCCTTCTGGTAGCTGGTGACCTCCCCGGCGGGCGTCACCCACTGGTGGGGCGTGCCGTCGCTGATCCAGGGGTTGAGTCCGCCGTGGAGATGGAACTCGGCACGGTTCTGGGTGTAGAGCCCAGTACCGATGGCGGCGTTGCCCAGCGGGCCCACACCGGCGCCCATCATGGTGGTATCCACCGGGATGAACAGGTCACCTGCGGTGCCCGTGGGCAGCTGGTTGAACATCTTCACGCGCACAGGCCGATCGCGCTTGGCGATGATGACGGGCCCGAGGTAGTTCGAGCTGTTGGCGCCGTTCGCCGTGCTCTCGGCGGAGGGATTCAGGTCCCGGTAACCGCGGAGGCGGGTGGGGTCCAGCTCGGAGTGCAGCTTCTGGGTGTACTGCTCGACGGCGATCTCGTAGTAGTCGGAGCCGTCGTTGAAGACGCCGGGAATGGGCTTGGCCACGGGGATGAAGTTCCCCAGGTTGTTGGCATTGGCGGCGCCCAGGCCCGGCAGCGTATCCACGAACTTGTGGATGGGCTTGGTGTTGTGCCAGTTGCTGGCGGTGCCGAACATGTAGTCGGGCTGGGCCAACTGGAAGCCGGGGCCGGGAACGGCCAGCTGTTCCACGCCCTTGGGGGCCAGGCCCGCGGTGCCCTTGGAGGCTAGCGCGTTGATCGGGTTCTGGCCCAGGGCCAGGGGATCGATCTTCCCGCCCTTGGCCTTGAGGGCAGCCTGCGTGCGGGCCGCGGCGGCCGCCCGGGCGTTGGCCAGGGTGCGCCGGCGGGTGGCCCGCTCGATGATGGCGTTCTTGTCGCCGCCCTTGGTGGGGGCCGCCGTGCGGTTGGCCACCTCGGTCGTGTCAGCCTGCAGGCCGAACCCCGTGAACAGGGCCACGGCGAGCGCCAGCAGACGGTTGAGCCTCTTCAGCATGGTGCACCTCGCTTTGGAAATGGAACTGAATGGAAGATCGGAACGGCGAAGACCAGGTAGAGCCGTCAGCCCTCACAGCCCTGAAAACGGGCCGGGTGCGACGATGTGTCGTAGGTGAATGAAAGGTTCAGCTGAAACCGGATCCATACCTATGGGGAGTTCCCCCCATCGGATGGGTAGGAATCATGTAAATGCGGGTCATCCGACCCGACCCTCTCAGGCTCGGGAAGGCGACCCGCTCATCGCGAAGGCCCGCAAGGGCCCGGGATCAGTAATAGAGTTCGGCGCTGGCCAGGTAGCCGAAGCCACCGCCACCCGCGACCAGCACCTTCCCACCCGGAAGGGCCGTGGCCGTATGCGCCTCGCGCAGGGCCGTCATGGGGCCCGTGGCGGTGCAGAGGCCCGTGGCCGGATCGAAGAGTTCGGCGGCGGAGAGCACCGCGCCCGGCGAGCCGGCCCCGACGCCACCGGCGATGTAGACCGTGCCTGTGGGCAGGAGGACGGCCGTGTGCCAGTGGTCCCGGGCCGTGACCAGGCTGCCCGACGCCGCGAAGGCGCCCGTGGCGGGGTCGTACAGCTCGGTGACGAGCGTCGCGGCGCCGCCGACGACAAGCACCTTGCCGTTCGGCAGCAGGGTGGCGGTGTGGTAGGCCCGGGCCGAAGCCAGGCTGCCCGTGGCCGTGAAGGTCCCGGTGGCCGGGTCATAGAGCTCGGCCGTCGCCAGCGAGCTGGACCGGAAGCCGCCGGCCAGGAGGACCTTGCCGTTGGCCAGGAGGGTGGCGGTGTGGGTGGCCCGGCTGGCGAGGGGCGCATTGGCCGTAGCCGCGAAGGTGCCCGCGGCGGGATCGTAGAGCTCGGCCGTGGCGAGGTACGAGCCCAGGTTGCGCCCGCAGGCCACCAGCACCTTGCCATTCGAGAGCAGGGTCGCCGTGTGGTCGGATCGGGCCGCCCCCAGGCTGCCCGTGGCCGTGAAGGTCCCGGTGGCCGGGTCGTAGAGTTCGGCACTGGCCAGGGCCGTGCCGAAGCTGCTGCCCCCGCTGATCAGGACCTTGCCGCTGGCGAGCAGGGTCGCCGTATGCGACTGCCGGGGCGTGACGAGGCTCCCGGTGGCCTTGAAGGTCCCCGTGGTTGGGTCGTACAGCTCCGCGCTGGCGAGGCTGAAGGTCCCGTCATAGCCCCCGACCACCAGCACCTTGCCGTTGGCGAGCAGGGTGGCCGTGTGGAAGGCTCGGGCCGCGACCAGGCTGCCCGTCACGAGGGAAGTGCCCGGGCCGCCCTTGGCCACCACCGTGAGCTTGGCCGCGCTGCTGGTGACGCTGCCGCCGAAGGCGTCGGAGACCTGGACGCTGAAGGTGCTGGCATCGTCCGCCAGGACGGCGGCCGGTGTGGTGTAGGAGGCGGAGGTGGCGCCGGAAATGGCGACGGCGTTCCTCAGCCACTGGTAGGTGAGGGTGCCCGTGCCCGTGGCCACGACGGTGAAGGTGGCCGTCTGGCCCACCACGATGGACTGGTCGGCCGGCTGGGTGGTGATGGTGATGGGAAGGATGGGGTCGTTGACGGTGATGCTGAGGCTCACCGTGGCGCTGCCGGCGCCGTTGGTGCCCGTCACGGTGTAGCTGGCGGCGGCGGAGGCGGCGGTGGGCGTCCCGGAGATCACGCCTGACTTGGTGTCGAGGGCCAGGCCCGCCGGCAGGGCGGGGCTCACGGAGTAGGCGTCGATGGCGCCGCCGCCATGGGTGGGGCTGTTCGGCGCGATGGCCGTGCCGGTGGTGTAGATCGCCGGGTTGGTGCCGTAGCTGAGGCCCGTGGGCAGCTCGACCGTCTCGCGGCACCCCAGCCCGAGCAGGGCCAGGCCAAGGAACATCGCCCACAACCCGCGCCCGATCGCACGCATGAACACCCCGGTCAGAAGAAGGAGAGCACCACGGAAGAAGGATAGATCATACGGGGTTTCCGATTAGTGGATCACCCATTCGCTCTTCCGGATGAGCCGCGGCTCGGGGCCGGGGCCGAGCTGCATGATGAAGCAGCCCTTGGAGGCGTAGCGCTGGCCGGGGCCGAAGCTGAGGCGCAGGTAGTCCGGGAGGACCTGGTCCCGCTGCATGCTGAGGCGGTCCATGAAGTTGTCCCGGTAGAAGTTCCGGTCCATGTCCATGAGGCCCTGACGCAGGATCTGGATCATCGAGTAGGTCCGGGTGGAGATCCGCGTCTCCGGGTGGCGCTCGGTCAGGCCCGCCAGCAGGCTATCGGCGTACTTCGAGGCGCTGGGCTCATCCTTGGGATCCCGGTAGGGATAGGTGAGCCAGGTGAAGGTCCGGGCCTGCTCCGGCAGGGCGTACGCCTTGGCGCCGAGCAGGCGGGAGGACATGAAGACGGTCCCCGGCCGATCGGGCTGTCCGGCCAGGCTTTTGATCGCCTCGAAGGCGCCCGGGCCTGTCCACAGCAGGATCACGGTGGGCTTCTCCTGTTGGACCAGGCTGCGGAGGGCGGCCGGGCTGAGGGTCTCCCCCTTCGCCAACCGGATCTCCTTCGGAGCCCCCTGCCCCAGCTCCTGCCAGGTCTCGCGGAATCCCGCCGACAGGTCGCGCCCCTCCGGACCGTCCTGAATGACCTGCACGATCCGCGACGGCGTGGACTCCGCCGCCCCGTGGAGGTAGCGGGCCGCCGCCTGCCCTTCCTGGTAGTAGCCCTTGGAGAAGTAGAGGGTGTACCAGTCGGTGTCGGAGACCACCGGTAGGTCGGTGAGGGGGAAGAGGCAGGGCAGCTGGCGGCTTTCGCAAAAGGTGTGGATGGGCTTCCAGTCCCCATAGGAGATCCCGCCCAGAAGGGCGAAGACCGGCTCCTTGGCGAGGTAGGCCTCCAACTGGCGGGTCCAGGTGTCCGGGGCCCCCTTCAGCCGCCAGACGGAGAGGGCGAGCTTGCGGTAGCTGCCGCTCATCTCGTTGCCGCCCACGCCCAGGTACATGCGGTTGCCGAAACCGTTGGAGATCTGGTTGTGCCGGGCCACATAGTTGTTCATGGGCACCAGCATGGCCTGCTGGTCTTCCGGGCTGACCTCGTCCGTGATGACCGTGGCAAAGCGGATGGTGGTGGCATCCACCCCCGGCGACAGCTGGGCCGAGAGCGAGCGCAGATACTTGATCAGAAGGGCCATGTCCGGGTCCTTCAGGTAGTAGCGGGGCATGATGGGATGCAGCTCCCGACCGCCGGGATCGATGCCCGTCCGGAGGACATGGGCCAGCGCTTCATCCGTGTAGGCGGGTCGGGCGGGCGGGTTCTGGAGCTTCAGGTCCTTCCGCTCCTCCGGGCTCAGGTTCGGGAACTTCCAGTAGCGCGGCAGGGCAAGCCGCGCCCCGTTGGTCGCGAGCGTGACGATGCCGCCCTCCCAGGAGCCGAGGCCCCCCCGCAGGTGGCAGCTCACGCAGGTGAAGGAGGTTCCGGCCACGGGGACATCGCCGCTCACCACGGCCTGCATGGGCTCGCCGGAGGGGAGGAGGCCCTCGCGGTACATGCGCTCGCCCTGGGCCAGGGCGGCCGAGGCCTTGTCTCCGGGTGCGGCCCCGAGTCCGGCCGCAGAGGCCGCCAGGACAATCAGGCCCAGGGCCATGGCGAAGGTTCCCTTCAGGGTGGACTTCAGGAGGGGCTTCAGCCTCGGCCCGCTCACAGGATCCCCGCCTTGCGGCATTCGGCCACGAATTCCGAAGAGCTCATGAGGCCGAAGATGCGGATCCACTTGCCGGTCTTGGGATCCCGGATGTTGGTCAGGGGGAAGTGGGACATCTTATTCGGGATGTAGGCGTTGAAGGCCCGCATGACCTTGTCGATGTCCTCCCGCTTGCCCGTGAAGAAGTCCCAACCCGGCCGGGCCCGGTAGCGCTTGAGGTAGTCGCGCATCACCTTGGGCGTGTCGTTCTCAGGGTCGATGGAGATGGAGACCAGGTGCACCTTCGAACCCGCCGGCAGCTTCGTCTGCAGGTTGGCGTAGCCCGCGGACAAGACCGGACAGATGGTCGTGCAGGTGCCAAAGATGAAGTCCACGATGACGGGCTCGCCGGATTCCAGCATGGCCTTGAGGTTCACCTTGGCCCCCTCCTGGTTCACCAGGGTCACCTCGGGCACCGCGTAGCCTTCGAGGGTGCGCGTATAGGGCGGAGGGGCCTGGGCGGACAGGGGCCCGGGCAAGGCGGCCCAGCTCACAAAGATCAGCCCGGTGATGCGGGCTCCGAGTCGATTCCTGCGTCCGTTCATGCCTCGGTTCTCCCTGGATCCTGCGGCGGCGACACGATGGACCCGGTTCCAGACCAGGTCATTGGAGTGATTTTTTACATCACACCATGAATCCGCGCAATTGCCTCGGGCCAGATCAGGGTCAAACGAGAAACGGCCCGCCGAAGCGGGCCGTTTCCGGGAGGCCTCTGGAGGCTACAGGTCTTCGCCGTCGATCTCGGTCATGCCCTGGAGTTCCTCGACATGCTGCGCCATGCGGGCGTATTCGTCGTCGAAGTCCTCGCCGCCCTGGAACTCGTTCAAGGTGGGCTCGGGATACTCGCCCTCCTCGATCTCCAGGTTGCGGTAGTGGGCCATGCCGGTGCCCGCGGGAATCAGGCGGCCCAGGATGACATTCTCCTTGAGACCGCGCAGGTAGTCCACGCGACCTTCCAGGGCGGCCTCGGTGAGGACGCGGGTGGTCTCCTGGAAGCTGGCGGCGGAGATGAAGCTCTCGGAGGTCAGCGCGGCCTTGGTGATGCCGAGCAGCAGGGGCTCGCAGGTGGCGGGGGTGCCGCCGTCCTTGAGGGCCTGCTCGTTGATCTCCTTGAAGCGGTGCTTGTCCACCTTCTCCTCGACGATGAGCGGGGTGTCGCCCACATCGGTGATCAGGACCCAGCGCATCATCTGGCGGATGATCACCTCGATGTGCTTGTCGTTGATGACCACGCCCTGGGCCCGGTAGACCTCCTGCACTTCGTTGACGAGGAAGGCCTGGAGGGCGCGATCGCCCTGGACCTTGAGGAGATCGTGGGGGCTGACGGCGCCCTCGGTGAGCTTCTCGCCGGCGCGGATCTCGTCGCCGTCCTGCACCTGGATGTGCTTGCCGCGGGGGATCAGGTACTCGCCCTTCTCGCCCGTCTCCGCTTCAACCACGACCTTCTGGTTGCCGCGGACGCGGTTGCCGTACTTCGCGATGCCGGTGACTTCGCTGATGATGGCGGGTTCCTTGGGCTTGCGGCCTTCGAAGAGCTCGGTCACGCGCGGCAGGCCGCCCGTGATGTCGCTGGTCTTGGCCTGCTGGCGGCTGGTCTTGGCGATGACATCGCCGGGCAGCAGTTCCTGGCCCTCTTCCACTTCGACATAGGCGCCGGTGGGAATGTTGTAGCGCTTCAGCACCTTGTGGTTGTCCCCCTTGATGTTGATGTGGGGGTGGATCTTGTCGTCCGTGGGGTCGATGACCTTCTTGCGGAAGTTGCCGGAGATCGGATCCTTCTCTTCCTGGTAGGACACATTGACTTCGAATTCCTTGAAGTCCGCGATGCCGCCCACTTCGGTGAGCAGCACATCGTTGTACGGATCCCACTCGGCGAGCACGGTGCGGGGCTCGACCGTCTCCTTGTCCTTGACCTTCAGGATGGCGCCGGAGGTGATCTTGTAGCGCTCGCGCTCGTTGCCGTCCGCATCGGTCACCAGGAGGTAGCCGTTGCGGGTGAGGGCCACGATCTCGCCCTTGCGGTTGACGACGGTCTTGCCCTGCAGGCCTTCGTACTTCACGACGCCCGCGATCTGGGCCTCGTGGGTGCTCTTTTCGGAGGTGCGGCTGGCGGCGCCGCCCACATGGAAGGTACGCATCGTGAGCTGGGTTCCGGGCTCACCGATGGACTGGGCGGCGATGACGCCCACGGCCTCGCCGAGATCCACCAGACGGCCGGTGCTGAGGTTCAGGCCGTAGCACTTGGCGCAGATGCCGCGGCGCGCCTCGCAGGTGAGGGTGGAGCGGATCTTGACCTTGGGGATGCCGCTGGTCTCGATCTTGAACGCCAGGTCCTCGGAGATGAGGGTTCCCGCGGGGGCCCGGACGATCGTGGGATCGTAAGGATCCACGATGTCCTCGAGGCAGACGCGGCCCATGATGCGGTCGCGCAGGCGGGAGCGGATGGTGCCATCGCTGTTGACGATGGCTTCCACCTCGATGCCGCCGAGGGTTTCGCAATCGTCCTCGTTCACGATGACATCCTGGGCCACATCCACCAGCTTACGGGTGAGGTAGCCGGAGTCGGCCGTCTTCAACGCGGTGTCCGCGAGTCCCTTGCGGGCGCCGTGGGTCGAGATGAAGTACTGCAGCACCGAGAGGCCTTCCTTGAAGTTCGCGGTGATGGGCGTCTCGATGATGTCGCCGCTGGGCTTGGCCATGAGGCCTCGCATGCCGGCGACCTGGCGGATCTGGGTCTTGGAACCGCGGGCGCCGGAGTCGGCCAGGATGTAGATGGAATTGAGGAAGGTGTCGTTCTCGTTCCTCTTTTCCAGTTCCTTCATCATGTCGCTGGCCACCTGGTCGCTGGTCTTGCCCCAGACTTCCAGGATGCGGTTGTAGCGCGTGGAGGAGTCGAGGCGGCCCTCATAGGCCTCCTTCTCGATGGCGCGGACATCTTCCGTGGCCTTCTTGATGAGCTTGCCCTTGGTGTCGGGCACGACGAGATCGTCGATGCCCACGGACACGCCGGCGCGCATGGCCCACTGGAAGCCGGAGTCCTTCATCGCGTCCAGCATGCGGATGGTGACTTCGGGCCCGTTGAGCTTGTAGGCGCGGTTCACGAGGGAGAGCAGGCCCTCCTTCTTGAGCAGGCCGTTGATGAAGGGCAGTTCGGCGGGCAGCGCACGGTTGAAGAGCACGCGACCCACGGTGGTGGTCTTGATGGCGTTCTTCACGGTCTCGGCGGGCGCCTCGAAGACTTCCTGCTCGGAGTTCTTCTTGGGATCCTTCGCGTGCCAGGCCTCGGTATCCACCCACTCGCCGGTGTAGCGGAGCTGGATGATGGTGTGGGTGTCCACCACGCCGGCATCGTAGGCCGCCACCACATCGTTGACATTGCCGAAGACCATGCCCTCGCCCTTGCGGCCGAAGCGCTTCTTGGTCAGGTAATAGCCGCCCAGCACGATGTCCTGGGAGGGCACCACATTCGGACGGCCGTTGGCGGGGTTGAGGATGTTCTGCGTGGACATCATCAGCACCTTGGCCTCGATCTGGGCCATGGGGCTGAGGGGGACATGCACAGCCATCTGGTCGCCGTCGAAGTCGGCGTTGAAGGCGGTGCAGACCAGAGGATGCAGGCGGATGGCCTTGCCTTCCACCAGCACAGGCTGGAAGGCCTGGATGCCGAGGCGGTGCAGGGTCGGGGCGCGGTTCAGCAGGACCGGGTGGTCCTTGATGACCTCTTCCAGGACATCCCAGACCTCGGGACGCCCCTCCTCGACCATTTCCTTGGCCTGGCGGATGGTGGCCGCGTAGCCCTTGTGCTCGAGCCGGTTGAAGATGAAGGGCTTGAAGAGCTCCAGCGCCATCTTCTTGGGCAGGCCGCACTGGTGCAGCTTTAGGTCGGGACCCACCACGATGACGGAACGGCCCGAGTAGTCCACGCGCTTGCCGAGCAGGTTCTGACGGAACCGGCCCTGCTTGCCCTTGAGGGCGTCGCTGAGGGACTTGAGGGGGCGGTTGCTGACGCCGCGCAGGAGACGACCACGCTTGCCGTTCTCGAAGAGGGCGTCCACGGCCTCCTGCAGCATGCGCTTCTCGTTGCGCACGATGACATCGGGAGCCTTGAGCTCCAGGAGCTTCTTGAGACGGTTGTTGCGGTTGATGACGCGACGGTAGAGGTCGTTCAGGTCGGAGGTGGCGAAGCGTCCGCCGTCGAGGGGCACCAGGGGGCGCAGCTCGGGGGGCAGCACGGGCACCACATCGAGGATCATCCACTCGGGCTTGTTGCCGGAGCGGTGGAAGGACTCGGCCACCTTGAGGCGCTTGGCGATCTTGCTGCGCTTCTGGGTGGAGGTTTCCTTCTTCATGAGGTCGCGGAGCTCGATGGTGAGCGCCTCGATGTCGACCTGCTTGAGCAGTTCCTTGATGGCTTCGGCACCCATCTGGGCCTTGAAGCCCTCGCCGTGGAGGCTACGGTACTCGCGGAACTTGTCCTCATTGAGGATCTCGCCTTCCTTCAGGCTGGTGCCGCCGGACTCGGTGACGGCATAGGCCTCGAAGTAGAGCACGCGCTCCAGGTCCTTCAGGGGGATGTCCAGCAGGTAGCCGATGCGGCTGGGGACACCCTTGAAGAACCAGACATGGCTGACCGGGCTGGCCAGCTGGATGTGGCCCATCCGCTCGCGGCGCACGGACTTCTTGGTGACTTCGACGCCGCACTTGTCGCAGGTGACGCCCTTGAACTTCTGCCGCTTGTACTTGCCGCAGAGGCATTCCCAGTCGTTCACGGGCCCGAAGATGCGGGCGCAGAAGAGGCCGTCGCGCTCGGGCTTCAGGCTGCGGTAGTTGATCGTCTCGGGCTTGGTGACTTCGCCCTTGGACCAGGAGCGCATTTTGTCCGGGCTGGCCAGGGACACCCGGATGCACTCGTAGGCGTTGATGTTCTGCTGCTCAGGATACATGGGGACCTCTCAGGATTCGTCGGGAAGGAATGCGGAAGGAGATCAGCCTTCGATGGAGAAGGCGACGGGCTCTTCTTCCGTCAGGCCTGGATCCAGCTCTTCGCGGGTGAGCATCTCGACATCGATGCAGAGCGCGTTGAGTTCCTTCTTCACGACGTTGAAGCTCTCGGGGAGGCCGGGATCCTTGATGGTCTCGCCCTTGATGATGGCCTGGTAGATCTGGGTGCGGCCGTGCATGTCGTCGGACTTGTAAGTGAGGAGTTCCTGCAGCACATGCGCCGCGCCGTAGGCCTCGAGCGCCCAGACTTCCATCTCGCCGAAGCGCTGGCCGCCGAACTGGGCCTTGCCACCGAGGGGCTGCTGGGTGATGAGGCTGTAGGGTCCAATGCTCCGGGCGTGGATTTTGTTGTCCACGAGGTGGTGCAGCTTGAGCATGTAGACGCAGCCCACATTCACGGGCTGCTCGAAGGCCTCGCCGGTCATGCCGTCGAAGAGCTTGGTCTTGCCGGTGACATCGGGGCCCAGCTTGTGGTTCTTCTCCCAGGCCTGGGTGAGGAAGCCCTTGATGTCGGCTTCGCGCGCGCCGTCGAAGACGGGCGTGGAGAAGTGGACGCCGAGGGTCTTGCCGGCCCAGCCGAGGTGGCACTCGAGCACCTGGCCGATGTTCATACGGGAAGGCACGCCGAGGGGGTTCAGCACGATGTCCACGGGGCGGCCGTCGGGCAGATAGGGCATGTCCTCCACGGGGAGGATGCGGCTGACCACGCCCTTGTTGCCGTGGCGGCCGGCCATCTTGTCACCGACCTGCAGCTTGCGCTTCACGGCCACATAGCACTTCACGGTCTTGAGGACGCCGGGCATGAGCTCGTCGCCCTTGAGCAGGCGCTCCATGCGCTCGTTCAGGATGTCGCGCAGGACCTTGAGCTGGCTCTCGGTCTTGTCGAGGATGTCCAGCACCTCGGTCTCGATGCGGTTCTTGCCCGCGGCGACGGACACCTGCCGGAAGCGGTGGTAGGACACGGCCTCGAGCATGTTCTGGGTGAGCTTCTTGCCCTTGGGCAGCAGTTCCTTCTGGCCCTTGTCGTCCGTGAGGGCCTCAGAAAGTTCCTTGCCCTTCAGCAGGGTCACGATCTTCTTCTTGGCCTCGGCGCGGATGATGCGCTCCTCGTCGGAGAGATCCTTCTCCCACTTGGCGATCTGGTCGCGCTCGATCTGCTGGGTGCGCAGATCCTTCTCCTGGCCCTTGCGGGTGAAGACCTTGATGTCCACCACGGTGCCTTCGATGCCGGGGGGCACGGTCAGGCTGGCGTCCTTCACATCGCTGGCCTTCTCGCCGAAGATGGCGCGGAGCAGCTTCTCCTCGGGGCTGAGGATGGTCTCGCCCTTGGGCGTGACCTTGCCCACCAGGATGTCGCCGTGCTTGACGGTGGCGCCGGTGCGGATGATGCCGCTGTCATCGAGGTTCTTGAGGGCCTCCTCGCGGACCTGGGGGATGTCGCGGGTGATCTCTTCGGGGCCCAGCTTGGTGTCGCGGGCGTGGACCTCGAACTCCTCGATGTGGATGGTGGTGTAGAGGTCTTCCTTCACCACGCGCTCGGAGATCAGGATCGCGTCCTCGAAGTTGTAGCCGCGCCAGGGCATGTAGGCCACGACGAGGTTGCGGCCCAGGGCCAGTTCGCCGTGGTCGGTGCAGGGGCCGTCTGCGAGGATCTGGTCCTCGGTGACATATTCGCCCTTCTTCACGAGGGGGGTCTGGTTGAGGCAGGTGTTCTGGTTGCTGCGGGCGAACTTCACCAGGGTGTAGATGTCCACCCCGGATTCGATGCCCTCGGTCTCGGGATCGTCCTCGACGCGCACCACGATGCGGTTGGCATCCACGGTCTCGACGATGCCGGAGCGGCGGCACACCACGCAGGCGCCGGAATCCTTGGCGGCGACATACTCCATGCCGGTGCCCACGATGGGGGCCTCGGTGCGGATGAGGGGCACGGCCTGGCGCTGCATGTTGGCGCCCATGAGGGCGCGGTTGGCGTCGTCGTTCTCAAGGAAGGGAATCAGCGAAGCGGCCACGGAGACCACCTGCTTGGGACTCACATCCATGAGCGTGACCTTGTCGCGGGAGACGATCTTGGTCTCGCCGGCGACACGGACGGTCACATCCTCTTCCGTGATGGCGCCGTCCTTGTCGACGGGCACATTGGCCTGCGCGATGACATGCTCGTCCTCCTCCCAGGCGGAGAGGTAGAAGGCGTGCATCTCGTACTTCGCGGGGCGCTTGCCGCCCTTGGTCAGCTTCTTGTTCTCGTCTTCCAGATCCTCGAGGCGGACCACATCCATGTAGCCGAACTTGGAGTCGCCCACGCTGGTGACCTTGGCGAAGTGGACGATGCGGCCGTTCTCCACCTTGAGGTAGGGGCTCTCGATGAAGCCGAACTCGTTGATGCGGGCATAGCAGGAGAGCGAGCTGATGAGGCCGATGTTCGGGCCTTCCGGGGTCTCGATGGGGCAGATGCGGCCGTAGTGCGAGGTGTGCACATCGCGCACCTCGAAGCCGGCGCGGTCGCGGCTGAGGCCGCCCGGTCCAAGAGCCGAGAGGCGGCGCTTGTGGGTGATCTCGGACAGCGGGTTGGTCTGATCCATGAACTGGGAGAGCTGGCTGCTGCCGAAGAACTCCTTCATCGCCGCGATGACCGGCTTGCTGTTGATCAGGTCGTGGGCCTGCAGGGGGCTGTTGGGGTCCTGCGCGATGCTGAACTTCTCCTTGATGGCCCGCTGCACACGCACGAGGCCCACGCGGAAGCCGTTCTCGAGGAGCTCACCCACGGACCGCACGCGGCGGTTGCCCAGGTGGTCGATGTCGTCCGCGCGCACGGGGGCGATCTCGCCGATGTCCTGGCGGGTGGTGTCGTATTTCTTGAGGCGCAGCAGGTAGTGGACGGTCCGGATGAAATCGTCGGTGCCCAGGGTGCGGAATTCCAGGTCGGTGTTCAGACCCAGCTTCGCGTTGATCTTGTGGCGACCCACCTTGCTGAGGTCGTACTTCTGGCCGTCGAAGAACATGCCGTAGAGCAGCTTCTTGCTGGATTCCAGCGTGGCCGGCTCACCGGGACGGATCTTCTTGAAGAGCTCCTTGGCGGCTTCCTCGCTGTCCTCGGTGTGGTCCTTGGCCAGGGTCTCGGAGAAGACCTTGCCAGTGGCGTCCGCTTCGGGGAAGAAGACATCGAAGGACTGCACATCATTGGCCAGGAACATCTCGAGGTGCGTCTGGAGGAAGGGCTCGTTGGCCTCCATGAGCACTTCGCCGGTGCCCATGTTCACCACATCCTGCAGCAGCACGGCGCCGTCGAGCATCTCGCGCTCGACCGGCACATCCTTGATGCCGGCCTTCTCCATCTGCTCGAGGACGCGGCGGGTGATCTTCTTGTCCTTGGCGAGGATCTCTTCCTTGGTCTTGGGGTGCTTCACGGCCTCGCCGAGCTTGCGCCCCGCCAGCAGGTCGCTCAGGGCCACGCTCAGCTTGCCCTTCTTGAGGAAGAAGGTCGCCGGCGTGTAGAAGTGCCGAAGCATGGGCTCATTGGAGTTCAGGTCTTCGCTGAACAGGCCGAGGGCGCGCATGAAGGTGGCGCCCAGGAACTTGCGCTTGCGGTCGATGCGGGCGTAGAGCAGGCCCTTGGAATCGAGCTCGAACTCGATCCAGGAGCCGCGATAGGGGATGATCTGGGCGCTGTAGAGGCTCTTGTCCGGCGCGATGCTGAAGAAAACGCCGGGGCTGCGGTGCAGCTGGCTCACGATCACGCGCTCGGTGCCGTTGATGATGAAGGTGCCGCGGTCGGTCATGATCGGCAGGTCGCCGAAGTAGACTTCCGAATCCTGGCTCTGCTTGAAGCGCCGGTTGCCCTTGTCGTCGCGGTCGAACTGGTTGAGGCGCACGCGGATCTTCAGAGGGGCGGCCATGGTGGCGCCGCGCTCGACGCACTCGTCCATGCCCATCTTCTGCTTCATCGAGACGGGCTCTTGGCACACATCACAGATGGTCGCTGCGTTCTTGTTGCGGGTGCCGCACTTGGGGCAGTCCACCGTGGGATCCTTCGGGTGGTCCGACACGATGTTGTGGCCGCACTGCTTGCACTGGGTGCGGAGGTGCTCGAGGCCCAGGTACTTTTCGCACTTGCAGGCCCAGTGACCCACGGTGTAGTCGAGGAACTCGACTTCCAGCGTGGCGTCGCTGCCGTCGGGATTCTTGCCGTTCTGCACGGGGAACATCGACTCGAACACGGCCTTGAGGCCGCGCGTCTCCCGCTCGCTGTGGAGCAGGTTCATCTGGAGGAACTCGTCGTAGCTGCGCTTCTGGATGTCGATCAGGTTGGGGATGGGAACCAGGGACCGGATCTTCGAGAAGTTGTGGCGCTGGCGGTAGATGTTCTGCTGAACACTCATGGTTCGCTCCAGATGCAGTTGGCGGAACCTTCTATGGACGACACGCGGCGACATGAGACGATGCTGCGTGCCCTAAGCAAAGACGGTAGAGCCTCCGGAACCTCGGCCCCGGAGAAGGGGATCAGTAAAGGGTCTGAGGAGGAATGCCACCCGCAGGCGCACCGATGGCCCCTCCCCCACCCATCGGCGGAAGGAGCGGCCCAGCAAGGTGATTGGCGCTGCGGCGGGAGGTTGTTCGCAACCAGGAGCCTTTGAAGAGGCATCGACCACCCGGGATTCGGGCGGAAGGAATAATCGTACCATGTCCAGACAAAATCGCAAAGCGCAAGGTGCGAAACGCACCCTACGCTTTGCGTTAGTGCTGTAAGAAAAACTACTTGACCTCGACCTTGGCGCCGGCGGCCTCGAGCTTTTCCTTGATCTTGCCAGCCTCGTCCTTCGAGATGCCTTCCTTGACGGCCTTGGGAGCGCCGTCGACCAGGTCCTTGGCTTCCTTCAAGCCCAGGCCGGCGACGATCTCGCGGACGGCCTTGATGACATTGAGCTTGTTGGCACCGGCCTCGGTCAGGATGACATTGAACTCGGTCTGCTCTTCGGCAGCGGCGGCCGGGGCGGCACCGCCAGCGGCGGGAGCGGCCATGGCGGCAGCGGACACGCCGAAGCGGTCCTCGAGGGCCTTGACCAAGTTGGCCAGGTCAAGGACGGTCATGGTTTCGATTTCAGCGATGAGCTGATCGGCAGTGAGAGCCATGATGGCCTCCAAAAATTCGAAAATGGGTTTTGGGTTCGGGGTTGAGCAGCTGGTCCTACTCGCCGGCCTTCTGCTTGCGGATGCCCTCGAGGGCGACCGCCAGACCGGAGATCGGGTAGGTCATGAGATAGAGCAGCTTGGCGATCAGGACATCGCGGCTCGGCAGTTCGGCAAGAACCTGGAGCTGCTGGGCGTTGATCAGCTTGCCATCCATGACGCCGGCCTTGAAGGTCGCGGCGGGGTTGTCCTTCAGGAAGCCATTGACGGCCTTCGCCAGGGCGACCACATCTTCGCTGGTCGTGGCGATGGCGCTGGATCCCTTGAAGGAATCGCCCAGGGCCTCGAAGGAAGTGTCCTTCACGGCCAGGCGGAGCAGGGTGTTCTTGCTGACACGGTACTGGGCCTTGCTCTCCCGAACGCTCTTGCGGAAGGCAGTGTCCTTGGTGACGACGAGCCCCTTGAATTCGATCACGACGGCCGAGGTGGCGGACGCGAAGGTTTCCTTGAGTTCGGCGACTTCGGCGATCTTCTGATTCTTTTCCATGGTCAGCCTCCTACTTCTCAACGCTTGTGGTGTTGAGGGTGACCGAGGGGCCCATGGTGGAGGCGATGTACATCGTCTTCACATATTTACCCTTCGCCGTGGCGGGCTTGGCCTTGTGGACGGCATCAATGAGCGCCTTGGCGTTCTCTTCCAGCTTCTCGACGCCGAAGGAGAGCTTGCCGACCGGCGCGTGGATGATGCCGGTCTTGTCGACGCGGTACTCCACCTTGCCGGCCTTGATCTCCTTGATGGCCTTGACCACATCGAAGGTCACGGTTCCGGTCTTGGGGTTGGGCATGAGGCCACGGGGGCCGAGCACCTTACCAAGCCGGCCGACGCCCTTCATCATGTCGGGGGTTGCGACGAGGGCATCGAAGTCGAGGAATCCGCCGGCGATCTTCTCGACCAGCTCGTCCCCGCCCACGATCTCGGCGCCCGCAGCTTCCGCTTCCTTGATCTTCTCGCCGCCTGCGATGACCGCCACCCGCATCGTCTTGCCCGTTCCGTGGGGCAGTACGATGGTGCCGCGGACCATCTGGTCCGCGTGACGGGGGTCGACGCCGAGCCGCATGTGGACTTCAACCGTCTCGTCGAACTTGGCGTAAGCCGTGTCCTTGACGACGGTGAGGGCGTCCTTCAGCTCGTAGGGGCGATCTTCGATCTTGGCCGCGGCAGCCCGGTACTTCTTTCCAGGTTTTGCCATATTGGCTCCATCCGAACGATCTCCCGCGATGACGGTCGCGGTGGCCGGGATTGCCGCACGACGCAGCTCTCCAACAAAAACGCCTTGCGCGGGCCGAAGCCCGCGCAAGGGAAGGTTAATCGATGACGTCGACGCCCATGGAGCGCGCCGAGCCGGCGATGGAACGGACGGCGGCCTCGAGGCTGCCGGCGGTGAGGTCGGGCATCTTCACCTTGGCGATCTCGGCGAGCTGCGCCTTGGTGATCTTGCCGACCTTCTGCTTGTTGGGCGTGGGGCTGCCCTTCTCCAGGCCGAGCTTCTTCATGATCAGCACGGCGGCGGGAGGGGTCTTCAGGATGAAGCTGAAGCTGCGGTCGGCGTAGACGGTGATGACGACGGGGAGGGTGGTGCCCTTCTCGACCGCGCCCACGGACTTCGCGTTGAACTGCTTCACGAACTCCATGATGTTGACGCCGTGCTGGCCCAGCGCGGGACCGACGGGAGGGGCCGGGGTGGCCTCGCCCGCGGGCAGCTGCAGCTTGATGTAGCCGGTGATCTTCTTTGCCATGTCTTGTTCTCCCGCGACTGATTCCGGCACATGCCGGCGACGGCCGCCTTGAAGGGTGGATCAGCTAGCGCTTCTCCACCTGGATGAAGTCGAGCTCCACGGGGGTGCTGCGACCGAACACCGTCACCATCACCTTGATGGTGGAGCGTTCTTCGTGGATCTCATCCACATCCCCTTCGAAATTGGCGAAGGGGCCATCAATGATACGGACCTTTTCGCCCTTCTCAAAGTGGTATTTGGGCTTGGGCTTCTCCTGGGTCTCTTCCGTGTGGTGCATGATCTGGCGGACCTCGTCGTCCGTCAGGGGCGTGGGCCGCTTCTTGTTGGCCCCCACGAAGCTGGTCACCTTGGGGGTGTTCCGCACCAGGTGCCAGTCCGCATCCGCCATCTCGACGGAACCCTCGGGCTTGCTCTCCACCTGGATCTGGACCAGCAGATAGCCCGGGAAGGACTTGCGCTTCTTGACGACGCGCTCCTTCTTGCCGGACTTGGCGTCGACCTTCATTTCCTCATAGGTCTCCTCGGGGATCTGGATGTCCCCGAAGCTGCCCTCGCGCTCTTCCATCTTGATGCGCTGACGCAGATGCTCCATCACCTTGGCTTCGTAGCCCGAATAGGTGTGGATGATGAACCACTTCAACTCGCGCCCCTGCGGCTGAGCCGGGGTCGCCGTGTCTTGTGCGGTGCTCACGAGATCGGTCATGGCTGCCTCCGGCTCAACGGGCCTTCAGGAAGAAGTACGCGAAGCCCTTGGAGAGGAACCAGTCCACGGACCACAGGAAGGCCCCGACGAACACCGAGACGATCACCACAGTCCAGGTGGAGGTCAGCACTTTCTCCTTGCTGGGCCAATCCACCCGGTCGAGCTCTGCGAACAGATCTCTGGCCTGTTGTTTGATGGCTCCGATCACGATGGACCCCGTGGAAAGGATTCGGTCTGAAAAACCCGGCCCCGAGCGAGATCGCCGGGGCCGGAATGGCAGGGGAGACAGGGTTCGAACCCGCGACCTGCGGATTTGGAGTCCGCTGCTCTACCAGCTGAGCTACTCCCCTGTGGGACCGCCCGGCTTCTGGTGGGAGCCGGGCGGGAACCCTCGGGACCGGAGGCTACTTCGCCTCGCGGTGAACCCGGTAACCGCCACAGAAACGGCAGAACTTGTTGAATTCAAGCTTGCCCGTGGTGGTCTTCTTGTTCTTGGTGGTGCTGTAGTTCTTGCGCTTGCAGTCTTGGCACTGCAAGTGGATGATGTCGCGCATTGGGACCTCCTAAGTCGGAGGGCGGACTGGTTTTTAGGCCAGGATCTCGCCCACATTGCCGGCGCCCACGGTGCGTCCACCCTCACGGATGGCGAACTTCAGGCCCTTGTCCATGGCGATGGGCTGGATCAGCTCGACCGTCAGGGTGACGTTGTCGCCGGGCATCACCATTTCGCGGCCGGCCTCGAGCTCGATGGAGCCGGTCACATCGGTGGTGCGGAAGTAGAACTGGGGACGGTACTTGTTGAAGAACGGGGTGTGGCGGCCGCCCTCTTCCTTGGTCAGCACATACACCTGGGCGTTGAACTTGGTGTGGGGGGTGATGCTGCCGGGCTTGGCGAGCACCTGGCCGCGTTCCACATCCTTGCGCTCCACGCCGCGGAGCAGGATGCCGGCGTTGTCGCCAGCCTGGCCCTGGTCCAGGGACTTGCGGAACATCTCGACGCCGGTCACGACCTTCTTGACGGTGTCCTTGAGGCCGATGATTTCGATTTCCTCACCGACCTTCACGATGCCCTGCTCGATGCGGCCGGTCACCACGGTGCCGCGGCCGGTGATGGTGAACACATCCTCGACGGGCATGATGAAGGGCTTGTCGATGGCGCGGACGGGATCGGGGATGTAGGCATCCACGGCATCCATGAGCTCGAGGATGCAGGCGCAGTCGGCGTGCTCGGGGGTGTCGGCATGATCCAGGGCCAGACGGGCGGAACCCTTGATGATGGGAATCTCGTCGCCGGGGTACTGGTAGGAGGACAGCAGGTCGCGGATCTCCATCTCGACCAGCTCGGCGAGCTCGGGATCGGCGATGTCGATCTTGTTCATGAAGACCACGATGTAGGGCACGCCGACCTGACGGGCGAGCAGGATGTGCTCACGGGTCTGGGGCATGGGGCCGTCGGTGGCGGCGACCACGAGGATCGCGCCGTCCATCTGGGCCGCGCCGGTGATCATGTTCTTCACATAGTCGGCGTGACCGGGGCAGTCCACATGGGCATAGTGGCGCTTCTCGGTCTGGTACTCGACATGGGCGGTGTTAATCGTGATCCCGCGGGCCTTCTCTTCGGGCGCGGAGTCGATCTGATCGTAGGACTTCGTCTCGCCGCCGAACTTCTTCGCAAGGATGAAGGTGATGGCCGCGGTCAGCGTGGTTTTGCCGTGGTCCACGTGGCCAATGGTGCCGATGTTGACGTGGGGCTTGGAACGATCGAATTTCTCTTTGGCCACGGGTGCCTCCTGAAAGGTGGGAGAGAAGATGAAGGGGAACTGTGCGAAAGGGTGGAGCCCACAACCGGGCTTGAACCGGTGACCTCTTCCTTACCAAGGAAGTGCTCTACCACTGAGCTATGTGGGCTTTGAACCTTCCCGCCGCGAGGCGGGGGGCCTTGCCGTCAGCCGGGGTTCGGCAGACGGGGAGGGTGGAGCGGGAAACGGGGTTCGAACCCGCGACATTCAGCTTGGAAGGCTGACGCTCTACCAACTGAGCTATTCCCGCGGTGGAATCCCGAGAACAGGATCCAGCGATCTGGAACGGGTTCCAGTTGGACTGGTGCCGAGAGAAGGATTCGAACCTCCGTAACGCGTTGCGTGGCAGATTTACAGTCTGCTGCCATTAACCACTCGGCCATCTCGGCATGTTTGTCCGGCGCCCCTCCCGGGGCTTGTCAATCATCCCTGGAGCGCCCCTGGAGGCGTCCCTCGAAGCTCCTTGCGGAGCCGCGTGTCAGGGTCACTGCGAGGCAGGGCTTTCCTGACAGGGAACTCGAAAGATATCACGCCCCCAGAGCCCCCTCAAGGGGAAACTTCGGGACTGGCCTGCCCGCGGCGCGCGATCACGCGGAAGAGCGTGACCGCAGCGGCCGCCGAGACATTGAGGCTCTCGATGCCGCCGGGCATGGGGATGTGCAGCAACCCATCGCAGCGCTCGCGGATCTTCTGGTGCAGGCCCTCGCCTTCGGCCCCCATCACCAGCACCGTCGCGCGATCGAAGGACTCCTTCAAGTAGTCGCGGCTGCCCTCGCCTGCGGCCAGGCCGTAGATCCAGCCCCCGGCCTCCTTCAGGTCGTCCAGGGCGCGCCCCAGGTTCACCACCCGGCAGACCGGCACGCGGCCCGCCGTGCCGGCGCTGGCGCGCACCACCGTATCGTTCACCGCCGCCGAGCGCCGCTCGGGAAGGATCACGCCGTCCACCGCGGCGGCGGCGGCGGAGCGCAGGATAGCGCCCAGGTTGTGGGGATCGGTGACGCCGTCCAGGGCGAGGATCAGCGCGGCATCGCCCTTCTCCTTCACGGCGGCCAGCACATCCTCGAACTCCGCGTAGGCGAAGGCGCCGCCCTCGCCCAGGACGCCCTGGTGGCGCTGCCCCTGGCTGCGCCGGTCGATGCCCTCCATGGGTTCGCGGTGAACCACCACGCCCGCGGCGCGGGCCTCGCCCACGAACTTCGCCAGCCGCCCGAAGGCCGCGGGCGCGATCCAGACCGTGTGCAACTCGCCGCGGGACAGGGCCTCCTCGCAGGCATGGGGACCGAGATAGCGCATGGCTAGAAGGTCTTCTTGAAGCCGAGGGCCAGGAGATGCCCCATGCCCTCCATGCGCACGCGGGTGCCCGTGGCGCGGAAGCCCGCGGCACTCCAGACACCGTCAAGGCGGCGGGTGTCCTGGTCCTCGCTCTGGCGGTACTGGTAGCCGAGGCTCAGCTCGCCGCCCCAGGTCCGATACCCGGCGCCGATGGAGAAGGCGGCCGTGCGCGAGCCTCCCAGCAGGGGTTCGGCGGCCGACTCTTCCACCGAGCGCTGATCGAGGGAGAGGCCCCCCCGCACGGTCCAGAACTTGCCGAGCTCCACTTCCACGGAGGCGCCGAGGCCCAGGTGGCTCTTGCCCTGGGGCAGCTCCGACGGGGCCGACACGGGTCCACTGGGGGTGGAGACCGCCGCGAAGGCCGGCATGCGCAGGCCAGCGGAGGTCCAGCGGAGGTCCGCCTCCCAGGTGATCATCGGCGTGGCGCGATGCCGGAAGCCCACGGAGGTCTGCGAGGGCAGCTCGAGCGTCCGGCTGCCGGCCTGCACGGGGGTCGAGGCACCCAGCAGCGCCGTGGCCCGCGGGGCGGTGCCCAGGGGCGCGATGCTCAGACCGTCGTTGGCGTAGAGGCCCAGGTTGGCGTCGCGGAAGCCCGCGCTGAGCTTCAGGTCGCCCTTGAGCCCGGACTGGTGCGCCGCGCCCAAGGTCCAGCGGGGATTGATGGCCCAGCGCAATCCGAGCGAATAGCTGGGGACCGTCTTGTTCCCCGACTGGGCGACCCGCTGCTCGACCAGCCCCTGCACGGGATTGATTCCGGAGGTGGGCTGCGAGGGATCGAGCGGCACGCCGAACCGCATGACGCTGCTGGATTCGAAGCTCAGGCGCGCAGCCCCGAGTCCCAGGCCGAAGGACACATTCGGGCTGAGGGCCCAGGCCATCTGCCCTTCCAGGCGGCGGGCCGACAGGTCGAGGCCGTCCCCGAGAAAGCGGCTGGGCGCGTCATCCCGGAGGCGTCCGTGGCGCATGAAGGGTTCATCCAGCTTCAGGCCGAGGCTGAAGGCGGGCGAGAGGCGGAAGGCCGCGCCGAAGGCGCCGATGCCCCGGTTGCGGTCCGTGCTGAAGGTGGTGCGCTGATTGGATTCCAGGCTCTGCTGGGTGGAGGCGAGGTCGAGTCCGGCCGCAAGGTAGAAGCCCCGGTTCTCCCGCAGGGAGGCCAGCAGCGCGGGATTGGTCGACGCCGCCTCCAGGCTGTAGCCGTAGGCCACCTGGGCGCCGCTGCGGGCGATGCCCACGGGATCCGCGGCTGGAAGGGCCAGGCTTTGGGCCGCCATGGGCAGGGCGGCCGCGCCCAGCATCAGTCCCGCCATCACACCACGAACCGCCTGCGCCATATCGCCACGCCTCCGAGACACGCTACTTGAATGGCCCGAACCCCGAAAGGGTTCAAGCCCAAGGCTCCAGGATCACCAAAAGCGCCCGATTCACCAAGAGGCGTTTCCGGCCGGGGCCGGTCCGAAACGGAACCCTACCGCTCCGACTCCCCCATGAAGCGCACCAGCACCCGATCCACCAGCTCCCAGACCTCCAGCAGGGCGGCCAGGCACATGACCAGGCCGAAGCCCAGGGCCAGGGCCCGTCCCCAGGGGCCCATGAGGGCCCGGCACAGCTCGGGCCAGTGCCAGAACGCGGGCGGCAGCTTCAGGCGGCCGTAGAACGCCAGGGTCGACAACAGCATCCCGCCCCAGAGCAGGTAGAAGAATCGCAACGCTCGGAAGAGGATGTCCCAGGCGAAGGGACGAGGGCGAGAGGCGGGCATGGAGGGACCAGCATAACCTGGGTCGGGGATCATCCGCCCGGAAGCATGATGAAGAACCGCGTGCCCTCCTCCCAGCCGGTGGTGAAGCCCACCTTCCCGCCCAGCACCGTCTCGCCCAGCACCTTCATCCCGTAGGTGCCCAGCCCCCGCCCGCGGGCCGCCTTGGTGCTGAAGGACCGTTGGAACACCCGATCCGCCACCTCCGGCGGCATGTACCCCGGGTTCTGGACCACGAAGGTGGGCTGGCCGGACCGCAGCTCGAACCAGAGCCGGGCCTGCCCTCCCACCGGCATCGCCTCCAGGGCGTTCCTCACCATGTTCGTGAGAATCCGGTTCAGGAGCGCCGGATCCGTCCGCAGGGTCGGGGCATCCGGCGCCGGCGTCAGGCAGATCAGGCGCGCCAGGGACTCCGCATCGAGCGACCCCGAGAGGTCCTCGATCAGCTTCCCGGGCGTCGTCTCGCGGAGATCCGGCACCAGTTCGTTCCGCTCCGCCAACAGCAGGCGCCGCTGCGACTCCACCTCCTCCGTGAGGCAATCCGTCATCTCGAGGATCCGCGCGGCGATGGCCGTCGCGTCGGAACCGCTGCCCTGCAGCATCTCCGTCCATCCCTGCAGCCCGTGCAGGGAGTTCACGAGGTCGTGGATGAAGATGTGCTCGAGGGACTCCCGCCGTTTCTGGGCGCTGATGTCCTTGAGCGTGAGCAGGACGAGCCGGTGCCCCGCCACCACCAGGGGGCGGGCCCGCACCGAGAACTCCCGGGCCTCCCAGCGGCCCTCCCGCTGGAGGCTGAGGAGACATTCCCCCGAGGAGGGCTGCTGCGAGTCCTGGGCGGCCAGCACGGCGAGGAGGGCCCCGCAGCCCAGGCAGGCCCGGGAGGAACCGCAGCCGTCCGGTCCCTCGGCCCGGTGGACGCAGTGGAACGCCTCGCCCACCCTCAGGCCGAGGAAATCACCGGGATTCTCCTTCACGATCCCCTCGAGGAGCAGAGGGTTCGCGGCGAGGATCTGGCGCTGCGCATTGAGCACCACCGCGTAGCTGTCCACGGCCTCCAGCATCGCGTGGACCAGGGGATCGTCCAGGCAGAAGGTCGCCTGATCCCGCAGCTCCAGAGGCATCGCCCGTCCGGAAGGGACGAAAAAGCTCGCCTTCCCCTGCCCTTCCTCTCCTTTTTTCACGGTGGCCTCGTGCCGGGAGTATGCCCTGCGCGCCAGCCCCATTCAAAGCTGCAATATCTTCCCCTCGATCAGGAGAACAGGACTTGCCAACCCAGGCGGAGAATGAGGGCCCCCACCACCGCGATGAAGAGGCCGCGGACCCAGCCGCTGCCGCGATTCAGCGCCACATGGGCCCCGAGGTAGCCCCCCACCCCGTTGGCCGCGGCCATGCCGAGGGCCACCGAGGGGATCCAGCTGCCCTGCCAGACGAAGAGGCCCATGGAGGTGATGTTGGAGGCCCAGTTCACGCTCTTGGCCAGGGCTGATGCCCGCAGGAAGTCGAAGCCCAGCACCGCCACAAAGAGGAAGATCAGCAGCGAGCCGGTGCCCGGACCGAAGAACCCGTCGTAGAAGCCCAGCGCCAGTGCGATGACCGCCGCCAGGCCCCGCTGGTGGCTGAGGCCGTAGCGGGGTGCGTGCAGGCTGCCCAGCTCGGGCTTCAGCAGCGTGAAGGCCAGCATGGCCACCAGCAGGATCAGCAGCAGCGGCCGCAGGAAATCCCCGTGCATCCGGTAGGTGAGCCACACCCCCGCCGAGGCTCCCGCGGCAGAGGCCAGGACCGGGCCCACCATCTCGCGCCAGGCCAGCGTCCCCGAACGCAGGAACTTGCCCGCGGCCATGGTGGTGCCCGTGACGGCCACCACCTTGTTGGTGCCCAGCAGCGTGGGCAGCGGCGTGCCTGCCGGCAGCCCCAGCATGAGGGCCGGCACCGTGATCAGTCCGCCTCCGCCCACGACCGCGTCGATGAAGCCTGCCAGCAGGGCGGCAAGCATGAGGAGGAGGAGTTTGGGGAGGCTCAGCACCGGCTCAGACTTTGAGGATCTCCGCTTCCTTGTGCTTCATGGCCTCATCGACCTCCTTGATGTGGGCGTCCGTGAGCTTCTGGATGTCGTCCAGGGCCTTCTTCGCGGCGTCCTCGGAGATGTGGCCCTCCTTGAGCTTCTCGAGCTTCTTCACATCCTCGTTGGCGTCCCGGCGGATGTTGCGCACGCCGGTCTTGATCTCCTCGCCCAGGCGGTGCAGCACCTTCACCAGCTCCCGGCGGCGCTCCTCCGTGAGCATGGGGATGGGCAGGCGGATCACATTGCCGTCGTTGCCGGGGTTGATGCCCAGCTCGGACTTGAGGATGGCCGTCTCCACGGCCTTGATGGCGCTCTTGTCGAAGGGGGTCACCACCAGCATCCCCGCCTCGGGCACGGACACGGTGCCCATCTGGTTCAGGGGCACCATCGAGCCGTAGTACTCCACATGCACATTGTCCAGCAGGCTGGCGTTGGCCCGGCCGGTCCGGATGGTGGCCATCTCCTTCTTCAGCGCCTCCACAGACGCGTGCATGCGGCGCTTGGTCTCCTGCAGGATGGCATCGGGGGTCTGGGCGGTCATGAGCACCTCGAAAGAGCGGGAAGCCTTCCTTTATACCCCATGAATCGCCGGGTTCCACGCGTGCTAGAGTGGGGCACTTCCCCGAGGTACCCATGCGCATGCTCCGCCTGCTGGCCCCCTTGGCATCCCTGGCCCTGACATTGGCCGCCGCCCCCGCCTCCACGGAGATGGCCCTCACGAGCGCCGATGGCTTCGCCCTCAAGGGCACCCTCACCCTGCCCGCCGCGAAGGGCAAGGCCCCCGTGGTGATCCTGGCCCACCAGTTCGGCGCGGCCCGCTCCGGCTGGGCGCCCCTGGCCGAGCGCCTGGCCGCCCGCGGCATCGGCACCCTGGCCCTGGACCTGCGCGGCCACGGCGCCAGCACCCTCAAGGACGGCGCCGAGGTGAAGGTCACCGGCGACTTCATGGCCTCCGCCAAGGCCGTGGGCTTCGACAAGATCCCCGCCGACCTGGCCCAGGCCGCGGCCTGGCTGCGGAAACAGCCCGGCGTGGACAGCCGCCGCATCGGCCTCGCCGGCTCCAGCGTCGGCGCCTTCTCGGTGCTCCTGGCCGCGCCCGAGGTCAAGCCCGTCGCCATCCTCAGCCTCAGCCCCGCGGGCACCGGCGCCTTCGGCGAAGGCTCCCGGGAAAGGTTGAAGGCCGCCCTGCTGCGGGGCCGGGCCTCCACCCTGGTGCTGGCCTCCGCCGGCGACAAGGACGCCTTCGAGAACGCCCAGACCGTGAAGGACCTGCCGGGCGTGGCCGTGAACATCAAGGACGGCGACGAGCACGGCTTCGCCTACTTCAAGGAGCGCGCCGACCTCATGGCCGTCTTCTTCGGCGAATACCTCATCTACCATCACACGGGGCAGGCCTACGCCGCCGCCGCCGCGAAGCCGGCCGCCCCGGCGGGGACCGTCATCAACGACAAGACCCTCGCCGACAAGAAGGCCGCGGACGCCTCGAAATAGCGCACCCGCGGCCCCTTCTGCTTCGAGCGCCTAGTGGAACTGCTGGGCCTCGGTGGAGCCCGCCAGCGCCAGCGTGGAGGCCAGGCCGCCGCTGATGGCCTGGGCCACCTCGTCGAAGTAGCCGGTGCCCACTTCCCGCTGGTGCTTGGTGGCGGTGTAGCCCTTCTCCTCGGACGCGAACTCGGCCTCCTGCAGCCGGGCATAGGCCGTCATGTGCTCGGTGCGGTAGGCGTTGGCCAGCTCGAACATGCCGTGGTTGAGGCTGTGGAAGCCCGCCAGGGTGATGAACTGGAACTTGTAGCCCAGGGCCCCGAGTTCCCGCTGGAAGGCCGCGATCTCGTCATCGCTGAGCTTCTTCTTCCAGTTGAAGGAGGGCGAGCAGTTGTAGGCCAGCAGCTTGCCGGGGAACTCGGCGTGGACGCCCTCGGCGAACGCGCGGGCCTCCTTCAGGTCCGGCGTGGAGGTCTCGCACCAGATCAGGTCGGCGTAGGGCGCGTAGGCCTTGGCCCGGGCAATGGCCATGGCCAACCCGCCCGTGATGCGGTGGAAGCCCTCGGGCGTGCGCTCCCCCGTGAGGAAGGGCTGGTCCCGCTCGTCGATGTCGGAGGTGATCAGGCGGGCCGAGTCCGCATCCGTGCGGGCGATGATGAGGCTGGGCACATCCATGACATCGGCCGCCAGGCGGGCCGCCACCAGGGTGCGGATGAAGTGGCCGGTGGGGATGAGCACCTTGCCGCCCAGGTGGCCGCACTTCTTCTCGCTGGAGAGCTGGTCCTCGAGGTGGACGCCGGCGGCGCCCGCCTCGATCATGCCCTTCATGAGTTCGTAGGCGTTCAGGGGGCCGCCGAAGCCCGCCTCGGCGTCGGCCACGATGGGAAGGAACCAATCGCGGCTGATGCCGCCCTCGCCGTGCTCGACCTGGTCGGTGCGCTGGAGCGCGTTGTTCAGGCGCTTGACCAGGGCCGGAACAGAGTTGGCCGGATACAGGCTCTGGTCGGGGTAGGACTGGCCCGAGAGGTTGGCGTCCGCCGCCACCTGCCAGCCGGAGCAGTAGATGGCCTTGAGCCCGGCCCGGGCCATCTGCACGGCCTGGCCCCCGCTGAGGGCGCCCAGGGCCCGGGTGGGCTCGTCGTTCTGGAGGAGCTTCCAGAGCTTGCGGGCGCCCAGCCGGGCGAGCGTGTGCTCGATGCGGAGGCTGCCGCGGAGCTTCTTCACCGTCTCGGCGGTGTAGGGCCGGGTGATGCCCTCCCAGCGGTGGGCGGAGAAGTCGTCCTCGATGGGGGGGACAGGGAACTTGGGGGTCATGAATCACCTCGGGGAAGTTGGGGAGTGGCGTTGTGTCAAAGATTGACTTATTCTTTAGCGAGTCAATGAACAGCTGATTTGATAGGGGTTGAACTGAAAATTTCAGTCAATCATCTCTTTGGATTTTGTAAATTTATGTAAACGAGGTCCCATGCCCTCTGCCGCCCCCACCAAGCCCGCCGCCCGCCTTGGCGCCAAGATCCGCCTGCTCCGCCGCCAGGAGGGCCTCAGCCAGGTCCAGCTGGCCGAGGCCCTGGGCATCAGCCCTAGCTATCTCAACCTCATCGAAGGCAACAAGCGCCCCCTCACGGCCCCCCTGCTCATCCGGCTGGCCCAGCAGTTCAAGCTCGACCTCAAGGCCCTGGCGCCGGAGGAGGACCAGCGCCTGTCCGACGACCTCATGGAGGCCTTCGGGGACCCCCTGTTCGAGCCCCTGGGTCTCCAGGCGCAGGATGTCCGCGAACTCGTCCAGAACAACCCCCAGCTGGCCCGGGGGGTCTTCGAGCTGTACCGCGCCTACCAGCACGCCCAGGACGGTCTCGGCACCCTGGCCGCCAAGCTCAGCGACGGCCAGGGCTTCGATCCCGAGGCCACGCGGCTGCCGTCCGAGGAGGTCGGCGACTTCATCCAGCAGGCCATGAACCACTTCCCGGAGCTGGAGCTGGCCGCCGAGACCCTGTGGATCAGCGCCGGCCTGGAGGCCGATGCCCCCTACCCCGGCCTGGCGGCCTGCTTCGAGGCCCGGGGCATCGCCGTACGCATCCACCGCGTGTCGGAAGGTCCCGGCCTGTTGCGCCACTTCGACCCGGACCGCCGCATCCTCAGCCTGTCTGAGCTGCTGCCCCAGCGCAGCCGCACCTTCCAGCTGGCCCACCAGCTCGCCCTGCTCGACCACAGCGACCTGCTGGACAGCCTCACCACCCACCCGCTGCTCCGCACAGGCGCCTCCCGCGCCCTGGCCCGGGTGGCGCTGGCCAACTACTTCGCCAGCGCCGTGCTCATGCCCTATGACCGCTTCCTGAAGGCGGCCCGGACCGAGCGCTACGACATCGAGATCCTGGCCCGCCGCTTCCAGGCCAGCTTCGAGCAGGTCTGCCACCGCCTGACCACGCTGCGCAGGCCGGGCGCCGAGGGTGTGCCCTTCCACTTCCTCCGCATCGACATCGCCGGCAACATCTCCAAGAGCTTCTCCGCCTCGGGCATCCGCTTCGCGCGCTTCTCCGGCGCCTGCCCCCGCTGGAACGCCCACGCGGCCTTCCTCACGCCGGGCCTGATCCGCACCCAGATCAGCGAATTTCCCGATGGCCGCCGCTACTTCTGCATCGCCCGCACCCTGCAGAAGGACACCGGCGGCTACCGGGGCCAGCACGCCATGCAGGCCGTGGGGCTGGGCTGCGAGATGGGGCATGCCAAGGATCTCATCTACGCCGACGGCCTGCGCCTGGACCAGCCGCCCGTGCCCGTGGGCGTCACCTGCCGCCTCTGCGAGCGCACCGACTGCGAGCAGCGCGCCTTCCCGCCCCTGCAGCAGGCCTTCAAGGTCGAGGAGAACCTGCGCCGCACCAGCTTTTACGCACGGATCGAAGGAGAGGGCCGGGCCCGAAGCTAAAGGTTCGGAGCTGGGGACCCGCGACGCCCCTCCCCCGACCGGCATCCCATTTCGCACCCCTCTCCCGGAGCCAGCCATGAGCGATGCCCCCTCCACCGTCCGCTTCCATCGGGTGCTCCGCGCGACGCCCGACAAGGTCTACCGGGCCTTCCTCGACCCGGACGCCATGGCGAAGTGGCTGCCCCCCTACGGATTCACCGGGAAGGTCCACCAGATGGACGCCCGGGTGGGCGGCGGGTACCGCATGTCCTTCACCAACTTCGGCACCGGCGGCACCCATGCCTTCGGGGGCACCTATCTGGAGCTGGTGCCCGCCCGGCGGCTGCGCTACGCCGACCGCTTCGACGATCCCAACCTCCCCGGCGACATGCAGGTCACCGTCAACCTGCGCCCCGTGAGCTGCGGCACGGAAGTGGACATCGTCCAGGAGGGCATCCCCGCCGTCATCCCCCCGGAGCTCTGCGTCCTCGGCTGGCAGGAGTCCCTGGCCCAGCTGGCCCTGCTGGTGGAGCCGGTCATCCCCGACGGGGCCTGAGAGGCCAGCTCCCGGCGAGGGTTCCCAACGCACCGGCGCTTTTGACCCCCGTCAAGACCTACCCGCTGCATCTAAACCACGGCCAGGGCCGACCGATCTCCCAGGTATGCGCCGCGTACGGCGCCCCCCGGAGATGCCATGCATCCAAGCAAGTTGATCGTCCTTCTCGCCGCCCCGGCCCTGGTCTCCACCGCTGGCGCCCAGACCCTCAAGCACGAAGATGCCGTGGCGTTCCTGAAGGAAGCCGTCGCCTACTACCAGACCCACGGACGGGCCGCAGCCCTGCGCGAATTCACCCTCCCCAGCGGCAAGTTCCGGCGCGCCGGCGGCGAGCTGTACATCACGGTCTACGATCAGAGCGGGAAGTGCTTGGCCCATGGCCAGGAGCCCGCCAAGGTGGGCGTGGACGCCCTGAACTCCAAGGATCCCGACGGCAAGCCCTTCATCCGGGAGCGCATCGAGACCGCCAAGGCCAAGGGTAAGGGCTGGCAAGACATCCAGTACAAGGATCCCAGGACCGGCCGCCCCGCCCCGAAGGCCATGTACTTCGAGCTGCATGACGGCCTGGTGTTCGGCACCGGCATCTACAAGAAGGGCTGAGGCCCTGAACCCGAGGAAAGGCGCTGACCTGCAGATCGACCTGCGGGTCAGCGCTTTTCTTTGGGCCGCCCCAGGCGCCCCAGGGGTTCTTCGATCCAGCGGTGCGCCCCGGCCGCGGCGAGGATGGCCAGCGCCAGGGCCAGGCTGAATCCCAGGCGACCCGTCCAGTGCGGCGCCACCAGCTTCATGGTGAAGGGGTGCAGTAGGTAAAGGCCGTAGCTCCAGGCGCCGAGCCGCGTGAGGCCCTTCCCGAACCACCCCGGCTCGCCGTCCCGCGTGAAGGCCGCCAGGGCCACGAGGCCTGTCACCACCAGCAGGTAGCGGTAGCGGAGCCAGCCCGTCAGGACCGCCAGGTGATCGAAGAACTGGGGCGTGGGCTTGACCAGCAGCCACACCAGCGGCAGGGCCAGCAGCAGGGCCACCTTGGGCTCGAGCCGCTGCTCCGTGCGGGCGTGCAGCCCCGCCAGCAGGGCCCCCCAGGCCAGAAGGAAGAGCTGGTTGGGGGCCATGACATAGGTGTGGAAGCGGTTCCACGGCTCCTGCGCCATGACGCCCTCGAGGGTGGAGGGCAGGCTCCACGCCCACAGGCCGAGGGCCAGGGCCGCCAGGAAGACGAGCCCACCCCGAGGCCCGCCCTTCTCCCGCAGCCAGGCCAGGGCCGGATAGGCGAAGTAGAGCAGGGCCACGAGGCCCACATACCAGCCCCCCGTCACCAGCGCATGGTTCGGGTGGATGGCGCCGAAGGTCAACGACAGGTTCTCGGCGATGAACCGCCAGGACGGCTCCGGCCCCATGCCCAGATGGAACGCCACATTCAGGGTGCAGACCACATAGAACACCGGCGCCAGGCGCAGGAAGCGGCGCAGCCAGAAGCGCGCGGGGCCCTCCTTCTGAAGACGGGGCCAGGGCGTGGTGCGGAACAGCACAAAGCCGCTCAGCACGAAGAAGGCCGACACGCTGTAGTTGCCCAGGCGCGCCATGGCGATGTTCGCGCCGCCGCCCGACTGCGAGATGTCGAACCACACCCCCAGGTGGTACACCGCCACGCAGAGGGCCAGGATGCCGCGCAGGGGATCCAGCAGGCCGAGGCGGGGAGGCGCTTTCACGGGCACTTCGGCCAAAGATCCTCCACCGTCATGGGCACTAGAAGCAGAACACCGATCAAATATTGATGAACACCGATCAGGATAGGGCCCAAAACCGCAGCTCAGCCCCTTCATTCTCGGCGGTCATCATTCCATTCGCGGTGTTGATCGGCGTTCCGCTCGGGTGTCGCTAGCGGTAGGCCACCACGCCCGAACCCTTCACCAGGCGCCCCAGCACCCAGGCGGGCTCTTCGGCGGCGTGGAGGTCGGCCAGCACTTCCTCGGCCCGGTCGGCCTTGGCCACCAGCACCATGCCCACGCCCAGGTTCAGGGCCTGGCGGGCGTCGTCGATCCCCAGGCCGCCCTTGGCCATCAGGAAGCGGAAGAGGGCCGGGATCTCCCAGCTGGCGGTGTCGATCTCGGCATTGAGGGTCTTGGGCAGCACGCGGGGGATGTTGTCGGTCAGGCCGCCGCCGGTGATGTGGGCCATGGCCACGAGCTTGTGGGCCTTCACCAGGGGCATCACCGGGGCCAGGTAGCTGCGGTGGATGGCCAGCAGGGCGTCCGCCACCGTGCGGTCGGTGCCGGGCAGCGTGTCGGTCACCTGGAGCTTCTCCAGCTCGAAGCAGACCTTGCGGGCCAGGGAGTAGCCGTTGGTGTGCAGCCCGGAGCTGGGCAGGCCGATCAGCACCTCGCCCTCGCCCATGGCGTCGAGGCGCGGCAGCAGGTCAGCTTCATCGACCACGCCCACGATGGTGCCGGCCACATCGACCTCGCCCTCGGCATAGACGCCGGGCATCTCCGCCAGCTCGCCGCCAATGAGGGCCGAGCCTGAATTTTTGCAGGCCGTGGCCATGCCCTTGACGATCTGCTCGATGACTTCCGGTTCCAGCTGCTGGGCCGCGATGTAGTCCAGGAAGAAGAGGGGCCGGGCGCCCTGTACGAGAATGTCGTTGATGCAGTGGTTCACCAGATCCTGGCCCACCGTGTCCCAAATACCGGCCCGCCGGGCCACCTTCATCTTGGTGCCCACGCCGTCCATGCTGCTGACGAGGATGGGCTTGGCCTCGGGAAACCGGGCATCAAAGAGGCCGCCGAACAGGCCGATGTCGCTGCGGACGCCCGGGGTCTTGGTGGCCTTCACCAGGGGCTTGATGCGCTTCAGGGCCTCGTCCTGGCGGTTGATGTCCACGCCGCTGGACGCGTAACTGACCTTCTCGCTCATGACCCCTCCGCAATCGACCATGATCCCACAGGGGCCTTTCCCGGCCGATGCCAAACCTCCCGGCGGAAACGGCCTATCTTGGGGGGTGCCATGGATGCCCTCTCGGTCAACGCCCTCGGCCCGGCCACCCTCGGTGCGCTGAGCGCCCTGCGGCCCGTGCCGCCCGTGGCCGCCCCCCCCGCCCTGGATGGAACGGCTTCCGCGGCCACCCTTTCCGTTCAGGATCTGGCCCAGGCCCTGTTCCAGCGGGCCCTCCAGACCGCCGTCCTGTCCCCCCTGGCGGAGCCCAGTGGCGGCAGCCTCGGCCTGGTGCAGGAAACCGCCGCCCCGCTGCTGGCGGCCCTGACCGCCCCCCAGGCGGCCGCGACCCCCACCGCGGCGGCGGATGCCACCACCTCAGCCATCACCCCGGCCATCACCCCACCGGCCGCCGCCACCGAGACCTCCACCACGGCCCCTCCCGCCAACCCGCCCGCGGCCGTCCCCGCGGAAGCCCCGGCCACCCAGGATGCCTTCGCCCAGGGCTCGAGCCTGGAGTTCGCCCTCCAGACCGCGCTGCGCTTCGGGGCCGGGGTCGGCGCCCCGGCGGCGCCGGCCTTGGCGGCCACCCCGGGGGCCGAGCTGGTGCGCGATGCCGCCGCGGTGCTGCGCACGGGCAACCTGCAGCCCCACGCCGGCGGCCCCGGTCCCGAGGCCTTCGCCCGGCCCCAGGCCCCCCTCCACCAGGTGCTGCGGAGCTACCAGGTCGTCCCGGCCGCCGAGGCCTCGGTGGGTCTGGATCTCACAGCCTGACCCGGCTGTATTTACCGGTCTTGTCCCGGCCTCCCGGGCGCCTCATCCTTGCGGGTGCGCCGGCCGATGAGGCGGTGGGAAGGGGAAGGCATGGACATGAGCGTCACGGGCGTCCTCAGCGCCTACGCCTACCAGAACACCCTCGCCCGGACCGGGAGCGCCAGCCAGGCCCTCAGTCAGGGCATGGCCGTGGGCCAGTCCCAGGCTGCCCAGGCCGCGACCCTGCTGAGCAGCGCCGGGACGGTGGACCCGGCCTCCGCCTTGAGCGGAGGGTCCAGCAGCCAAGCCCTAGTGTCCCTCGCCTATGGCGCTTCGGCTTCCTCTGGGAACGGCCCCGAAGCCGTGCAGGCCATGCTGGCCTCTCTGGGCGGCGGCACCTCCGCGCTGCTGGCCCCTTCGACGGACGGCCTGCCGGTGTCGGCGGCGGCCCTGACGCCCGCTTCCGCCACGGCCGCCCTGGTGCGCTACGCCTACGACCAGAGCCAGGATCCCAAGGCCGCCGAGCAGCAGGCCATCACCGCCGGCCAGCAGGCGCTGCTGAGTTCCGGTCTGAACCTGCTGGGGTGAAGGCCCCTGACCGGGTCTGGCGGGGCCTGGCCGGACTTGGCTGGGTCCGGCTGGGCCTGACCGGGCTGGGCCCGGCTGGGCGTAGACTGACCGGACCATGCCCGATCCCATGCCGTCCGATCTCATGCCCCCATCCTTCGATCGTGCCGCCGCCGAGGCCGCCGTCCGCGCGCTGCTGCGGAGCTTCGGCCAGGATGCGGACGCGCCGGAGCTGAAGGACACGCCCGCCCGGGTGGCCGAGTTCTGGACCGAGCGGCTGGCGGGCTACGGCATCGACCTGGCCACCGAGCTGAAGCCCCTGCCCGGCGACCTCTCCCCCGTGCCCGTCATCCTCGAGCGCATCCCCTTCGTGAGCACCTGCGAGCACCACCTGGCGCCCTTCGAGGGCCACGCCACGATCGGCTATCTGCCAGGAGCCGGCGGCACCGTGGGCCTCAGCAAGCTCGTGCGCGTGGTGCAGGCCTATGCCTGGCGTCTGCAGGTGCAGGAGCGCATGGCCCAGCAGATCGCCGACGCCCTGCGCACCCACCTGCGCCCCGCCGCCTGGGGCGTGCAGCTCGTGGCCGTGCACACCTGCATGGGCCACCGCGGCGTAAAGACCCCCGGCGTGCCCGTGCGCACCACCCTCATGGGCGGCGCCTGGGAGCAGCAGCCTCCCGTCCCCTTCCGCCTCTGAGCGCCGCCATGTTCCGCGTGACCTCCGATCCCCACCGGAACCGGCTCTACATCACGCTGTCGGGCCATCTCGAAGGCACCGAGCGCCAGGAGAGCCTGAAGGCCATCCTCGCCGAGGCCAGCCGTCTGGATCCGGGCTTCGGCGTGGTCACCGACATCTCCGCCCTCCACCCCTCCGACCAGGAGGGCTTCAAGGACTTCCTCCGCGCCAAGTCCGCCCTGAAGCTCCGGGGCGTCGGCCCCATCGTCCGCGTGGTGAAGATCCCCCTCAGCCGCCTGCAGGTGACCCGCGTCTCCGAGGCCGCCGGGTACGAAGCCCACAGCGTGGACAGCCTCGAAGCCGCCGACCGGCACCTGGATGCCCTGCAGGCCGGATCGGGCCCCGAGGCTTGATCCCCGGTCGGGGGATTGGGCGCATCATGATGTCCAAACGAACCTCGATTCATGGATGGGCGCGCGCATGAAAGCAATCCTGCGATCTCTGGGGGCGGTGGCGGCCGGCCTGGCGCTGGCCTTCGTCCTGGTGATCGGCGTCGAGCTGCTCAGCTCGGTGGTCCACCCCTTTCCCGTCCCCTTCGATGGCGACATCCCCGCCCATGTGCGGCGCTACCCGGGCTGGGTGCTGAGTGGGGTGGTCTTCGCCTGGGGGGCGACCTTCGTCCTCGCCACCGGGGTCGCCTCCCGGATCGGAAACCGGATGACGGGGGCGGTCGTCGGGGGCCTGCTGGCCTGCGCGCTGCTCTTCAACCTGGCCATGCTGCCGTATGCGCCGTGGTTCAAGGTCGCCATGCTCCTGGCGTGCCCCTTCGCCTGCTGGGCGGGCGTCCGCCTGGGCCAGGCGCGCGCCGCAGCGGACGGATCATGAGGGCCCGATGAGGATCAGCCCCCACCCGCGGGCCGAACCCTCGGCTCCTGCCCCCTGGAGACCCCTCATGGCCAAGGTTCTTCGCCTGCTCCTCGCGGTGCTGCTCGGGTTCGTCGTCGGCAGCCTCGTCAACGGGGGGCTCATCCTCCTCAGCGGCAAGGTCATCCCCCCGCCGGCCGGGGCCGATGTGACGACCACCGAAGGGTTGAAGGCCTCCCTGCACCTCTTCGAGGCGAAGCACTTCATCTTCCCCTTCCTGGCCCACGCGCTGGGAACGCTTTCCGGCGCCTTCGTGGCGGGCCTGCTGGCGCCCCGCCGATCCGCCCTTCCCGCCTACACCGTGGGCGGGCTCTTCCTGCTGGGCGGCCTGGCCAGCGTCCTCATGCTCCCGGCCCCGGCCTGGTTCAGCACCCTCGACCTCGTGCTGGCCTACCTGCCCGCCGCGTGGCTCGGGCAGGCTTTGGCGATTCAAATTCAAAGTGACCGAAATAGTGACGACTAAGTTTTTATTAGGCCTATTCTCTGTGAGGATTTCGTATTATGAATCAGCCAAGCGACAAGAATACTGGTATCGAACATGAGTTCCGCCAACTTGAGCATGTCTACAGCACCTATCTCAATGCGAAGATCACAGCGTCAAACAAATATTCATTGGATGATCCAAGGAGGGTCGAGGCTGATCTAAGCGAGTTAGAAAAGGCTCATTTGCATCTTCTACAGAGCAAACTCAGCGCGACAATTGCGCAAGAAAAATTAAAAGGTATGGCTAGGACTGCCGCAGAAAATGCTAATTTTAGCAAAATATTGTTAATTCTTAACCTTGTCATAGCCACTGCAACAATAGTTTATGTCTGGATTACATGGCGGTCGGTCTCGGCAATGCAAGAGAACAACGAGATTCAACGGCAACTCCTTCAGCTCCAAAAGTCTAAATGAATTTTTATGATACCAAATCACACTTTAAATTTTGATTCAATATGCATTATCGCCCTTTCTTTTATTTTCTCTACCTCTCAGTTCATTACTTTGATGCAGGCTGGGTCGTTACATCCCCATTGCCAGGCCTGGCAAGGCTTGATCATTTGGCACTGATCTTGTTCATGAGCCCACAACGGCTTGATTTCATCCCCTAACCGCCCCCATTCCCTCTTCCGCCGTTGCAAGTCGCCCTTCAACCATGGCTTTCTGCATCGTTCTCTTCTTCTGCAGGACTGGAGGTCACATGAGAGGGATGGCGGCAGGACTGAGCCTGGGGTTGGGCCTGGGATTGATGGTGGGCTGTTCGGTCACGGCGAAGCTCTATCCGGTCCAGACCGCACCGGTGTCTGCGCCGGAGCCGTCCGCCCAGCCCCTGGTCGCGGAGCTGGTGTTCGCCGGGCTCGGCAAGTCGGGCACGGTCACGGTGCCGGTGGCCGCGGGCGAGGTGTGCCGGGGCCCCTATTCCTTCATGGAACCCAACCCCGCCACGCTGGACAAGAACACCCTTTCGGCGGCCTGGGACCAGGTCTACGGGCCGGGCTACTATGTGGCGCATGTCCTGGGCATGTACCACGCGGTCACGGAACTGAGGGGCAGCCAGGGCACCATCCTGTGGATGGATTTCTACCGGACGCCCGGCGAGGGGCGGGGTTCCCAGATCCTGGGCGTGGCCAAGGACAATCGGTCGAACCTCTACAAGGTCGTGTTCTGATCTCCCGGTCCGAGCCGCGGCGCCCGGTCCGAGCCCCCGCCTTCACCGAGTTCCTGGAGCCCCCATGCTGACCCGCCTCTCCCCCAGGACCGCCGCCCGCGCGCTGACCGAGTTCTGGTCGCCCCGCGTGATCGGCGAGCTTGATGATGCGTATGTGAAGGTGGCCAAGCTGCACGGCTCCCTGACCTGGCACAGCCACGAGCACGAGGACGAGCTGTTCTTCATCCTCAAGGGGCACCTGCGGATCGAGCTGGAGGACGGGGTTGTGACGCTTGGCGAGGGCGACCTGTTCATCGTGCCCAAGGGCACGCGCCACAACCCGGTCGCCGAGGAGGAGTGCCATGTCCTGCTCGTCGAGCGCAAGACGACCCTGCACACCGGGGAGGTGACGACGGAAAAGACCCGCACCCTCGCCGAGCAGCTGCGCCCCCTGCCGCTTCCGGGCGCCGGAGGCGACGGGTCTTGATGCGGGCCGCCCGGGGAGTCGCCTGGGGAGCCGCCGGATGGGGCTGGGCGTTCCTCCAGAGGCTCCGGGTGTTCCGGCCTGAGGCGACACGGCTCGAAACCCCGCCGGCGGTGGGCCTGGGGGTGGACCTGGGGGAGAGCTTCCTCCTGGGCGCGAACCTCCCCTGGCTCTCCTGCGGCAACGATTTCGGAAGCAACGCCTGGCATCCCGAGGGGGGGATCGCGGCGCCGGGAAACCTCGCGCGAACCCGGCAGGCCTTCGCCGCGCTGCAGCGGGACGGGATCACCTGCCTCCGCTGGTTCCTGTTCGCGGACGGGCGCTCGGGCATCGCCACGGATCCGGCCGGGCGGCCCCTGGGCCTGGATTCCCGCGTCTTTCCCGACCTTGACCTGGCCTTCGCCCTGGCCGCCGACCACGGCCTTCGCCTCCTGCCCGTCTGCTTCGATTTCCTCCTGTGCGGGCCGGAGGCGTGGACCCATGGGGTGCAACTGGGCGGCCGGAGCGAATGGCTCCGCGATGCGGCCCAATGGCAGACCCTGGAAGAGGAGGTGCTGGCGCCCGTGTTCCAGCGGTACGGAACGCACCCCGCCCTCCTCGCCTGGGACCTCTTCAACGAGCCGGAGTGGGCCGCGTTCGGGATGGGGTGGGAGGGGGCCGGCGTTCAGCCCTGGACGCTCCGGGCCCGCCTCCGGCGGATGGCCGCACTGGCCCATCGCCACGGGGACCGGCCCGTGACCGTGGGGCTCGGCACCACCCGGGGGCTGCCCCTGGTGCGCGGCATCGGCCTGGACCTCTATCAGATCCACTGGTACGACCAGCACGATGCGGCCTCCCCCTTGGACCGCCCCGTGGCGCGCCTGGGCCTGGACCGGCCCCTGCTGCTGGGGGAATACCCCACCCGGAATTCCCGCCTGAGCCCGGCCCAGATCGTGGCGCTGGCCCGCCAGCATGGCTACTGCGGGGCCCTGGCCTGGTCGGTCCTGGCAGAGGACGCCTCCTCGGGTTTGCCCTCGACGGTCCGGCCCGCCGGCGCGCCGCCCTCCTGAAGCTCGGAGGCCCAGGGAGTGGACACGCCCTGGCGCATCGCTTCCGGTAGCATGGCCCCATGTCCCTCCCCACCCCGGAACTCAGGCTCGGCTACGAGCTGTTCTCCAAGCTGCTGACCTGGGCGGCGGGCAAGCGCCAGTCCAAGCGGTTGGAGGCGCTGAAATCCGCGGCCTTCCAGGAGCTGTTGAAAGGCGAGGGGGCGGACCTGGAGCTGGTGGCCTCGGTGCTGAAGGAGATCCACAAGGCGGCGGACACCTCAGCCAAGGCCATCCGCCTGGAGAGCCTGTACGACAGCGCCACCCAGCCCCCCGCCAAGGCCAAGAAGCCCGAGCGGCGCCGAAGGGCGGCCAAGAAGGAGCCGGGCCCCAAGGGTTGAAGATCTGAGCCCGAGATTCGAGTCCGTCTAGGCGGACTCGGGATGCCAGGGCTCCGGCATGGTGCTGATGGGAGCCGCGCCGCGGCCCTTCCAGCGCCAAAGCAGGACGATGCCCACCAGGACGGCGATCACGCCTAAGACGCTGGCTTCCAGCCCGAAGGCCCCGCCGCTCACCCACTCCGGCCGGCCATGGAAGACCGGCCGCACCCAGCCGTGCTGGGCCGCGGTGCCGCTGACCCCGAAGCCGAGAACCGTGCCTTGGGTCCAGTTCCAGCCCAGGTGAATGCCGATGGGCAGAGCCAGGCTGCGGGTGCGGAGGTAGCCCAGGCCCAGGAACACGGCGGCGAGGGCGATGTCGAGGGTGGCCCAGAGCTTCGTCGCGCCGTGCATGCCGGGGTTGCCCCAGTGGGCGAACCCGAAGAAGAGCGCGAGGATCACCTGCGCAGGCCAGGCGCCCACGCCGTCCAGCAGACGCTGGAAGACGAAGCCTCGGAACAGGTTCTCCTCCCAGCAGGCCACCAGCGCGAACACCACGAAACCCTGGCTCAGGGCCCGGAAGCTGCGGGCGGGATCCAACTCCCAGGTCACGCCGCCCACACCCCAGAGCAGGCCGGCCGCCAGCACCATCACGCCGACGCCCAGCAGGGTGCCCCAGGCGAATTCCCCGGCCCACCGGCCGTCCAGCCGCCACCCGGTGCTGGCGAGGGACTCCTTGCGCAGCCGCGTGCAGATCCAGGCCGCCAGCAGGGACACCCCGAAGAGCAGCCCCACCACCCAGTCCCCGCTGCGGACGCCGAGCCGCTTGAGCCCGGGGACCAGAAGCAGCTGGAAGCCGGCGAGGCAGCCCGCCAGGAGGGCCAGGTAGATGAGCGCCCACCATCCGTTTCGAAGACCCTTGTCTTCATTGAAAAAAAGGGACTTCATGCGGGTCTCCGGGCTGAAGTTGAGCTACGCCCGGGAGCTGGGATCGTTTACGGGCGCTCGACGAAGGCCCGTAGGCGGCTCAGGGCATCGTCCCACTGCCGCGAAATGCGCTCGAGGTACCGATGCGCATCGTCGAGCCGCTTGGGTTCGAGCTCCCAGATGCGCTCGCGCCCCTGGCGGCGGCTCCGCACCAGGCCGGCCCCGGACAACACGCCGAGGTGCTTGGTGATGGCCTGCCGGGACACGGCGGCGGAGCGGCTCAGGCCCGCGATCGAGAGGGGCCCGCCGGCGCACAGGCGGGCGACCAGCTGCAGCCGCGTCCGGTCGCCCAGGGCCGCGAAGAGCGGGGCGGCCTCCCGGACGGGGATTGGGGCGGGGATCCGGGCGGGGGCGTTCAAGCCGCCCTCACCCGGCGACATGGCGCTGAAGGTTGCCCAGCTGCTCGGCCCACCCTCCGCTGTTCATCCGGAAGGCCGCCTCGCGCCGGTTCGCGGGGATCTGGTCGAAGCCCGATTCGACCACCGTGAGCCGCGTCCCCTCGGCCACCGCTTCGAGCCAGAACTCGACGAGCGTGGTGGGCTCGCCCGAGTAGTCCACCTCCGGATCGACCGAAGCCGGGTGCCAGCGGAACGAGAACAGCGTCTGGGCGACCATCTGCTCCACCCACACCTCCATGGTGAGGTGTTCGTAGCCCGGGTAGGTGATCGAGCCCCGGGTGCGCCGGCCGGGCAGGAAGGGGCCCTCCAGCTTCACCCGGAACCAGGCGCCGAAGGCCTCGGCGTCCACGAGCGCCTGCCAGACGCGCGCTTGCGGCGCCCGCAGCAGGATCTCCTTCTCGATGCGATCGAGGCTCGATGGGCCCATGGGCAACCTCCGGATGGCAGGTTAATCCGCGCCTCACCAAGCGCAACCAAGGAGTTGCATTATTTCATTCTCGTCTTTTTTTGAACCAATCAAAATATTCACAATAAACAATTTATATAAATAATGCCTCCTACCCTTGGCAGAATTTACAGGCGCGATCGCGCCGTTGCCTTATGGTTCATTCCACCCAGGGAGGACCCATGCTCGAGGCCCCGAGGATCCTGCACATCGTGGCCCAGTCCGCCGCCATCATCCGCTTCACCATCCCGCGGGCGGAGATCCAGGCCGTCATGGGCCCCGGCATCGCCGAGCTGATGGCCACCGTGGCAAATCAGGGCCTCGCCCCCACCGGGGCCCTCTTCTCGCACCACCTGCGGATGGATCCCGAGCGCTTCGACTTCGAGCTAGGGGTGCCGATCAAGGGGACCGTGGTCCCGGCGGGCCGCGTCATGCCCGGGCACCTGCCCACGGCGACGGTGGCCCGGACGACCTACCAGGGCGGTTACGAGGGCCTGGGATCCGCCTGGCGCGAGTTCGATGTCTGGATCGCCGCCGAAGGCCACACGCCCGCACCGGACCTCTGGGAGTGCTATGTCGCCGGCCCGGAATCGGGGCCCGATCCGGCCACCTGGCGCACGGAACTCAACCGTCCGCTGGTTCGCTGAGGCCGGTCGCGCTTCGGGGCGACCCCGGAAAAATCCTTCCCTCCCCCGGGCACCAAGACGCTCCTCGCCCCATCTTTATCGGCTAGATGTCGCCCATTCCGGGATCGGTCTTTCTCCCCCGAGGTCCATCATGCATTTCCTTCTGGTCTACGAGGTCGGCGCGGAATATCTGGAACGGCGGGCGGAATTCCGGGACGAACACCTCGCCCTCGCGTGGGAGGCCCACGCCCGGGGTGAGCTGCTGCTGGGCGGCGCCCTGGCCGAGCCCGTGGATTCGGCCCTCCTCCTCTTCCAGGGGGATTCGGCCGCGGCGGCCCAGAAGTTCGCGGCGGCGGATCCCTATGTGCTGCACGGCCTGGTGCGCCACTGGCGGGTGCGCCCCTGGATCACCGTGGTGGGGACCGAGGTCGGTGCCCCGGTGCATCCGGGCCTCTGACGGCCGGCAAGCGCGTCTGACCCAAGGGGCTCGCCCCTGCGGGCGCGTTCAGATTTCCGTCTGCGCTGGGCTGGGCTGGGCTGGGGGGAGGAAGGTGGGCGGGGGGGAGGAAGGTGCGAGAATGTCCCCACAACTTCCTCGGGAGATCCTCATGAAGTGGCTCGGCAAGTATTCGGATGAGGCCTATGCGCTGCTGCGGATCGTCTCGGGCCTGCTGTTCGCCTTCCACGGCGCCCAGAAGGTCCTGGGCCTGCTGGCCGAACATCAGCCACCGGTGGGATCGCAGATCTGGATCGGCGGCGTCCTCGAACTGGTGGGCGGCCTCGCCATCCTGGTGGGCTTCCAGACCCGCCTGGCGGCCTTCCTCTGCAGCGGCATGATGGCCGTGGCCTACATGCAGTTTCACTGGAAGTTCCAGTTCGGCGCCGCGTTCTGGCCGGCCGTGAACAAGGGCGAGCTGGCGGTGGTGTTCTGCTTCCTCTTCCTCTTCATGGCCTGCCGGGGCGCCGGGAAGTGGAGCCTGGACAAGGCGGAGTGAGCCCATGCGGCTGAAGCCCCTCGCCGGCCTGATCCTCCTGCTCCTCGGCGCGGCTTCGCTCGCCTGGCCGGAGTTCAGCTACACGAAGGACAGCCATGACGCCAAGCTGGGCCCCCTGGAGTTCACGGTGAAGGAGAAGGAGACCGTGCGGATCCCCGTCTGGGTCGGCCTGGCGGCCGTGGCCGCGGGCGCGGCCCTCATCTGGCGCCGGAAGGCTTGAGCCGGTGCGCATCCTCGCCCTGTCCGGAAGCCTCCGGGCCCAGTCCCTCAACACACTGCTGCTGCACGAGGCGGCGCGCCTGGCGCCCCCCGGGCTGGAGATCCGACGCTGGGAGGGTCTGGATGACCTACCCCACTACAGCCCGGAGCGGGATGCGGAGCCCCTGCCAGCGCCCGTGGCGGACCTGCGGGAGCGCCTGCGCGAAGCGGATGGCCTGCTGATCTGCACGCCGGAGTACATCCACGCCATGCCCGCCGTGCTGAAGAACCTGCTGGAGTGGGTGGTCTCCTCGGGCGACTGCGTGGGCAAGCCCACCGCCGCCTGGAGCGCCTCCCCCTCCCTCGAGGGGGGAGCCCGGGCCCACGCGTCCCTGGTGCACACTCTGGAGGTGATGTCGGCCCAGGTCGTGCCCGAAGCCTCGCTCTCCCTGCCCCTGGCCCGCTCGGGGCTGGATGCCCAGGGCCGGCTGCTCGATCCGGTCCAGGTCGCCCGGCTGCAGGCCTCCCTGGTGGCCCTCGCGGCCGCGGGGCGGCAGCCATGAGCCAGGTTCCGACGGATGTCCCTGGCAGTTCCGTGCCCGGTTCCACGCCCAACCTCGCGCCTGGCCCCGCCATCCGCATCTTCGTGGATGCGGATGCCTGCCCCGTGAAGGAGGAGGTCTTCCGCGTGGCCACGCGGTGCGGGCTGAAGGTGCTGCTGGTCTCCAATTCGCCCCTGCGGGTGCCGCGCAACCCGCTGTTCGAGTCGGTGGTGGTGGCCAAGGGCCAGTTCGATGGTGCCGACGACTGGATCGTCGAGCAGATCACGGCCACGGACATCGCCGTGACGGCCGACATCCCCCTGGCGGCCCGCTGCCTCGAAAAAGGGGCCCGGGCCCTGGACGCCAAGGGCCGTGTCTATTCGCCCGAGTCCATCGGCGATGCCCTGGCCAGCCGCGAGCTGATGACCCACCTGCGTGCCATGGGCGAGATGGGAACGGGCCCCGCCCCGTTCACTGCCCGGGACCGCTCTACCTTCCTGCAGCGGCTGGACGACCTCATCCAGGCGCTTCGGCGGACGAGGCGGTAGACTAAGGTTTCAGGCTGGATCAGCTGCAACCTCTTTCGTGATCGGACTCGCCATGGCCAGAAAGCCCAACTACAACTTCGAGAAGCGGCAGAAGGACCTGGCCCGGCAGAAGAAGAAGGAAGAAAAGCTGCAGAAGAAGGCGCTGAAGAAGGATGCCTTGGGCAACGACATCCCGGACTCCGAAGACCAGGAAGGTGTTGAGGGTCAGGACGAGACCCCCGAGGGCGGCCAGCTGCCCGAGTAGACCGCCGCCTTTCAGCCGGAGTCGAGCGCCCGGTGTCGTGGTAGAAGGGAAGCCTTTACGGGAGCCCTATGACCTGGACCGTGCTCGCGGCCGTCCTTTTGATCCTGCCTCTCCAGGCGGCGGCGCCGAGTGGGCCGGTTCCCACTGCCGCGGCCCGTTTGGCGGCCCTGGAAACCCGCACCGGGGGGCGGCTTGGCGTGGCCGTGCTCGATACGGGCTCGGGCCGCCGCCTGGACCACCGGGGCAAGGAGCGCTTCCCCCTGTGCAGCACCTTCAAGGTGTTGCTGGCGGGCGCTGTACTCGCCCGGGTGGATGCGGGCCGGGAGAGCCTGGACCGACGCCTCTCCTACGGCCAGGCGGACCTGCTGGAGTACGCGCCGGTGACCACGGCGCATGTGGGTCAGGGCAGCCTGGCGATCGCGGACCTCTGCGCCGCCGCCGTGGAGGTCAGCGACAACACCGCCGCCAACCTGCTGCTCCAGACCCTCGGCGGCCCTGGCGCCATCACCATCTTCGCCCGCGCCCTGGGTGATCCGGTCACGCGCCTCGACCGCACGGAACCCACGCTGAACACCGCCCTGCCCAATGATCCCCGGGACACCACCACACCCACCGCCATGGTGAATACCCTGCGGGCCCTGCTGCTGGGCCCGGTCCTGACCCCTGCCTCGCGCCAACGCCTCGAGGGCTGGATGGCGGCCTGCACCACGGGCCAGAACCGCATCCGGGCGGGCCTGTCGACGGATTGGGTCATCGGGGACAAGACCGGTTCGGGGGAACTCGGCACCGTGAACGATGTGGCCATCCTGCGCCCGCCCCACCGGGCGCCGATCTTCGTCGCGGTCTACTACACCGGCTCCACCGCTCCGATGGAGGCCCGCAACGCGGTGCTGGCCGAGGTGGGACGCATCGTCGCCGCCGAATTCAAGGACTAGGCTCCCTCTGCTGGCAGATGGAGGATGATGGATTGCCCTGCCCTGGAAGGAGTCCGCCCATGGACCCGAACACGGAAGCCGCGCTCCATGCCCTGCTGACCGGCCTCCCGGTGGCTTCCCTGGGTACGTTGCACGACGGCACCCCCTACGTGTCCATGGCCCCGGTGATCCCGGCGCCGGACGGCTCGGGCTTCCTCATCCACGTGAGCCGCCTGGCCCAGCACACCCGCGACCTGCTGGCGGAAATCCGGGTCAGCCTGATGCTCATGGTGCCGCCGGAGGAAGGGCAGGATCCCCTGGCCCTGCCCCGGGTGACCGTGCAAGGTGAGGCCGAGGAGATCCCCAGGGATTCGGATCGCCACGAGACGGCGGCCGCGGCGTACCTGGCCCGGTTCCCGCAAGCGGAGATGACCCTTGGCTTGGGGGACTTCTCCTTCTTTCTCATCCGGCCGACGGCCGGGCGCCTCGTCCTGGGCTTCGGCCGGGCCCTCAGCCTGGACGCCGCCCAGATCCGGGACGCCCTGTCCCCGGCCCCCTGACCCGGCCTCACCTCTCGACATCTCGTGAATCCGGCTCCCGACCGGTCGGGAATCGTTCCGGGCCGCGAGCCTTGGACTTAACTGAATCCATTCAATGATTTGACTTATTGCATTGGCATGGAGATGGCTCTACCTTGATGCCGCCGCTTACGGCCACAGGAGACACCATGTCCTTCCCCGAGTCCAAGACCCACCAGAACCTCAAAGCTGCCTTCGCCGGCGAGAGCCAGGCGAACCGCCGCTACACCTGGATGGCCCAGGTCGCGGAGAAGGAGGGCCTCCCGGAAGTGGCCGCGCTCTTCAAGCACAGCGCCGACGGCGAGACGGGCCACGCCCTGAAGCACCTCATGTTCCTGGCGGCGCAGGCCGGCGACCCGGCCACGGGCCTGCCCCTGGGTGACACCCTGACCAACCTGAAGTCCGCCGTCGCCGGCGAGACCTACGAGTACACGGACATGTACCCCGAATTCGCCCGCCTGGCCCGGGAAGAAGGCTACGCCGAGATCGCCGCCTGGTTCGAGACCCTGGCCAAGGTGGAGCGCTTCCACGCCGGCCGCTTCCAGGACGCGCTGACGAAGCTGCAGTCCGGCGGCATGGCCGCTCCCGACGCCGACATCGCCAAGCACATCTGAGGTAACCATGCACCTCGCCTTCGACCCCGCCTCCGAACGCGCCCGCTTCGAGGCCCGCCAGGCTTTCCTGGCCCGCCAGGCCGCCCTGCGGCTGGAACTGGCGGAAGGGATCACCTTCCAGCCCGAGACCGCCGAGAGCGTCGAGGACCAGGTGGTGGAAACCCTCTGGGCCGAGGGCATGACCCTGGAAACCGCCCCCGCGGAGGATGTGGCCGAGTCCCGCGCCTCCTTCGCGGTGCTGGCGCCGCGCCGCGAACCCGGCGGCCTGAGCCTCGTCGCCACCCTGTTCCTGGGCTTCCCGGATGAGGTGCGCGACGCGCGCCTGAGCGCCCTCCAGCGCTTCCCCGATCAGCTCCGCCTGGAACTGAGCGATGGCTCCTTCGCCCTGCCCGCGGTGGACCGCGGGGCCGCCGGGCCCGACGATCGCCTGCCCTCCGTGCTGGCGCTGCGCTATCTCATTCCGGACGGCCGCACCATCGCCGCCCTCGTCTCCAACCACGCCGAGGTGTCCGGCCGCTGGCCCGCGCCCGCCGCATGGACCGCCTGGCCTTCCTGAGGAGAGACCATGAACCGCACCGTCATCGACCATCTGAACGCCGAACTGGCCACCGCCTTCGTGCTGGCCCTCAACGCCAAGCGCTACCACTGGACCGTCACCGGCCCCCACTTCCGCGACTACCACCTGCGCTTCGAGGATCTCTACACCGCGGCCGACGGCACGGTGGACGAGCTGGCGGAGCGGATCCGCATGCTGGGCGGTGTTCCCCTCCACGCCCCGGCACAGATCGAGGCCCAGACCAAGGCGGCCATCTCCAACCCCGCCGCCCGCCTGGATCCCGAAAGCATGCTGAAGGAGGCCCTGGCCAACGAGGAGGCCACCGTCGCCCTGATGCACGAGGGCATCGAGCTGGCCAACGGCGCCGGCGATCCCGGCACGGCGGACCTGCTCACGCGCTTCGTGCAGGTCCATCAGAAGGAAGCCTGGTTCCTGCGGGAGATGCTGGGCTGATCTAAACGAGGGGGGACCGCCCGGACGCTTCGCGTCCTCTGCGTCCCCCCTCGTGCGCCCCCACGCGGTGTCCGGGCCAAGCCCGGCCACCGCGTCTGATACCAGACCCGGGCCTGAACATTGTGCCTGTTTTCTCTGATTTCCGACTTTATTGGTAAACTAATAATCCGCGCTTCGCGCAGCCAAGGAGATGACCATGGCTTACACCGCCAAGAACTACGACCACCTGAAGGGTGGCGCCCTCAAGGGGCTCAGCGATTCCCAGCTGGACCAGCACTTCGGCCTCTACAAAGGCTATGTCACCAAGCTGAACGAGATCGAGGAGCGGTTGGCGACGGTCGACAACACCAAGCCCAACTACTCCTACAACGAATACAGCGAGCTGAAGCGCCGCGAGGCCGTGGCCTTCAACGGCTCCTTCCTCCACGAGCTCTACTTCGAGAACCTGGGCGCCGACAACCAGATCAGCGCCGGCCTGAAGGCCGCCCTGGATGCCGCCGGCGGCCAGGAGAAGGTGCTCGCCGACCTCAAGGCCTGCGCCCTGGGCGGTCCCGGCTGGGCCCTGCTCACCCGCAACCGCCGCGACGGCAAGCTGCACACCTACTTCGTCGCCGAGCACCACCTGGGCATGCCCATCGAGCAGGACCTGCTCCTGGTCGTGGACAGCTGGGAGCACGCCTACATGGTGGATTACGGCACCGCCCGCCCGAAGTACCTCGACATCATTCCAGAGAACATCAAGTGGAGCGAAGTCAGCAAGCGCTTCGGGAAGTAAGGCGCACGAACCATTCATTGCCCGCGAACGGGCCCCCGCACGGGGGCCCGTCTCGTTTTGGGCGTACTCTGGTGGTGCTCTCGAGGAGGCGCCGTGGCCCCGAAAGAAACCCTCTCCGGACCTGAGAACCCGCTGGGCCCCGCCTTCTTCCGGTTCCTGAAGGATCTGAAGGCCCACAACGAGCGCACATGGTTCCAGGAGAACAAGGCGCGCTACGAGGCCGAAGCCCGCGACCCCATGCTGCGGCTCATCGCCGCCTTCAGCGGCCCGCTGGCGTCGCTCAGCCGCCACTTCATCGCCGACCCGCGGCCCTCGGGCGGCTCCCTGTTCCGGATCTACCGCGACACGCGGTTCTCGAAGGACAAGACGCCCTACAAGACTCACCTCGCGGCCCACTTCCCCCACCGGGCCATGCAGGCGGGCGGCGTCCACGGACCCGGCTTCTACCTCCACCTGGAGCCCGGCGGCAGCTTCGCCGGCGGCGGGCTCTGGCACCCGGATCCCGATTCGCTGCTCAAGGTCCGCCAGGCCATCACCGCCAAGCCCGCGGCCTGGAAGGCCCTCCGGAAGTCGGGGCTGGAGATCGAAGGGGAGGCGCTCAAGCGGGTGCCCCAGGGCTTCGACCCCGCGCATCCCTGCTCGGAGGATCTCAAGCTCAAGGACTTCTACACCTCCACCGGATTCACGAACGCAGAGGTGGCGGCGCCCGATTTCGTCGACCAGGTGGCCGCCGCCTGCCGGCAGGCCTCTCCGCTCGTCTCCTTCCTGTGCAAGGCGCTGGATCTGCCCTACTGATCGGCTAGCGCCCCTGGGCCGAACGGGACGCCCGCAGCACGGCGCGGAAGACTTCCTCCACGCCCTGGGCGTCCAGCCCTGCGGCGTCGGCCCAGGCGCGCCGGGCCTGCAGCTGCGAGGCCTCGCGCTCGGGGTCGTGCACGGGCAGGCCCAGTTCGGCCTTGGCGCGGCCCGCGCGGAGCCCCAGCTCCGTGCGGCGGGCCAGCAGGGCCACCAGCTCCCGGTCCAGGGCGTCGATGTGGTCGCGGGCCTCCTGCAGCACCGGGGACCGCGTGCCCAGGTCTGGGATGGACAGCTGTTCGCCGCCCCCGGTTTCCGCCGCCTCGGCTAGGCTCTGGTGGATGGCGGAAAGCGCCTCCAGCAGGCCCTCCCGGGCCCCGGCGGCGAAGGGATTCTCGTTCTGCAGCGCGGCGAAGAGGTGGCCCGCATCCTCGCGCACGGACTCCAGCGTGCGGGCGATGGCGTGGAACGAGGGCGGCGTGAAGGGCAGCTCGGCACCGGCGCCCACCGCCAGCAGCCCCTTGGCCACGAAGAAGGTCAGGGCGTGGGTGGTGGCCATCACGCGGTCATGGTCTTCGGGGCTCTGGCGCAGCACCTCGCAGCCGAGGCTGCGGAACAGGCGCTCCACCCGATCCGCCGCCGCCGGATGCTTCACCGAGGGGCAGAGCACCACGCGCAGGGGCCTTTCGGCTCGGGCCAGGCTGACGGGCCCGAAGAGCGGATGGGTGCCCGTGTGGGGGATCTCTTCGCCCAGCTGCGCGTCCAGCAGGGCGCAGGGCCCCGCCTTCACGCTGCCCACATCGAAGACCACCTGGCCCGGCTGCAGGTGGGGCCGGAGGCTCGCCAGCGCGGCCGCCTGGGCGGCGATGGGCACCGCCAGCACCAGGGCCTCGGAGGCGGCCGCCAGCTCAGGCAGGTCGGTGGCTCGGCATTCCGCGGGAACCCCGCTCATGGGATCCCAGGCCCGATAGGCATGGCCGGCCTCGTGGAGCAGCTCGCCCAGAGCCCTCCCGAAGCGGCCATAACCCAGGATGCCGATGCGCATGGGAGTCCCTCGTGGTGTGGGGAGATGCTACCGCAGCAGGTCCCGGATGGCCGCCACCGTGGGCACATGGCCCTGGCTCTTCACGACGCCATCCACCACGAGGCCGGGTGTGGACATCACGCCCCGGGCCACGATGTCCGGGTACTCGGTGACCTTCACCAGCGTGAAGTCCACGCCCAGCCCCTTCGCGGCCTCCTCGGCCCGTTCCGCCAGCAGCTTGCACTTGGCGCAGCCGCTGCCCAGCACTTCGATCTTCATGGAACCTCCTATAGCAGCGCGTTGAACAGGAACCCCACCAGCACGATGCCCCCGGCGACGATGCCCAGGAAAGTGCCCAGCAGCCGCGGCTTCAGCACCTTCCGCAGGATGACCGTCTCCGGGAGTGAGAGGCCCGTGACGGCCATCATGAAGGCCAGGGCCGTGCCCAGGGCGGCGCCCTTGGCCAGCAGCACCTGCACGATGGGGATGATGCCGGCGGCGTTGGCGTAGAGGGGCACGCCGATGAGCACGGCCAGGGGCACGCTCCACCAGGCGGACTTGCCCATGAAGCGGGCCAGCAGCTCCGCCGGAGCGTAGCCGTGCAGGAAGGCGCCCACGGCGATGCCCGCCAGGACGAAGGGCCAGACCTTCCCGACGATGTCCTTCGTCCCCTGGAGCGCCAGGTCGAGGCGCTTGGCGAAGCCCATGGATGCGTCGGCGGCCTGGGAGGCTTCGAAGGGGATCTCCATCACCCAGGGCTCCAGGTGGCGCTCCAGGCGCAGCTTGCCGATGATCCAGCCCGAGAGGAAGGCCACGGCCACGCCCGTCACCGCATAGAGCAGCGCGATGCGCCAGCCGAAGAGGCTCAGCAGCAGGAACAGCGACACCTCGTTCACCATGGGCGCCGAGACCAGGAAGCTGAAGGTGGCCCCCAGGGGGACGCCCACGCGCACGAAGCCGATGAACAGCGGCACCGCCGAACAGGAGCAGAAGGGCGTGGCGATGCCCAGCAGAGCCGCCAGCAGGTTGCTCCAGGCCCCGGTGCGCCGCGCCAGCAGGTCGCGGGTGCGCTCCGGGCTGATGAAGGTCTGCACGAAGGTCACGCCCAGCACTACGGCGCCCAGCAGCATCAGGACCTTGGGCGCGTCGTAGGCGAAGAAGGCCACGGCCTCCCCCAGGCGGCTGCCAGCCCGCAGGCCCAGGGCCCGGAAGGCCAGCCCATCGGCCAAGGGCTTGAGGGCGAGGTAGAGGGCGATCCAAGCCGGGAGGGCGGCCAGGAGCCACCCTCCCGATTTCCAGAACCCGCCCCCCGGAGCCGGGGTGGGCGCGGCGCAGGCACAGCCTTTCGAGTCCACGGTCATCTCCTCCTCATCCGCAGCAGCTGGGCGCGCAGCAGGCCTTCACGGTCCTGGTGGCCTCCACCTGGACGCTGAGCACCGAGCTGGCCAGGCGTTCCAGCTCCTCGGGGCTCATGCCGGGGTAGCGGCGCTTGGCCAGGTCCATGAGCTCGGGCGACAGTTCCGCGAGGCCAAAGCAGCGTTCGGCGGCCACGGTCACCCCCTCGAAGCCCGCGGCGCGGATGGCGGCCAGATAGTCGTCCTTGAGCATGGCGCCGGACACGCAGGCCGCGTAGGCATCCATGTCCGACCGCAGGGCCTCGGGCAGGGGCCGGGCCAGCACCAGGTCGGACACCTGGAGGCGGCCGCCGGGCTTCAGCACGCGGAAGGCCTCGCGAAACGCTTTTGCCTTGTCCGTGGTGAGGTTCACGACGCAGTTGGAGAGGATGACATCCACGGTGGCGTCGGCCACGGGCAGGGCTTCGATGTCGCCCAGGCGGAACTCCACATTCGCGTAGCCGTGCGTCTTCGCCAAGGTCGTGGCGCGGGCGATCATCTCCGGCGTCATGTCCACGCCGAGCACCCGGCCCTCGGGGCCCACGCGCCGGGCGGCCAGGAAGGCATCGAAGCCCGCGCCGGAGCCCAGATCCAGCACGGTCTCGCCGGGCTTCAGCGCGGCCAGGGCCACGGGGTTCCCGCAGCCCAGGCCCAGGTTGGCGCCCTCCGGCACAGCGGCAAGGTCCTTGGCGTCGTAGCCCAGGTCCAGGCTCGCGTCGCCGGGCGCGCAGCCGCAGGAAGTGGATGGACCACAGCAGCCTTGGTTGTTCTTCACGAAGCCGGCGTAGCGGTCGCGCACGGCGGATTTGATGGTTTCGGGTTCCATGGTCGGGCCTTTCGGATGGACGGTCCCCGGGACGCCGGCGGCATCCAGTTCCCAGGGAAGTGGAAGGTCAGTCCCTGCGGCAGCAGGGCGAAGGTTGGGGGTCGTCCGCCGCGCCACCGGCGCAGCAGTCCTGCCAGAGGTATTCGGTCAGCGCCCGCAGCACACCGTAGTCGGCGCGGTAGCGGAGCGTGGTGCCTTCCCGGGCCACCCGCACCAGGCCGGCGTCGGCGAGGGTGGCCAGGTGATGGCTGAGGGTGGAACCCGGAATGTCCAGGCGCGACTGCAGCTCTCCGGCGGGCGTCCCCGCCTCGGGGCCCTGCACCAGGCGGCGCAGGATGGACAGGCGGACGGGGTGTCCGAGGGCCTTCAGCCGCTCTGCCGCCTGTTCCACACGCCCGGTCATGGTTTCCTCCCGACTTAATTCTAATTTTGTCGAAATAGCACGCAAGGTCTAATTTCGATTTTTTTCGAAATTCATGAAATCCAGCCCCGTTCCCTGCCCAGGGCCTCCAGTCGGCGGGCGATCTCGTCGCGAGCGGCACGGAAGCGGGCCCGCAGATCCTCAGGCGTGAGCGAAGGGTCCTCAGATGTGGAATCGGCGGCCGGGTCGGGGATGGGCCAGTGCAGGCGCTCCGCCCGGCCCAGGAAGGCGGGGCAGACCTCTTCGGCGCAGAGGGTGATGACCAGATCCACCGTGGCCGGATCGATGTCCGACACGGGCTTCGAAGTGTGCGCCGCCGCGTCGATGCCCCGCTCGGCCAGCGCCTCGAGGGCGTAGGGGTTCACGCGGCTGGGCCGGCTGCCGGCGCTCTGAATGCGGAAACCCGGGAACAGCTGGCGCGCCAGGCCCTCGCCCAGCTGGGACCGGGCGCTGTTGGCCACACAGAGGAAGAGGATCGAGGTCACCGCGGCTCCTTCACAGCATCCGCTCCCAGAAGCCCACATCCACCCAGGCACCGAACTTCCAGCCTGCCTCGGTCATGTGGCCCACCTTCTTGAAACCGAGCTTCTCGTGCAGGCGCACGCTGGGATCGTTGGGCAGGCCGAGACAGCCCAGGGCCGAGTGGAAGCCGCGGTGCTTGAGCTCCGCCAGCAGCGCCTCGTAGAGCGCGGCACCCCGTCCCTTCCCGTGGTGGCCCTGGGCCAGGTAGACGGTGGTTTCCACGGCGAAGCGGTAGGCGTGCCGGGTCCGCCAGGTCGAAGCGTAGGCGTAGCCCAGGACCGCGCCATCCTCCTCCCACACGAGCCAGGGATAGGTGGCCGTCACCTTGGCGATGCGCGCCCCCATCTCCGCCACCGAGACGGGTTCCTCCTCGAAGGTGATGAGGGTGTCGCGCACATAGGGGTTGTAGATGGCGGCCAGGGCCGGGGCGTCGGTGGGCTGAACCGGGCGGATCATCGATGGCCTTTCCGGGGGCGCAGGACGCAGGGGCATGCCCCGTGGAGGAGCGCCGCCGTGTCCGTTGCCACGGGCTGACCCTCCTGGTCCCAGAGGAGCATGCCGCCGTTGAGGCAGGCCACCTGGGCGAAGCCGTGGTCGAGCAGCAGGTGCGCGGCCTCCTTGGTGTAGACGCCGGCGCTGTCGGCCAGGAGCAGGGGCCGGTCCGCCGGCAGCTCGGAGAGCAGGCCGGGGAGCTCTTCATGGGGGATGCGGATCGTCTCGGGCACCTGGAAGGCCTTCATCTCCGCCAGTTCGTCGAGGCGGAGGTCCACCAGCAGGGCGCCCTCATTGAGCGCGGCCAGCGCCTCCTTCGGCGCGAGGAACCGCAGTCCCTGGATCACCATGCCCTTGCCATCGAAGGTGCCCATCTCTCACCTCTTGTCGGGTTCCGTCGCGGGTCCGGCGGCCGGGCAGCAGGTGACGCCGGAGATCGCCTCTGCGCTGGCCGGGTACCACTTCTTCTTCAACCAGAAGGCCACGCCCACCAGGCTGATGAGCACGGGCACTTCCACCAGCGGCCCGATGACGGCGGCGAAGGCCGCCCCGTGGGCGATGCCGAAGGTGGCCACGGCCACGGCGATGGCCAGCTCGAAGTTGTTGCTGGCGGCCGTGAAGCTCAGGGTCGCGCCCTGGGGGTAGTCGGCTCCGGCCTTCTTGGACAGCCAGAAGCTCACCAGGAACATCACCACGAAGTAGATCAGCAGCGGGATGGCGATGCGGATGACATCGAAGGGCAGCTTCACGATGGTGTCGCCCTTGAGGCTGAACATCACCACGATCGTGAACAGCAGGGCCACGAGCGTCAGCGGGCTGATCTTCGGCACGAAGACCCGGTGGTACCAATCCAGCCCCTTGGCCTTCCCGAGCATGAAGCGCGTGAGGAAGCCGGCGATGAAGGGAATGCCCAGGTAGATGAAGACGCTCTCGGCGATCTGGCCGATGGTGATGTGGACCACCGCGCCCTGGAGGCCCAGCTTCGCGGGCAGCACCGTGGCGAAGAACCAGGCGTACACGCTGAAGAAGAGCACCTGGAAGATGGAGTTGAAGGCCACGAGCCCCGCGCAGTACTCCGTATCGCCCTTGGCCAGGTCGTTCCACACGATGACCATGGCGATGCAGCGCGCCAGGCCGATGAGGATGAGGCCCAGCATGTATTCGGGCCGGTCGCGCAGGAACAGCACGGCCAGCCCGAACATGAGCAGGGGTCCGATGATCCAGTTCTGGAGGAGCGACAGGCCCAGCACCTTCTTGTTCCGGAAGACCAGGTGCAGCTCCTCGTACTTCACCTTGGCCAGGGGCGGATACATCATCAGGATCAGGCCGGCGGCCAGCGGCAGGCTGGTGGTGCCCACATTCCAGGCATTGATGGCGCGGTTGAAGCCGGGCACGGCGAAGCCCAGCAGCACGCCGAGCCCCATGGCCAGGAAGATCCACAAGGTGAGGTACCGATCGAGGAAGGACAGCCGACCCGTGGACATGGACACCTCCTTGCTTGCCGTGACCTACTTGCAGTCGCAGTCGTCGCCGCAGTCGCCCTTCTGGCCCCCGGCCTCTTCGCAGGCGCAGGTGCCGCCGCAGCAGCCGCCGCCCTCGCCGACCAGCGCGGTCTGGGCCAGGGCCATGATCTGCGAATGGGGATCGCCCTTCACACGGAGGGCCATGTTCACCGCTTCGATCATGTCGTCGTTGGACACGCCGAGCTCCGTCAACCGGGCGTGGTGGGCGCGGAAGGCCCGCTCGGCGTTGGCGCCGATGGCCGCCCCCAGGGCGATGAGGTTGAGGGTGGTCTCGCCGAGGCCGGCCTCGGTGGCGGCTTCGGTCTGGGGCTGGGCGGTCATGCAGGCTCCTTGGGGGTTCGTGAGGGGGGACAGGCAGAGGGATCGCAGGTCTCGCAGCGCAGGGCGAGGGCCTGGGCCCGGTCGCGGGCCAGGTCGGCTTCGGCCCCGGCCATGAGGGGCCAGAGGGCCTCCAGCAGGGGCGCCGTGGCGGCGGCGTCGGCCAGGGCCACATGGACCCAGCGGCCCACCTTCCACTCGCGCACCAGACCCGTGCGGCGCAGGCCGGTCAGGTGTTCGGATACGGTGGACGGCGCCAGACCGAGCACCTCGGCCACCTCGCAGACGCAGAGCTCCCCCGCATGGAGCAGCGCCAGGATGCGCAGGCGCACGGGGTGGGCGAGGGTCTTGAGGGTATCCACGAGGGGACGGAGGGGGTCGGATGTCATTTCGCTATTTCCCGAAACATCGTCATCATACCGCCCGAGACAGGTCTTGCCATACCTCGTTTTTTGATGTTTGCTGGCACGAGCCCTTTCCTTTTCCAATCTGGAGTTCCCATGCCGCGGACCCCCGTCGTCCTGCTCGCCCTGTCCCTGGGCGCCCTCCTCCAGGCCCAGGCCCCCTTCCCGCCGACCGCCCCCGCCCCCTCCCCCGTGCCGGTGATGAAGGATTACCCGGACACCCCGGCCGGGAAGCTGCTGCGGGAGATCAAGGAGCACGCCGAGGTGGTGGCGCGGGTGGAATACCTCTCGGATCTGATCGGCCCCCGCCTCACAGGCTCGGACAGGCTCCGCCAGGCGCAGGCCTGGGCCAAGGCCGAGATGACGCGGCTCGGGGCGGTGAATGTCCACGAGGAAGCCTACGACTTCGGCCTGGCCTGGACCCGCGGCGTGGACAGCGCGCGGCTGCTCACCCACAACGGCCTGCGCTTCCGGGTGGACCAGCTGGCCTGGACCCCGGCCACCAAGGGCGCCGTGAAGGGCGAGCTGATCCTGGTGGACGCCCGGACCCTCCAGGAGCTCCAGGCCTTCAAGGGCCAGCTGAGGAACAAGATCCTGCTGCGCACCAACCCCGACGACAAGCGCCCGCCCTTGGGCCGCCGGGGGGGCGACATGGAGGCCTACCAGGCGGAACAGGCGAGCATGATGCAGTTCCTCCTCGACGAGGGGGCCCTGGCCACCCTGGCCATGTCCGGGCGGAAGAATGGGCTGGGCTTCGCCAGCGGCGGCCCGGGGCGCGACCCCAAAAAACCCGCGCTCCCCGCGGCCTATGTGCCGCAGGAGCCCTACAAGATGCTGGTTCGCCTGCTGGCCCGGAAGGAACCCGTGAAGCTGGAACTGTCCCTGGGCGGCACCTACTCCGCGGCGCCGGTCCAGGCCTACAACCTCGTCGGCGAGATCCCAGGCCGCGAGAAGCCCGGCGAGGTCGTCATCGTGGGCGGCCACCTGGACAGCTGGGACCTCGGCACGGGCGCCACGGACAACGCCACGGGCAGCTCGGTCGCCTTGGAGGTGCTGCGGGCCTTGCAGGCCACGGGCCTGAAGCCCCGCCGGACCCTGCGGGTGGTCCTGTGGAGCGGCGAGGAGCAAGGCCTCCTGGGTTCCCGCGCCTACGCCGAGGCGCACAAGGCGGACCTGGACGCCATCCAGGCCGTACTGGTCCACGACATGGGCACGGGCATGGTGAAGGGCTTCACGCTGCAGGGCCGTGAGAACTGCCGTGGCCTCATGGCCCAGGCCATCGCGCCCCTCAACGACCTGGGCGTGAAGGAGCTGTCCCTCCGCACCATGAACAGCACCGACCACGCGCCCTTCGACCGGGCCGGCGTGCCCGCCTTCGCCGCCATCCAGGAGCCCGTGGACTACTTCCTGGGCACCCATCACAGCCAGATGGACTTCCCGGATCATGTGGTGCCCGAGCAGCTCGTGCAGGGCGCCCAGGCCCTGGCCGTCACCGCCTGGGAGCTGGCAGAGATGGAGGCCCGCCTGCCCCATGGGCGCCCGGTCCGGCCGGCCGGCCCCGCGGCTCCTTCCGGACGGCCCTGACAGGCCTGACGGGCCTGACCGGTTCGACCGGGGATCTCAGGCGGGTCCGGCCGTCGACTCGCGCCCCAACAGCGCCTCCGCCTCGTCCAGGGCGGAGGCGCTGCCGCTGAGGGCCAGCAGGTCACCGGGCTGGAGCAGGGCCTCGGGCTTGGGTTCCAGCAGGTGGCCTTCCCGCAGCAGGGCCACCAGGGCCACCCCGGCGCTGCCGGGCAGATCCAGCTCACCCAGGCTGCGGCCCAGGGAGGGGCAGCGGGCCCCGATGCGCAGCGTGCGCCAGCCCCCCGGGACGGGCGGGGCCGGGACCTCTTCATCCGCATCCCAGGGATCCCGAGCGTCGGCACCCATCCACCCGGAGTCCGAGGCCAGGTCCCTCTGGAGGCGCTGGGCCCGCCGCCACAGCAGCAGGGGGATGGCCAGGGCCGTGGCGGCGCCCAGGGCGCCGAGAGAGGCCAGGGGCACCAGCGCCAGCACGGCCGCCAGGACCGGAAGGCCCGCCAGCAGCAGCACCGCCAGCCGCAGGCCCGTGCGGAAGGCCCGCCGGATGTCCGGCCGGGTGCCCAGGTCGCCAGGGCCGGGCAGGTCCAGCAGGCCCTCGGCCAGGATCCGGCTGCGGCGCACCATCCGGCTCACCACGAAGACCACCACGACCGCCGCCGCCAGCAGGACCGCACCCTGGGCCAGGGTGTGCCCCAGGGTGCCCCGCCCTTCGAGCCAGGCCGTGCCCATCCGCATCACCCGAGGCGCCAGCGAGGCCACCAGGCCGATGAGCATGCTGTCCAGCAGCAGGAACAGGAAGGTCCGCCGGACGGCCGCGCCCGGGGCCTTCCGGATGGCCGGGGCGCGCAGGGTCGCGGCCCACGATTGGTAGAGGCCCAGGTAGGTCTTGAGGGCCGGAGAGAGTCGCCGCTCCAGCAGCCGGGCCGCGGGTTCCCCGGCGGTCAGCAGGGCCGGGGTGGCCAGGGCCGTGGCCACGCAGATGGCGGCCAGCAGGGCGTAGCGGGAAGGGTCCACCACGCCGAGGCCGATGCCGGCACCCAGGAGGATGAACCCGAACTCACCGACCTGCCCCAGGGCCAGGCCCGCCCGCACGCCGAGGGCCAGGGGCAGGCCCGCCAGGGTGGCCCCCACGGTGACGGAGACGGCGTTCACGGTGATGACCAGGGCCGTGAAGAGCAGCACCAGATGCCAATCCCGCATCAGGACCGCGGGCTCCATCATCATGCCCACCGCCACGAAGAACATGGCCGCGAAGAGATCCCGCAGGGGATGGACCAGGTGTTCCACCTTGCGTCCCCGGCCGGATTCGCAGATCAACATGCCGGCCACGAAGGCGCCCATGGCCACGGAGAAGCCGACCCAGGCCGCCAGCTGGGCCAGCCCGAAGCAGAGCCCGGCCGCCACCACCAGCAGCACTTCGTCCCGGGCGTGATCGGCCACCCATCGCAGGGCGCGCGGCACCACCAGCCGCCCGGCGCCCACGAGGAGGACCAGGAAGAGCATCAGCTTGAGCAGGGTGCCCGCAATGGCCCCGGCGCTGGGCCCGCCGAGGGAGGCCGCGGCGGTGAGGGCCGCCAGCAGCAGCACGGCATGGAGATCCTCCACCAGCAGGACGCCCAGGACCGTGTCCTTCAGCGCGCCGCGGAGGCCCCGCTCTTCAAACAGCTTGGCCAGGATCATGGTGGAGGCGATGGAGAGGCTGGCCCCGAAGAAGGCGCTCTCCAGCGGGGCCCACCCCAGGAGCCGCGCCACCAGGAAGCCCGCCACCAGCTGGGTGCCCACCTGGAGGGTGCCTGTGAGCAGGGCCGGGGGGCCCGCGTGGAGCAGCTTCGGAAGGCTGAACTCCAACCCGATGGTGAACATCAGGAGGATGACGCCCAGCTCGCCCATGATCCGGACATTGCCGAGGTCCGCCACCAGCGGCACCGGCACATGGGGCCCCACGATCATGCCCGCCAGCAGGTAGCCCAGCACCGCCGGCTGCTTCAGTTTCTGGAACAGGACCGAGGTCAGCGCCGCGACCCCCAGCACCATGGCCAGGTCGAGCAGAAGGCGGTGGTGGGCTTCCATCCCTTCAGCCCTTGGCCAGCTGGGTGAGGTTTTCCAGGGCCTCGGCGGGGCCCATCACCAGCAGCTCGTCCCCGGCCTGGAACCGCTCGTCACCGGAGGGGTTGAAGCGCAGGCCGGCGCCGGGGTGCACCAGGCCCACCAGCAGGGAGCCGGTGGCATGGCGCAGCCGGGCCTCCCGCAGGGTCTGGCCCACCAGGGCCGACTGCGGGGCGATGGCGATGCGCTCCAGGCCCAGCTCCAGCTGCTCCTGCTGGAGCACGATGTCGAAGAAGTTCATCATCTCCGGCTTGAGCAGCAGCCCCGCCATGCGGCGCCCGCCGATCTCGTAGGGGCTCACGATGTGGTCGGCACCCGCGGCCCTCAGCTGGCGCTCGGTGCCGAGCTTGGCGCTGCGGGCCACCACGGGCAGGTCGGGGCGGATCTGCTTGACCGTGAGCGTCACCAGGACATTGTCGGCGTCGGTGGTGAGGGCCGTGATGAGGCCCCGCGCCTGGCGGATGCCGGCGCGCTCCAGCATCAGCTCGTCCATGGCGTTGCCGTAGAGGATCAGTTCTCCGGCGAAGCGGGGGCTGCGGCCCTTGGAATCGTCCTGCTCGATGATGACGAAGGGGATGCCGGCCTTCTTCAGCTCCCAGGCGGCCTGGAAGCCCATCTTCCCGAAGCCGCAGACGATGATGTGGTCCTTCAGGTCGTCCAGGCGTTTCTGCATGCGGCGCTCCATGATGTAGCCCTTGAGGTCACCCTCCAGGAGCAGGGCGGTCAGGTTCGACAGGGCGTAGGTGGCGACGCCCAGACCGACGATGAGGTAGAAGATCGTGAAGAGTTTCGTCCGGGCGTTCACTTCGCCCAGTTCTCTGAAGCCCACCGTGAAGAGGGTGGTGATCGCCATGTAGAGGCTGTCCAACGGATTCAGGTGCGACAGCCAGTGGTAGCCGAGCCCCCCACAGGCGATGACGGCCGCCAGCAGCGCCATCGTATAGCGCAGGCGCTTCACCGGCCCGTTCTGCTGGTCGTCCGGCCTCATGGGGAACGGCGTGCTGGCCCTCATCTCAGCCTCCGAGCCCAGGCTTGATGGCGAAGTTGGCCGTGCTGAGGGCCACCAGGTGGTCGCCGCAGGTGAGCCGGCATTCCAGGATGCCGCTGCGGCCGGAGATCCGCACCACCTGGGCCTCTCCGCGCACCTCGCCGCGGGCCGGCTCCAGGTAGCGGATGTGCAGGTCGGAGGTGGCGAAGGGCATGGCCCCGTCGAAGGCGGTGCTGAGGGCCAGGGCGCTCACCATGTCCGCCATGGTGGCCAGCACGCCCCCGTTGACATTGCCACGGCTGCCGTTGATCACGGCCTTGGTGGGCACGAGCACCATGACGGCCAGGCCGGGGTCGATGGATTCGATGGTGAGGCCCCAGCCGCTGATGAGGGGCCACGGGTGGAACCTTGCGCGCAGACGCTCCAGGAGATCCGGAGCGAGGGTCTCGGGGATCTGCGGCTTAGGCATGGTCCAGGATAGCCCATGTCCGGCCTTGCCGCGCCCCGCGCAGGGTTACGGCGAAGATCCCGGGCCTTCATCGCCTCGTCATCGGCCCGTGGGGGAATGAAGCGGGAGGCTCCCCCATGTCCCTTCGTTCGACCTTCCACACGGCCCTTCTTACGGCCCTTCGTGCTGCTGCGCTCAGCGCTCCGCTTCTGCTGGGCCTGGGCTGCCAGCCTCCCGAGGAGACGCCCGCCAAGCCGGTCCACGAGGTTCCCACGGTCCCGCGGGAAACCACCCTACAGGCCTACGCGCCGGAACACCCCGTCGCCGGCGAGCTGAAGAGCGTGGGCTCGGATTCCATGGAGCCCCTGATGGTGCTCTGGGGGGAGGACTTCAAGCGGTTCCATCCACGGATCTCGACGCGCTTCGTCTGCAAGGGCTCGGGCACCGCCCCCAAGGCGCTGATCGAGGGCAGCACGCTGATGGGCCAGATGAGCCGCGAGATGACCGACCAGGAACTGGCGGCCTTCCAGGCCCAGTATGGCTACGCGCCCACCCGCATCCCCGTGGCGGTGGATGCCCTGGTGGTCTATGTGAATGCCAACAACCCCGTCAAGCAGCTCCGCATGCAGGAGGTCGATGCCATCTTCTCCACCACCCGCAAGGGCGGAGCGAAGAGCGACATCCAGCGGTGGGGCGATCTCGGCCTCGGCGGCGACTGGAAGCAGCGGGAGATCCAGACTTACGGCCGCGACGAGAACTCCGGCACGCGGGCCTTCTTCCGGGAGCATGTGATGAAGAAGGGCGACTTCAAGCCCACCCTGAAGGCCTTCATGGACCAGTTCGCCGTGGTGGAGGCTCCGGCGGTGGACGGCGGCGGCATCAGCTACGGCCCCCTGCAGTACGCCAACCGCATGGTGAAGGGCGTTCCCATCGCCTCCTTCAGCAGCGACCGGTTCATCGAGCCGACCCTGGAGAACATCCAGAAGGCCACCTATCCGCTGACGCGGTTCCTCTACATCTATGTGAACAAGGCGCCGGGACGTGCCCTGGATCCCACGGTGAGGGAGTTCCTCCGCTTCGTGCTCTCCAGGGAGGGGCAGGCCGGCGTGGCGAGCTTCGGCGCCGTCGCCATCCCCGGGGACTTCGCCGCCCTGAGCGTCGGCAAACTCAACTGATCAGAGCTTCAGCACGCCCTTGAGGGTGTCCGCCATGTCCTGGAACACCTTGGTCTGAGGGCTCTGCGGATGCTCCGCCACGAAGGGCTTGCCGCTGTCGCCACCCTCGCGGATGGCGAGGTCGATGGGCACCTCGCCCAGGAAGGGCAGCTCCATGCGGACCGCCGCGGCCTTCACGCCCCCGTGGCCGAAGATCTGGGTCTCCTGGCCACAGCCCGGGCAGATGAAGCTGCTCATGTTCTCGATGATGCCGAGTACGGGCACCTTCACGGTGCCGAACATGCCGATGGCCTTCTTGGCGTCGAGGAAGGCCACATCCTGCGGCGTGCTGACGATGACGGCGCCGTCCACCTGGGCGTTCTGGATGAGCGTGAGCTGGACATCGCCCGTGCCGGGCGGCAGGTCGATGAGCAGGACATCGAGGTCGCCCCAGGCCACATCCTTCAGGAACTGCTGGAGGGCCTTGTTGAGCATGGCCCCGCGCCAGATCACGGGCCGGTCCTCTTCGATGAGCAGCCCCATGGACATGATCTTGATGCCGAACTTCTCGATGGGCAGGATCTGGCCATCCGGCGTGCCCAGCGGCGAGTCCTTCAAGCCCAGCATCATGGGGATGGAGGGGCCGTAGATGTCGGAATCCAGCAGGCCCACCTTGAGGCCCAGCTGGGACAGGGCGATGGCGAGGTTCACCGTGACGGTGCTCTTGCCGACGCCGCCCTTGCCCGAGCCCACCACCACGCAGCGCTTGATGCCCGGGATGAGATTCTTGAATTCCACCTGGGCGGTCTTCTCCCAGCCGATCTCGATGTCCACGCCCGTGACGCCGGGCTGCTGGCGGATCAGCCCCTCCAGGGCCTCCTTGATGACGGCCACGCGATCCCGATAGGCCTCCATGAGCTGGAGGAGCACCGTCACCTTGCCCTCGGTGACATCGATCCCCTTCACGGCCTTGAGGGTGGTCAGGGTGGCATTGGTCCCGGGGACCGTATAGGCGTTCAGGGCTTCGAACAGGGCGGCGCGGCTGATCTTCGTCATGCGGATCTCCAGCCCATTAGTCTGCCACGGGGAATGAATGCCCGACACTCCGCCACGCAGCGCGAGCCCCCCCGGAGAAGACTCAGCGAGGCACGGCTTGGCCGGGCCGAGCGCAGGGGTCCGGGGGGAGGCTCCATCTCCATGAGCCCAAAGGGCGAGTGGGAGCCACGCCCTGCGTGGCGTTAGGTGGAGGCGCGCAGCGCGACCCTAGATCCTCGCAACGCATGCGTTGCGAGGGGGACCCCCGGAGAACATCAAATGTCCGGATCCAGCGGTCCCAGCTTCTGGGTGAGGGCACCCACGCCGCTGGCGAGCAGGGTGTGCTCGTAGATGCGGAGCTGGCTGCGGAGGGGTGGATCTTGGTCATCGAATCCCCGCCGGAGGACATCCCCTTCGGGGCCCAGGACGCGGCCCTTCAGGGTGTCGTGCAGCTGCATCTCGACCATCTCCATGACCTGGGCAGCCAGGATCGGATCCACCAGAGGGAAGGCCAGCTCCACGCGGCGGTCCAGGTTGCGGGGCATGAGGTCGGCGCTGGAGAGGAGGGTCTCCGGCTGGCCGTCGTTGGCGAAATGGTAGATCCGCGTGTGCTCCAGGAAGCGGTCCAGGATCGACAGGGTGCGGATGTTCTCGGACAGCCCGGGCACACCGGGCCGCAGGCAGCAGGTACCCCGCACGATGAGGTCCACCTTCACGCCCTCGCGGCTGGCCTCGTAGAGCATCTGGATGATCTGGGGGTCCACCAGGGCGTTCATCTTCAGCACCATGCGGGCCGGCCGCCCATCCTGCGCGTGACCGATCTCCCGCTGGATGCGGGCCTTGAGGGCCTTCTTCAGGTGCTGGGGCGCCAGCAGGATCCGATGGAAGCGGGGTGGCCGGGTGTAGCCCGTGAGCATGTTGAAGAGGTTTGACAGGTCCTCGCCGAACTCGGGCCGGGCCGTGAGCAGGCCCAGGTCCGAATACAGGCGGCTGGTGCGCTCGTTGTAGTTGCCCGTGCCCAGGTGGCAGTACCGCTTGATGCCTCCGACCTCCTGGCGCACCACGAGACAGGCCTTGCAGTGGATCTTGTGATTGGGCAGGCCGTAGACCACATGCACGCCGGTCTTCTCCAGGCGCCGCGCCCAGGCGATGTTGGCCGCCTCGTCGAAGCGGGCCCGCAGCTCCACGATGGCCGCCACCTGCTTGCCGCGCTCGGCGGCCCGCTCCAGGGCCGCCGCCACAGGGCTGTTGGCCGTCACGCGGTAGAGGGTCATCTTGATGGCCAGGACCTTGGGATCCTCCGCGGCCTCGCGCACGAAGCGAACCACGCTGTCGTCGAAGCTCTGGTAGGGGTGGTGCAGCAGGATGTCGTTGCGGGAGATGGCGTCGAAGACGCTGCCCGCCTGGTCGAGCTGGGGCACCGGAAGGGGCGGCAGCGGGGTGTCCTTGAGGCTCGGCAGGTCGAGCTGGCCGTAGAGCTGCATCAGGTCCGAGAAGGCCGTAAGCCCCGAGCAGGGGTAGAGATCCTCGGGGCTCAGCTCCATCTCCTCGATGATGAGATCCAGCACCTTGGACGACAGGCCGTGCTCGTACTGGAGGCGGACGACGGCGCCGCGGCGACGGTCGCGGAGGCTCTCCTCCACGGTCTTGAGCAGGTCCTCGGAGGGATCCTCCTCCACCGGCAGGTCGGAATCCCGGGTGACGCGGATGGCGTGGCAGCACTTCACCGTGTAGCCCAGGAAGAGCCGCGACAGGTGGTGCCGCACCACATCTTCGAGCATGACGAAGGCGTGGGCGCCCGGGGCCGAGGGCACCCGCAGGAAGCGGGAGGCCAGGCCCGTGGGCACATGGATGAAGGAGAGCTCCGAGGCCGGCAGATCCCCGTCCAGCAGGTCCTCGTCCGGTTCCAGCTCCACCACCAGCACCAGGGCCCGGTTCCCCAGGCGGGGGAACGGGTGGCCCGTGTCCACCGCCAGCGGCGTGATGAGCGGCAGGAGGCTGCGCTCGAAGTAGTCGAGGGTGAAGGCGCTCTGCGCCTCGTCCAGCCTCCTGGGATCCAGGATGGCGATGCCCGCCGCCTCCAGCTGCGGCTCCAGGATGGCGTGGAAGAGCTCGTGCTGGCGGGCGGAGTAGGCGTGGATCCGCGATGACACCCGCTCCAGCAGCTGCCGGGGGGTCAGGCCATCGGGCCCGGGCTGGGTGATTCCCGCGTCGATCTGCCGCCAGATGCCCGCCACCCGCACCATGAAGAACTCATCCCAGTTGCTGGAGACGATGCTGAGGAACTTCACCCGTTCCAGCAGCGGCACCGTGGGATCCTCCGCCTCTTCCATGACCCGGGCGTTGAAATCCAGCCAACTGAGCTCGCGGTTGAGCAGTTCCTCGGGGCGGGGGATGGGGTGGAACACAGGGGACCTCTGATCCAGGAGGGTACAGCCTGGGTGTAACGGCCTGATGGTACAGACGATCGATCGTCTCGCCCGAACAACTTCCTTTGTTTTCGGGGCTTTTTCGGGCAGAATCGATGGTTCGGCCCTCCACGGGGAGGATCCGTACGGTCCGCCCGGACCCATCACCAACGAGAGGGCAGCCAGGCCCATGCCGGGGCTGCCAGGTAGGAGGAACCCATGTCCCAGGAAGTCCTGATCGTCCCCAAGCGCGAAACCTTCGGCAAGGCCGCCATCCGCGACCTGAAGAAGAGCGGCATGATCCCGGCCGTGGTCTACGGCCTGAACGAGCCCCCCATCGCCATCGCCATCAGCCCGAAGGCCGTGGCCCGCGTGCTGGCCAGCGACGCCGGCATGAACTCCGTGATGTTCCTCCAGCGCGAGGGCACCGACATCAAGCGCCATGTGATCATCAAGGATCTGCAGCGCGATCCCATCACCAGCCGCCTGCGCCATGTCGACTTCATGCGCGTGGACATGACCCACAAGGTGCGCGTGAAGGTGCCCGTGCGCCTGGTCGGCACCTCCATCGGCGTGAAGAGCATGGGCGGCGTCCTCGACTTCACCCACCGCGAGATCGAGATCGAGTGCCTCCCCAGCATCATCCCCGGCCACATCGATGTGGATGTGAGCAACCTCAACATCGGCGATAGCATCCGCTTCGAGCAGATCGCCCTTGTGCCGAACATCGTCCTCATCGGCGACGCCCACCAGACGGTCTGCTCCGTCCGCGGCAAGGCCCCCGAGGAGGAAGTTGCCGCCGCCCCCGCCGCCGCCGAGCCCGAGGTGGCCAAGAAGGGCAAGAAGGAAGAGAAGAAGTAGTTCTAGATCCCCCAAAAAACGGGCGCCTCGCGGTGCCCGTTTTTTTGGGCTTGACTGAAAGTAACTACTTACTTACAGTCGAACCATGGCCCGATCGCCCCTGGAACTCACCCCCAAGCGCACCGAAATCGCCGATGCCGCCCTTCGCATCATCGGTGAGCGGGGCATCGCCGCCCTGACCACGAACGCCCTGGCCCAGGAACTGGGCGTGAGCAGCGGCGCCCCCTTCCGCCACTTCGCGGATCGCAGCGAGATCCTGGAGGCCGTGGCCCTCCGGGTGGAGGAATTGATCCTCGAAACCTTCCCCCCCGACACGGACCCGCCCCTCCAGCGGCTGCTGGCCCTGCTCCGGGCCCGGGCACAGGTGATCGGCGGCCGTCAGGGCATCGGGCGCCTCATGCTCTCGGAGCAGTTCGCCATGGCGCTGCCGGATCCGGCCGCCCGGCGCCTCCGGGGTCTCGTCACCCGGACCCGGGCCTTCCTCCTCGCGGCGCTGGAGGCCGCCCAGGCCCAGGGGGCCATCCGGTCGGACCTCACCTCCAAGGCCCTGCTGCCCGTGGTCTTCGGTGTCCTCATGAACCTGGTCTTCTCCCAGGCCACGGGGGGGGCCCGCAGCGCCGAGGCCGACGAAGCCTGCGACACCCTCCTCGTCCTCCTGGGTCCCCCGCCCGTCCCTTGAGCCCCTACGGTCCTCCGCACGAAAGGAACGCCATGCGACTATCCCCTCTTCCCGCGCTGTTGGCCGCCGCCCTGCTGGGCCTCTCCGCCTGGCCACTCCAGGCCCATTGCGACGCCCTCGACGGCCCCGTGGTCGTGGCCGCCCGGAAGGCCCTCGCCAAGGGCGAGGCGGGCCCGGTCCTGGTCTGGGTGAAACCGGACGACGAGCCCCAGATCCGCGCCGCCTTCGCGCGCACCCTCGCCGTCCGCGCCCTCGGGACCGAGGCCAAGGACCTGGCCGACGCCTATTTCTTCGAGACCCTCGTCCGGGTCCACCGCGCGGGCGAAGGCGCTCCCTACACGGGCCTCAAGCCCGCGGGCCTGGACCTCGGCCCCGCCATCCCCGCCGCCGACAAGGCCCTGGCCTCCGGCGACTTGAAGCCTGTGTTCGATCTCATGCACGGCGTCCTCAAGCCCGGCCTCGAGGCCCGCTTCAAACAAGCCCGCGCGACCCGGGGCCAGGCATCAGCGGACCTGGCGGAGGGCCGCCAGGCCGTGGCCGCCTATGTGGACTTCCTCCACTATGTGGACGGCGCCTACCGCGCGGCGGCCGGCGGCGCCCATGCCGAGACCGCCGAGGCTCCCAAGGCCGAGTCCCACCACCAGCACTGAGTGTGAAGGTCCCTTCCCCGGGTGGGCGCCTTGCGGCGCCCACCGCGTTTGCTGAAGACTGGGACCTCACGACTCGGGATGCATCAGCTCATGTGGACCTTGGTACCCCTCGGAAATCCGGGCCCTGACTACCAGGACACCCGTCACAACCTCGGCCGCCTGCTGCTGCAGCGCTGGATGGCGGACCGGAATCTGGCTCCGGCGCCCTCGAGACGGTTCCCCTCCGGCGCCCTCTATCCCCTGACGGACCGCCTGCAGGCCCTGGTCCCCAACACCTACATGAACCTCTCGGGCGAGGCCTGCGCCCAGGCGGAGAGCGCCGGGATCTACCCCCGCCGCCTGATCCTGCTCTACGACGACAAGGACCTGCCCCTGGGCACGGGCCGCTTCCGCCTGAACGGCTCGGATGGCGGTCACAACGGCCTGCGTTCGGTCTTCGAGTGCCTGGGCACCCAGGACATCGCCCGCCTGCGCCTGGGCATCGGGCCCTTCCAGCGGCCCCTCGTGGATTTCGTGCTTGGACACTGGACCGACCCCGAATGGGAGCGCATCGAGGCCCAGGACGCGCCCTTCGCCCGCTTCCTGGAACGGCTGGGCGCCACCGAGGACCTGGGCGGTCTGGCGAACCAGGTGAATCCGGCGGAGTTCTGGGGGCAGTCGGGGAACCCGGGCCCGGGGTCCGGAGACGAAACCGCTTGAACCGGAGCGACCGCCCCGCCCCCAGCGGTCCAAAGTCAAAACAAGGGCGCGACCCGCAGGGCCGTCGCAGGAAGCCGCACCTCCAGACTCCAGACTTTCCATTGATCTCCAAGCCTTTCCACGCGAAACTGTTCCTTCGCGTCCTCCGCTGGAGGGCTCTTCCTTGCTCCCTGGAATCCATAGGGGGCTTCACATCCACAAGGAGGACAGATGCGTCATTACGAGACCATCTTCATCGCCTCCCCCACGCTGACGGACGAGCAGAGCGATGAGCTCGTCAAGCAGTTCGAGGGGATCATTGCCGAGCAGGGTGGCGAGCTGCTCAAGACCGACAAGTGGGGCCGCAAGAAGCTGGCCTACGAAGTCCAGAAGTTCAGCGAGGGCTACTACACGCTCTTCGAGATGAACGCCGGACCCGACCTCATCGCCGAGCTCGAGCGCCGCTTCCGCAACCACGATTCGGTCATCAAGTACCTGAGCGTCCGCATGGACGAGGCCGAAAAGGCCGCGGGTCGCGCCAAGCAGCGCATCGAGCGCGAAGCCAAGCGCAAGGCCCAGGCCGGGATCAAGGAACGCTCCGCTGAAGAGGTGATGGGATGAAGCGCCGCGCCGATGCCAAGAAGGGCAAGCCCAAGAAGAAGAAGGCCTTTGGGGGACGACGCGCCAAGTTCTGCAAGTTCTGCGTCGAGAAGTCCCTCATGATCGACTACAAGGATGTGAAGACCCTCCAGGCCTTCACCCCCGAGCGCGGCAAGGTGCTGCCCCGCCGCACCAGCGGTGTGTGCGCCGTCCACCAGCGCGCCCTTGTGGAAGCCATCAAGCGCGCCCGCAACATCGCGCTGCTCCCCTTCGCCACGGATTAGTCCGAGGCGCTGAATGGCGAAAAAGCGGGGGCTCCGGCCCCCGCTTTTTCGTAAAGAGAGAAGGTGAGCCGGGCTAAATGGTTTCGCTCAACCCGCAAAAAAGCGGGGGCCGGAGCCCCCGCTTTTCATCCAGACCTGAAGGCCTACTCCATCTCGTTGGCCAGGACGGGGATCTCGGCCACGGGGGCGGCAGCGGCCTCGGCGGGCTTGCCGAGGGTGGCGTGGAACTTGTCCCAGTCCAGCTCCTTCTCCCAGCTGGCCATCACGACGGCGGCGATGCAGTTGCCGATGTGGTTGGTGATGGCACGGGCCTCGGACATGAACTTGTCGATGCCGAGGATGAGGGCCATGCCAGCCACGGGGATGCCGGGAACCACCGCCAGGGTGGCGGCCAGGGTGATGAACCCGGAGCCGGTGACGCCGGCGGCCCCCTTGCTGGTGATCATCGCCACCACGAGGATGCCCATCTGCTGGCCCAGCGTGAGCTCGATGCCCAGCGCCTGGGCGATGAAGAGCGACGCCAGCGTCATGTAGATGTTCGTGCCGTCCAGGTTGAACGAGTAGCCGGTGGGGATCACCAGCCCGACGATGGACTTGGAGAGGCCCAGCTTCTCCATCTTCTCCATCAGGGGGATCAGTGCGGACTCGGAAGAGCTGGTGGCCATGACCAGCAGGAGCTCGTCCTTGATGTAGCCCACCACCTTGAAGATGTTGAAGCCCGCCAGCCGCGCGATGAGCCCGAGCACCAGGAAGATGAAGACGGCGCAGGTCGCGTAGAAGAGGAAGATGAGCTGCGCCATGGGGATCAGCGACTTCAGGCCGAACTTGCCGATGGTGTAGGCGATGGCGGCGCCGGCGCCGATGGGGGCGAGGTAGAGGATCTGGTGCATGACGCCGAAGAACATCTTGCTGACATTCTCCAGGAAGCCGATGAGGGGCGCCTTGTGCTTCTCGCTGAGGGCCGCGACGGAGAACCCGAGCAGCACGGAGATCAACAGCACCTGTAGGATGTCGCCATCGGTGAAGGCGCTGAACATCGTCTTGGGGATCATCTTCAGGAGGTGATCCGTGATGGTCAGGTGCTGCGCCTGGGCGACATAGCCAGCCACCAGCTTGGGATCGAGCTTGGAGGGGTCGGCGTGGAAGCTCCGGCCGGGCCCGAACACATTGGCCATGACGAGGCCGATCACCAGCGCCAGCGTGCTGACGATCTCGAAGTACAGGATGGCCTTCCCGCCCACGCGCCCGGCCTTCTTGATGCTTCCGGAGCCCGCGATGCCCAGCACCACGCTGCAGAGGATCACCGGCGGGATGAGCATCTTGATGAGGGCGATGAAGCCGTCGGCCAGGGGCTGCATTTTCACGGCCACGCTGGGGTAGAAGTGCCCCAGCAGCGCGCCGAGAACGATCATGAGCGCGACCCAGTTGTACAGTTTTGAAGCAGCTCGCTTGAACATGTGGATGGTCCTTTCAGAAGATCCAGGCATGGGTGATAGGCGGCCCCGATGAGGCCGGATGGAAACGCGGTGGGAAAGATGCCGGAGGTCGAGGCGAAGACCGGGGAGGGCCCCGATTGCCGAGCAGGCGCACTGCTCACATGACCGACGGGTAGGTTTCCCAATTCTGAATGGCCCGGACGGGGCACGGCCGTTCTGGAAGTTGATTCCGGGAATTGGAACTTTTGAAAGCGAAGCCTGGGAAGCGGCTCACAAGAACCGCTGGGCCTCCCGCAGGTAGGCCTTCTGAAGCTGGAAGCGGTGGACCGGGCGCCCGCCCGTGCCGTATCCGGGTTCCATGCGCAGCACTTTCAGCGTGCCGAGGAATTCGAAGTACTTCCGCACGGAAACCCTGGAGATGCCCACCTGCTGGCCGATCTCCTCGGCGGTGAACCAGGGGGACTGCTCCGGCCACGCGCCGATGGCCTTCAGCACCTTGTCCAGAGTGTTCCGGTCGAGCCCCTTGGGAAGCCCCTCTGCCTTCCGGTCCTCCAGGGGCCGCCGGCCCAGGCGCCGGTCCAGCGCGCTCTGGTCCAGGCTCTCCCCGCGCCGGATCATGTGCCGGGTCTCGCGGTAGTGTTCGAGCGCCTGCTTGAGACGCTCGAACTCGAAGGGCTTGATGAGGTAGTCCACCGCACCCAGCTTCAGGGCCCGGTCGATGGTCGCCGTGTCTCGGGCGGCGGTCACGAAGATCACATCCGCATCCAGGGCCTGCCTCCGGATTTCACGCATGAGGTCGATGCCACTCTGCCCGGGCATGAAAATGTCCAGCAGCAGCAGGTCCACCGGACGCTCCTGGAGCAGCGCCAGTGCCTCGGGGGCGCTGCGCACGGACGCCACGATCTCGAAGCCGCCCATCCGGCTCAGGTACATCCGGTTCAGCTCCGCCACCATCGGATCGTCTTCGACCAACAGCACCCGGATCATGGTTCCTCCCCCGGAAACAGGTTCAGTGAGGCGGTGAAGACCGCGCCCCCCTCCTCCCGGTTCCGGCCCACCAGCCGGCCACCCCGGGCCTCAATGGTTCGGGCGGCCTGCCACAGCCCGAAGCCGCGGTTCTCGCCCTTGGTGGAGAACCCCAGCGTGAAGGCTCGGGCCAGGACCTCCTCGGGCAGGCCGGGGCCGCTGTCCTGGACGGACAGGTGCAGCTGGGTGCCCTCCGGCCGGAGGGAGACCTGGATCTCCCGGCGGGGTCCTTCTCCGATGGCCTCGACCGCGTTCTCCAGCAGGTTGCCGAGGACCGTGACGAGGTCATGGGAGACCGAATCGTCCGGGCAGGGGGGTAGTGAGGCGTCCTGATCCAAGGTCATGAGGATGTTCTGCTCGCGCGTCGACGAGAAGCGGGCGAGCAGGAAGCCCGCGACGACGGGATCCTTGATCCGCTGGACCACGAAGCCCACCTCGTCATCCAGCCGGCCGGCCACGCCGGTGATGAAGGTCTTGAGCCGCTCGTACTCCTCCAGCCGCACCAGACCGAGGATCACATGCAGCTTGTTCATGAACTCGTGGGTCTGGGCCCGGAGGGCATCGGCATAGAAGCGGACCCCCGTCAGCTGCTCCGCCAGCCGGTTCATCTCCGTGATGTCGCGGAAAGTGGCCAGGGCCCCGGTGATGCGCCCCTCGACCACCACCGGGACCCGGTTCGTCAGGATCTTCAGTCCCAGGATGTCGCCCTCCTGGTCGTACTCCGCCTGCCCTGTCTCGATCACGGTGCGGAGCCTCGAGCTGGGGAGGACCTCTTCGACCGGATGGCCCACCAGCTCGCCGCGGCTCCCCGCCAGCGCGAACAGCCGCAGGGCCTCCTCGTTGACGATGGTGACCACCAGGTCCCGGTTCACCCCGATGATGCCCTCCCGCACCGAATGCAGCATGGCGCTGCGCTGCTGAAGCAGGGTCGAGATCTCCTGGGGCTCCATCCCCAGGAGGATCTTCTTGATCCGGCCCGCGAGGTACATGGCACCCAGGATCCCTGCCGCGAAGCCGATGATCCCCCCCAGGACGATGCGCTTCCGCACGCTCACGACCGTGCGGTCCACGCCCGACTGGAGGATGCCCACGGCCACGGCCCCCACCTGCCGGTCCCCCTTCCATACGGGCGTGAAGGCCCGCAGGGAGATGCCCAGCGTGCCCTTGGCGACGGACAGGTAGGAGCGTCCCTGGTAGACGCCCGCATCATCCCCGCCGGCGAACCGGGCACCGAGGAGCGCGCGGTTGGGGTGCGAGAGCCGCAACCCAGTCATGTCGATGACCACGACATAGTCCACGCCGGCCTCGGTCCGGATGCGTTCGGCGTAGGCCTGCACCTCGTCCGGGGGACGGAGGCCCGCCAGGCCATCGCGCACCACCTCGGCCTCGGCCGTGATCCGGGACAGCAGGATGACCTTGTCGCCCAGGGTCTCCCGGGTCTGGCGGGCCATGCGCCAGTCCACCATGACGGCGGTGACAACGAGGGCCAGACCCAGGATCAGGGTGACCAGGAGCGTGATCCTGGCCCTGAGCGGGAGAATGGGACGGAGTCGCGGCATGGTCTAGAACCATCCTAGGGCGGAAGGTGCCCGGGAGGTGAGCCGCCAGGTGGCGGGAGGCCACCCGATTCTGGGGTAATCTGGGGCCATGACCGACGAAAAGCCCGTCCTGCGACTGCCCATGCCCCTCCGCAAGCAGAAGGCGCTGAAGGCCGCCTGGAAGCCGCTGCTGATGCAGTGGCTGGTGCCGGGGGCCGGCTACTGGATGATCGGGGAGAAGGGCCGGGCCAAGGCCTTCTTCGGGGTCTGGCTGCTCTTCTGCTGCCTGGGCGCCCTCCAGATGCAGTACGGGGCCGTGGATGGCGTGAAGGGCGGCGTCTTCGTGCCCGTGGCCGGGGCCTGGCTGCCCACCCTCGGCGCCTTCGCCACGGGGGGCATCGGCCCCATCTACGGGGTCTTCGCCTGGGCCTTCGGCGGCGCGGGCACCGAGCCCGTGCGTACCCTCACCCAGGAATACGGCGCCACCTATGTGATGATCGCCGGCCTCCTGAACTGGCTCTGCTGCTTCGACCTCTGGGACCGCGTCACCGGCCGCTGGGTCTTCCGGTTGCCGAAGGACGAGCAGACCCGGATCGCCAAGGGCGAGTAGCCACCGCCTCCGCCGGGCGCCCCTAGCGTGGCCAGCCCAGCAGGGCGGCGCCGAGGCTGACGAGGACGACCCCGGCCACCTGGCGCCCGCGGGGCCGCTCGCCGAGAGCCCAGCCCAAAAGGAGGGTGAACACGATGGAGGTGTTCCGGAGCGTGAGCACCGCCGCGCTGGACGAGATGCGGAGCGCCACCAGGTAGCAGAGAAAGGCCGCCGTGCAGAGGAGACCCGCCCCCAGGGCGGGGCGCCATTCCACCGGCCCGGTCCAGGTTCCGCGCCGCACCCGGCGGTGCAGGGCCTGGATGGGCAGGCCCACAGCCATGGAGGTGGCGAACAGGGCGGGCGGGGAGGCACCCGCCCCCAGGGCCAGCTTGTAGCAGGCGTTGAACCACGCGATGCTCCCCGCGGCGCCCAGCACATAGGGCAGGGCCCGGCGACTCCCGCGTTCCCCCGTGCTCAGCCCCAGGAGCCCGAGGCCCCCGAGCATGCCGGCCACGGCGAAAATCGCCAGCCCATCGATCCGTTCGCCCAGGAGCAGCCCGACGGGCCACGCGACCAGCAGGGCCCCGCCCCGCATCCAGGTGTAGGACCAGCCCAGGGGGGCCCGCTCCAGGCTGCCCACCAGGCCGATGAAGTAGCCGCCCTCCCCGACCCCCGCGGCCAGGGCCCAGCCCAGGGCCGCCGCCCGGGGGAAGGCCGGCCCCGGCCAGACGAAGGCCAGCAGGGCCGTGACGACGAGGGCTGTCGCAAAGACCACGACGGAGGCGTCGTCCAGATTCTTCGACCGCTTCAGAAGCGCGTTCCAAACCGCGTGGAGGAGGGCGGAGGCCAGGGTGAGGCCGAGGGCCGCGGGCGCCAAGGCGGGTCTCTTACCCTTCGGCCTTCAGGCTCTTGGCCAGCAACTGGGTGCGGATGAAGGCATCGATGTCCCCATCCAGCACTTTCTGGGTCTGGCTGGTCTCTTCGCCGGTGCGGTGGTCCTTCACCATCTGATAGGGCTGCAGCACATAGCTGCGGATCTGGCTGCCCCAGGCCACATCGGCCTTGTCGCCGCTGGCCGCGGCCACCTTGTCCAGGAACTTCCGCTGCTCGAGTTCGTACAGCCGGCCCTGCAGCACCTTCAGGGCCGTCGCGCGGTTCTTGATCTGGCTGCGCTCGTTCTGGCAGCTCACGACGATGCCCGTGGGCAGGTGGGTGAAGCGCACGGCGGATTCGGTGCGGTTCACATGCTGGCCGCCGGCGCCGCTCGCGCGGAAGACATCGATCTTCAGATCCTTCTCGGGGATGTCCACATTGATGGTGTCGTCCAGCTCGGGGCTCACATACACCGCCGCGAAGCTGGTGTGGCGGCGCTTGGCCGAATCGAAGGGGCTGATGCGCACCAGGCGGTGGACGCCGGCCTCGGCCCGCAGGTAGCCGTACGAGAACGGCGCATCGACGATGAAGGTGGCGCCCTTGATGCCGGCCTCCTCCCCGTCCTGGTAGTCGATCATCTCCGTGGCCCAGCCCTTGGATTCGCAGAAGCGCAGGTACATGCGCAGGAGCATGGCGGCCCAGTCCTGGCTCTCGGTGCCGCCCGCGCCGGGCGCGATGGCCACGATGGCGTGGTTGCTGTCCAGGTCGCCGCTGAGCATCATGCGCAGCTCGGCGTCCTCCACCGCCTTGCGGAGGTCCGCCTCGACGGTCTCGACTTCCACCAGCATGTCCGCGTCTTCCCGGGCGAGTTCCAGCCCGGTGTCCAGGTCCTCGATTCCGCCCGACAGGCGTTTCGCCAGGGCGATGTCGTTGGTGATGGAGCCCCGCTTCTGGAGGAGGGGCTTGGCGGCGTCGGGGTCGTCCCAGAAGCCCGGAGCCGTGGTGCGCTCCTCGATCTGTTCCAGCTCCAGGGCCTTGCGCTCCGGATCAAGGTGGGCGACCAACTGCTGGACGCGGGGCTCCAGCTCGTTCTTGGCTCGCACCAGGGTCTCGAAATCCATCATCCGCCTCTCCGGCCCCAGGTTCGGCGCCGGGGAACCTTCAACTTTAATGCAATCCGTGGGATTCCAGGCTCACGGTATTCTGGGGGGATGCCCGAGTTCATCCCCGTGATCCCTGCCGACCTGGAGCCCACCTTGCGTGGGGTCCTGACCGGCCACGGCGGCCTGCCCCTGGCCTGGGCGCGCTGGGAGCACCCCGAGCCCAAGGGCCGGGTCGTGATTTCCCACGGCTATGGCGAACACGGTGAACGGTACCGGCACACGGCACACTGGCTGCACGACCTCGGCTGGTCCGTCTCCAGCCTGGATCACAGCGGCTTCGGCCGCTCCGGCGGAATCCGGGGCGACGCCGCCGGCGGCATCCGGGCCTTCGTGGACGACTTCGCCCTCTTCCTGCGCCAGGAGCGCCGCCACGACGCGGAGCGCACCGGGGCCACGGCCCGCGTGGTGGAAGGCGTCCCCATGCCGCCCCTGCCCGTGTGCCCCCAGGTGGTCCTGGGCCACAGCTTCGGGGGCCTGGTGGCCCTGCTGACGCTGCTCTGGCATGCCGACACCCTCGACGGCCTGATCCTCTCCAGCCCCAGCGTGGCCGTGAGGTCCAATTCCAAGGCGCTGATCCTGCTCTCCCGGCTGCTGCGCTGGGTGATGCCCCACCGCCCCATCCAGCTCCACGGGGACAAGAGCCAGGTCTGCTCCGACCCGGTCATCGTCCAGCGCTACGAAACCGACCCCCTCTGCCACCGCTGGGCCACCGCCGCCTTCGGCGCCGCCCTGGAGGAGGGCCGGGCCGAGCTGCTGCCCCTGGGACACGAGTTGGACCGGCCCATCCTGCTGCTGGAGTCCGGCACGGACACCGTGGTGGATCCCGATGCCTCGGAGGAACTCTGGTCCGCCGTGAAGCCCGGGCTGCTGGAACGCCACCGTCTGCCCGCCTTCTACCACGAAGTCTTCCACGACCGGCACCGGGGCCAGGCCCAGGCCCTGGCCGAACCCTGGCTCGAGAAGCTGCACCAGGCCTGGAATCCTTCCCACCGCCCCTGGAACCCTTCCCATTGTCCCGCCATGTCTGAAGTGTTGTCCCCGGAGTCCGCATGAAGCGCATCCTCATCGCCCTCACCCTGACCGCCGCCTTGGCGGGCCTGGGCCTGGGCTGCCGCAAGCCGAAGGGCATCGACAAGACCATCCAGTCCTCGGAACTGCTGGCCACGGCGGACAAACAGCTGAAGCAGGGGAAGTTCAATGACGCCCGGCTCACCCTCCGCCACCTGGAGCAGTACCTGCCCGGCTCCCCCGAGTTCCCCAAGGCCAAGCTCATGCTGGGCGACAGCTACTTCTTTCAGCCCAGCCCCAGCTACCCCGAGGCCGAGGTCGAGTACGCGAGCTTCCTGAACTACTTCCCCCGCCATGAGCTGCGGGACTACGCCCTCTACCACCGCGCGCTCTGCCACTTCTCCTCCATCGAGGGGGCCGAGCGCGACCAGGCGGAGACCCGCAAGGCCCTGGACGGCTTCCAGGTGCTGCTGGCGGAGGCCCCCGGCAGCCCCTACGCCGGCGAGGCCCGGGCCAAGATCCTGCAGTGCTGGCGGCGCATCGCCGAGCACGAGCTGATCGTGGGCGTGTTCTATGTGAACACCTACTACTACCCGGGTGCCGAGCGGCGGCTGAAGTCCCTGCTGGAGACCTACCCCGACTATGTGGACCGCGAGCGCGCCTACTTCTACCTGGGCGAGGCCCTGCGCCAGCGCCTGCTGACCCCGGAGGAGCTGACCCAGTTCAACAAGGACTACGCCGTCAAGCTCCAGAAGGAGGACCTCAAGGACCTCACCAAGGAACAGATCAAGCAGTACTCCAAGGACTCCGAGGAATTCAGCAACGAGCGCATCAAGGTCTTCCGCGCCGAGGCCAAGAGCTACTACCAGAAGCTGGTGGAGAGCTACCCCGGCTCCGAGTGGGCCCGCCGTGCGGCCGATCGCCTGGTGACCATGGGCACCGCCGGCGTGAAAGAGGAGCTGGACAGCTAACCATCTGAGACGACAGCCGGGGGCCCCCGGGATGGTTTACCATGCGGGTGGAAGTCCCTGATTAGGATGCCCGCCATGACGCTTCTCCTCCGCGCCCTGTCCCTCCTTGCGCTCCTGGGGAGCCTCGCCTGCGGCGGCGGCAGTTCCTCCAACGGCGGGGGCGGCCTCCACCTCAGCCAGACCATGACGACCATGCTCACGGAGGACGGCTTCCAGTTCTCCGCGACCAACGACGCCGGGCAGCCCCTCAGCGTCAGCTGGGCCGTGGTCGAGGGCGCCCCCGGGGGCACCATCGATGCCCAGGGCTACTACACGGCCCCCGCCACCGTCGGCACCTACCATGTGACCGCACGGCGAGGGGAGAACCAGGCCACGGCGGCCATCCAGGTGGTGGCCGGCACGCCAGAGATCTTCATCACCCCGAGCGGCCCCCTGCACCTGGCCGTGGGCGGCTCCCAGCTGTTCAGGGCCCCCCTCAACAACCTGGGGAACCACGCGGTCGCCTGGAGCCTGAGCGGCGCCGGCCAGCTGGACGCGGACGGCTTCTTCACGGCGCCGTCCGTTCCCGGCACCAGCACGATCGCTGTCACCAGCCTGGCGGACCCGAGCCTTAAGAAGACCGTGCAGGTGATCGTGGAGGCCCCGAGCCAGCCGGCTTTCCATGTTCTGTTCGGAGGGGGCAGGTTCCCCGGTGCCACCACGGTTTCGCTCACCCAGGGGCTTTCGGGCATCTCCGACACCCGGCTCGCCTGGACGATCACGGGCGGAGGGAGCGTGAACCCCGATGGCGTGGTGACCCTTCCCGACCAGCCCGCCACGGTCCAGGTCCAGATGCGCAGCATTGCGGCCCCGGCGCTGGTTCAGACCTCCCCCATCGAGGTGTTCGCCGCCACGACTCCCGTGAAGGCCACTGTCCAGATCAGCCCCGCCACCCTTTCGCTCGCGCCCGGCGCCACCGCGACCTTCACGGCCACCGTGGGGGGCCTGCCGCCCCGCCAGCGGCCCGTGGAGTGGTGGATCCTCGAGGGCCGGGGCATCGGCGGCATCCTCACCAGTGACGGCCGCTACACGGCCCCGGCCACGCCGGGAACCTACCATGTGGTGGCCACCCCCCTGGCGGAGATGCGGATCCGGGCCATCGCCACGGTGGTGGTGGGCCCCTGATCCGACGCTGCCAGACTGGAGCCGGAGGTCCCCTCATGCAGCTGAGCACCCTCGGCCTCGGCACCTATCTGGGCCCATCCACGGACGCGGCCGATGCCGCCTACGCCGAGGCCGCCCGGGCCTTCCATGCGGCCGGGGGCACGGTCTTCGACACGGCCGCCAACTACCGCGGCGGGCGGTCGGAGCGGGCCCTGGGCGCGGCCTTCCGGCACCTTCCCCGCGATGCGTTCTTCATCTCCACCAAGGCGGGCTACCTCCCCATGCCGGAAGGGGGAACCGAGGAAGGCCCCCGGGCCTGGTTCCACCGGGTGCTGGAGGAGCCGGGCATCCTCTCCGTGGACGATCTGGTGGACGGCTGCCACGCCCTGACGGCGAGGTACCTGGGGCATCAGCTGGACATCAGCCGGAGCGCCCTGGGTCTCGAGACGCTGGACCTGTTACATCTGCACAACCCCGAGCAGCAGTTGCCCCACCTGGGACCGGAGGCCTTCTACGCCATGATCGGGCGGGCCTTCGAGGCCTGCGAAGGCTTCGTGGCCGCTGGGAAGATCCGCGCCTACGGCGTGGCCACCTGGAACGGCTTCCGGGTGCCGCCCGGGCAGGATGGGCACCTGAGCCTCGCCCGCCTGCTGGCGGCCGCCCAGGCCGCCGGGGGCCGGGACCACCACTTCCGCTGGATCCAGCTGCCCCTCAACCTGGCCCTGCCGGAAGCCTTCCTGGCCCCCACGCAGCTGATGGACGGCACGGCCATGACGCCCCTGGCGGCCGCCCAGGCCAGCGGCCTCTCCGTCCAGACCTCCGCCTCCATCATGCAGGCCCGCATCCTGCGGCAACTGCCGGACGGGTTCGCCGAAGCCCTGGGGGTCCGCACGCCCGCCCAGGCGGCCCTGCAGTTCACCCGCTCCTGCCCCGGCGTCACCACGGCCCTCTGCGGCATGGGGCGGGCGGAGCATGCGGTCGAGAACGCGGCGATCATGGCCGCCCCCAAGCTCGATCGCGCCGCGCTGGAGAGCCTCTTCGGATGATCCTCCTTGCCATCACCCCGGGCCTGGGCTTCGACCGCAATCGCTGGTCGGCCGTGCTGCGCTCCGGGGTAGATGCCTTCCTCATCCGCGAGAAGCAGCTGGAGGCCCGCGCCCTGCTGGACGCCGCGCGGTGGTGCCAGGACGAGGCGCCCGGCGTCGAGCTCTGGGTGGCCGGACGGCTGGATGTGGCCTTGGCCGCGGGGTGCGGACTCCACGCCCCCGAGGCCTATCCCGGGGCCCATCCCGAGGTGGAGCCGGGGCTGGTGCCCCTCTCGCGCCCCCTTCATCACGAGGATCAGTGGGATGCCCGGCGCGGTTCCGACCAGCTGCTGGTGTCGCCGATCTTCCCCAGCCCCGGAAAGGGCGAACCCTGGGGCCCGGAGCGGCTGCACCGGTTTCTCGATCCGCTTCCCCCGGGAGGTCCCCGGCTGCTGGCCCTGGGTGGCGTGGATCCGCGGAACGCCCCCGCCCTCTCGCACCCTCGGCTGGTGGGCCTCGCCGCCATCCGGCCCTTCTGGGAGGGCGAGCCCGCGCGGGCCGTGGCGCGTTTCCGGGAGCGATGAGCGTATCCTCTTCCCCATGTTTCGCGACTTGAGGGAGAAGGTCAGCGCCCCGCGCCGGATCGCGGCCTGGGTGCTGCTCGGCCTGCTGCTGCTGGCGGCGGCCTTCGTCCTGCCCCGCACGAGCTCCCACCCCATCATCCACCGCGCCGCCGATGTGATCCTCTGGTCCGTCCTGGCCTACGGGGCCATCCGGCTGGTCTCCTTCCTGCTGCTCGACCCCCTGTTGAGCCAGCGGAAGACGGCCACGCCCGGCTTCGCGCGGGATCTCCTCGTGGTGGTGCTCTACCTCGTGGCGGCGGGCGGCATCCTCCGCCAGGTGCTCCAGGTGAGCCTGGGCCAGCTGCTGGGCACCGGCGCCATCGCCGCGGCCGTGGTGGGCCTCAGCCTCCAGGAGGTGCTGGGCAACCTCTTCGCCGGCATCTCCCTCCACCTGGATCCGGCCTTCCAGGTGGGCGACTGGGTGGAGATCACCGGCACCCTGCGCGGCGGCCCCGGCCGGGAGACGCTCATCGGACAGGTGGAGAGCATGACCTGGCGCACGGTGCAGCTCCGCACCGAGAACGGCGACATGGACATCCTGCCCAACCGCGCCATCGCCCAGGCCGTGGTGACGAACCTCTATGTACCCTCGGGCCTGCACCGCCGCACGGCCAAGGTCATCGTCGAGCCGCGCCCGGACCTCCATGCCGCCCTGGAGCACCTCACCCGGGCCCTCGCGGGCCTGCCCCACCCGGCCCAGCATCGGCCCGAGGTGGTGGTCCACAGCTCGGACCTGGGCGGCGCCGTGCTGGAGATGCGCTTCTGGGCGCTGGGATTCCGCCACGGGCGCCAGGCCGCGTTCCAGGCCACGCGCCTGGCCGCCACCGTGCTGCCGCGGGAGGGCTTCCGGCTCATGGGCCCCCACGGCCCGACCCCGCTGGTGGCGCGACAGGAGCCGCTGCCGGAACCGGCCCTGATGCACGATCTCGTCCGCCAGCTGGGTCTGCCGGACCACTGGGCCGAGGATCTCCGCGGCCACCTCCGCCTGCGGGCGCTGGCCCCCGGGGAGGGCGTCATCCGGGAAGGCGATCCCGGCCATTCGCTCTTCGCCGTGCACCGCGGCACCCTCCAGGTCGTGCGGGCCGAGGAGCGGCTGGAGCCCTACACCGGGATCTTCTGGAAGCCCCTGGCGGAGCTCGGCCCGGGCCAGTGGTTCGGCGAGGCCAGCCTGCTCACGGGCGCTCCGCGGAACGCCACGGTGGTCGCCCTCACGGAAGCCGAGGTCGCCGAGCTCCCGAAGGAGGCCTTCGAGGCCTCCCTCAAGCGGGAGCCGGAACTGCTGGAACGGCTGCTGGACCTCATCGAGCACCGGGCCCTCGACGCGTCCGGGACCTCGGCGCCGAAGGAGTCCCGGCGGGCCCAGTGGTCGCGGCAGATCCGGGCCTGGTTCGGCTTGTAGGGTCTGTCCGGAACGACTGGTATCCTGGAGGGGCGGAGGTCCCATGGAATTGCCAGAGCACCTTCACCATCTGGTGAGCGAGCTGGGGGATTCCTTGGTCAAGGCCCTGGCGGAAGACGACCACTGCCGGGATCTCACCTTCCAGATCCAGGCCCAGGGCTACGGCCTCATGCTCATCCTCGAGGCCTCCCCGATGGGGACCCGGTCGCGGGAGATCGTGGCTCCGGGGGACGAGGACGCCGACCTGCCCTTCTCCGAGGATGACAAGCGCCTGATGAAGTCCTTCAAGATCCGGATGGACTAGCGATGGTTCAGCCCTGGGATCTCCCGGCCCCCGAAGCCGGCTCGGCTCCGCGTCCCAACGCCGCAGGCCTGGACCTGGCGGCCCTGAAGGCCCTGGTCGCGAGCTTCGGCGAGCCCGCCTGGCGCGGCGCGCAACTGTTCGAGGGGCTCTACCGGCAGCGCTGGACCCGCTGGGAGCAGTTCACCCACCTGCCGCAGGCCCTCCGGACCCGGCTGGCGGCCGAGGTGGAGCTCGCCTGGCCCACCATCGTGCAGAGCCAGCCCTCCTCCGATGGTTCGACCAAGCATGTGTTCGAGCTCGCCGACGGGAAGCAGGTCGAAGGCGTCCACATGCCTTATGTCGTCCGGGGGTCCGGTCTGCGACCTACACCCCCGGAGCCCCCGCGCCCGGGCCAGGCCGAGCCTGTCCCCGGGCTTTCCGTCCGGGGGTCAGGTCTGAGACCTACACCCCCGGTCCTGGACCCTGAAGACCTCGACCGCGTCACCCTCTGCCTCTCCAGCCAGGTGGGCTGCGCCATGGGGTGCACCTTCTGCGCCACGGGCCAGATGGGCATCATCCGCAACCTCAGCGCGGCGGAGATCGTGGGCCAGGTCGTGGCCATGCTGAACCACCACGGCCATCCCGCGGAGCGCCCCGTCAACTTGGTGTTCATGGGCATGGGGGAGCCCCTGCACAACCTCGATCATGTGATGACCGCCTTCGGTCCGCTGACCGATCCCAAGGGCCTGGCCATCCCGCCGAGGCGCATCACCCTCTCCACCTCGGGCCTGGTGAGCGGCATCGAGCGCCTGGGCGCCTTCGCCCGCCGGCCCCGGCTGGCCTTGAGCCTGAATGCCACCACGGACATCCACCGCTCCCTGATCATGCCCGTGAACCGGGTGTGGAACCTGGAGGCCCTGGCGACGGCGCTCGCGGCCTTCCCCCTGCAGTCCGGCGAGCGCATCACCCTCGAATATGTGCTGCTGAAGGGCGTCACCGACAGCCTGGAGGATGGCCGCCGCCTGGCCGCCTTCGCGCGCCGCTTCCCCGCCAAGATCAACCTGATCCCGTTCAATCCGCACGAGGGCAGCGGCTTCGAGCCCCCGGAGGAGTCCCGCGTCGGCGCGCTCTGCCGGCTGCTCTCGGATGCGGGGCTGCCCGTGAGCGTCCGCCGCAGCCGCGGGCAGGATGTGGCCGGAGCCTGCGGCCAGCTGGTAAGGGAAGGCCAAGGCCGGCACCCGAAACCGCGCTGACTTCGGTCATGCTGGACGGGTGCAGCCCGCGCCGAAACCCTTCTTCGAAACCCTCCACGCCCTGCTCGACGCGGAGGGTGAGATCACGCTGGGCGAACTGCTGGATGCCGCGGGCGAGCAGACTTACGGCCTCCTGACGCTGCTGCTCTCCCTGCCGAGCCTGGTCCCGGGCCTGAACATCGGGCTGGCCCCGGTGGGCGGCATCGGCCTCATCGCCCTGGGCTCCCAGCTGGCCTGGGGGACCGCCCATCCCTGGGTGCCCCGCCGGGTGCAGGACCAGGCCATCCACAAGGGCCGCATCAAGAACGCCCTCGCCAAGCTCGAGGCGCAGCTGGACCGCTTCCGCTGGCGCGGCGCCGAGCGGCGCCCCCTCAACCACCGCTGGGTGGGCGCCTGCATCACCTGGACCGGCTTCCTGCTGGCCATCCCCGTGCCCCTGCCCTTCGGGAACCAGCTCCCCGCGGCCATCCTCTGCCTCCTGGGCGCCGCCCTCCTGGAGGAACGGCCCACCTGGGCCTGGATCGGCGCGGCGGCCTCCCTCGGCAACACGGTCTACTTCGCCTCCAGCTTCGGCCTCATCGCCCGGGGCTTCCTGAAGGCCTTCCACGCCCTGGTGCAGTGATGCGCATCGATGCCCTCACCCTCTTCCCCGAGTTCTTCGAGACCGCCCGCCTCGGCATCACCGGCCGGGCCTTCCGGGAGCTGGGACATGGACTGCACACCCACAGCTACCGGCCCTTCGCCGGCAATGCCTTTGGCCATGTGGACGACGCGCCCTTCGGCGGCGGCCCGGGCATGGTGCTGCGGCCGGAGGTGCTGCGGGACACCCTGGCCTCCGTGCCCCGGGAGGGCGCGGGGCGCATCATCCACTTCAGCCCCGCGGCCCCGCCCCTCACCCATGCCAAGGTGCTGGAGCTGGCCCGGCTCGACCAGCTGATCCTGGTCTGCACCCGGTACGAGGGCCTGGACCAGCGGGCGGTGGAGGCCCTCGTGGACGAGGAGCTCAGCATCGGCGAGGCCGTCCTCAGCGGCGGCGAGCTCCCGGCCCTCTTCCTCATCGATGCCGTCTGCCGCTGGCTGCCGGGCGTGCTGGGGAACGGGGCCTCCGCCGAGGAGGACAGCTTTGCCACCGGCCTGCTCGACCACCCTCACTTCACCCGCCCGGCCACCTTTGAAGGGGCGGAGGTGCCGGCCGTCCTCCAGGGGGGCGACCACGGGGCCATCCGGCTCTGGCGCCTGCGGGAGGCCATGGCCCGGACGAAGCGCCTGCGGCCCGACCTGTGGGCCCTCTACCTGAGGGACCGCCTGCGGGACCTGGACCGCCCCGCCCAGTGGTGCGCCTGGCAGGTGGAGCATCCGGGGGACTGGGAGCGGCCCAAACCGAAGGGCTGGAAGGGCTATCGCCTTGAATGACCCCTTCCCTTTTCCGGCCCATCGGATACACTGACTGACTCCCCATCCGGGGACTTTCGAGCCATGTCCGCCTGATCGTAGGCTTGGGACCGCTGGCCCAGGAGCCCACATGAGCCACATCATCGATCAACTCGAAGCCAGCCTGCTTCGCAGCGACCTTCCCCGCATCGCCCCCGGCGACACCGTCAAGGTGCATGTCAAGGTGAAGGAAGGCGAGAAGGAGCGCATCCAGCTCTTCCAGGGCATCGTCATCGGCATCAAGGGCGGCGGCATGCGCACCTCCTTCACCGTCCGCAAGGTCGCGAGCGGCGTGGGTGTGGAGCGCATCTTCCCCCTGAACAGCCCCACCATCGACAAGCTGGAAGTCGTGCGCCACGGCAAGGTCCGCCGCGCCAAGCTCTACTTCCTGCGCGAGAAGCTCGGCAAGGCCGGTCGCCTCAAGGAGCGCCGCGCGGACAGCGCCCAGTAGGTCGAATCCTTCCCTTTGGAAAGGCGCCCACCCGGGCGCCTTTTTCATGGAAAGAATAGCGCTACCACGAACGATCTAACCCAAGCTGGTCCTTTAATTCTATCTCATCTTTTGGATCCGGCGCGGGATGCGGCAAGGCTGCGGTCATGCGAACATGGTCCCGTGCCATGGCCGATCCCCCGGGTCGGCCGGCCCCCGGGAGGAACCATGCTGACCCTGTCCCGTCTGACCCTGGCCACGCTGGCCGCTGCCGCCCTGTCCCTCGGGGCCGAGGCCCCGCGCTACGGCGTGCAGGGCCTGGTGAACCTCCCCCTGGGCGACCTGAAGGACTTCGTCGACAACAAGCCTGGCCCGGGCATCGGCGTCCACGGCACCTTCGACCTGGGCGATGGCCACATGGTGCGACCCCGGCTGGATTACAGCATCTACCCCGAGGCCACCTTCGGCTCCGTGAAGCAGACCGCCTCCAACCTCAGCCTGGGCGGCGACTACCTCTACTTCGTCGCCGGCAAACCGGAGGGGCTCTACCTCACGGGAGGTCTCGCGGCCGTGCGCTGGTCCTTTGAATCCAAGCTCGGCGCCCTCAAGGAGACCAGCGACACCACCAAGTTCGGGTTGGCCGCCGGCGTGGGCTACCAGTGGAATGCCACCGTGGGCACCGAAGCCCGCTTCCTGCATTCCCGCATCACCAAGGGCTTCCAGGCCAACGCCCTGCAGGCGGGCGTGACCGTCCGGTTTTAATACTCTCCGGGGGTTCCGCGCTGCGCGCACACCCCCGGACCCCCGCGCGATGCCCGGCACAGCCGGGCCTCGCTTTGCTCTCCGGGAGTTCCCCCCACCACGCATGTGTGGCGGGGATCTATGGGCGCGCTGCGCGCACACCCCCGGACCCCCGCGCGATGCCCGGCACAGCCGGGCTTCGCTTTGCTCTCCGGAACCCCTGACCTGACGCGGGTCAGAGCCCGTATTCCTTCCAGCGCTTGCCGAGGCGGTCCAGGATCTCGTCGGGGAACACCAGGTCCCGCGGCCATTCGCGGGTGAAACCGTCCCAGGGGCGGTTCTTGCGGGTGGCGTCGATGCCCACCTTGGAGCCGAAGGCGAAGCGGTCGGCGGAGTGATCCAGGACATCCAGCGGGCCCTCGGTGAAGAGCATGTCGCGCTTGGGATCCACATTGCTGGTGAGGCGGAAGAGCACCTCGTTCAGGTCGTGGGGATCGATGTCCTCATCCACCACCACGATGCCCTTGGTGAACATGATCTGGCCCGTGCCCCATATGGCGTTCATCACCTTCTGGGCGTGACCGGGGTATTCCTTCTTGATGGAGAGGATCACCAGGTTGTGGAAGGCGCCGGCGGCGGGCAGGTGCATGTCCCGGATCTCGGGCAGCACCATGCGGAGCAGCGGCAGGAAGATCCGCTCCGTGGCCAGACCCAGGTAGGCGTCCTCCTGGGGCGGGCGGCCCACGATGGTGGCGGGGAACACGGGGTTCTTCCGCATGGTGATGGCTTCGACATGGAGCACGGGATAGTCGTCGGCCAGGGAGTAGTAGCCCGTGTGGTCGCCGAAGGGGCCCTCCCGGCGCAGCTCGCCAGGGTTCACATAACCCTCGATGACGAGCTCCGAATCGGCGGGCACTTCCAGATCGTTGGTCACGCAGGACACCATCTCGATGCCCTCGCCCCGCAGGAAGCCCGCGAACATCACCTCGCTGAGGAAGGGCGGCAGGGGCGCCGTGGCGGCATAGGTCAGGGCCGGGTCGCCGCCGAAGCTCACGGCCACGGGCATGCGCTCGTCCCTGCCGTAGCCGTGGCGGTTGCGGGCGCCGTCGTGGTGCAGCTGGGTGTGGAAGCCCAGGGTGCGGTCGTCGTAGACCTGCAGGCGGTAGAGGCCCATGTTGCGGTGGCCCGTCTGCTTGTTGCGGGTGTGGCTCATGCCGAGCGTGATGAAGGGGCCGCCGTCCTCGGGCCAGGTGGTGAGCACGGGCAGGTCCGACAGCTTCACCTGATCGCCCTTCAGCACGATCTCCTGGCAGATCCCCTTGCGGACGGTCTTGGGCATCCAGTTGCCGACCTCGGCCAGCACGGGCAGCTTGGCCAGCTTCTCGAAGAAGCCCGTCCCGGGCTTGGGCATGGCTTCCTGCACCAGCTTCTCGATGCGGTCGGCGATGGCGTCGAGGCCGCGGGGCTCCCGGTCCACGCCCAGGGCCATCTCCATGCGCTTCAGGCTGCCGAAGGCATTCATGGCCACGGGCATGGCCTTGCCCTTGGGCCGGTCGAAGATCAGGGCCCTGCCCCCCCCGGGCTCCTTGGAAACCCGGTCGGCGATGGCCCCCATCTCCAGGAAGGGATCGACTTCGGCAGCCACGCGGCTCAGGTCGCCGGCGGCCTCGAGCTGCTTCAGGAAGGTCTGGAAATCGCGGCCCATGGGAATCTCCGGATCCCGATCATCCCATCCCGGGCCGGTCCCCGGAACCCAATGTCCCCTCGCCGCAGGCCAACCGCCCCTGGCTTCAGGAATTTCCCTTGAGGTGACAGGGCTTTCCCCGCATACTGATGGGCCTTGCCCTGGCCGTGGGCTCCCAAGCGCGTCCGATGGACTGCCGCCCACACGCCCCAACTGAAGAGGTTTTCATGTTCGCAATCATCAAGACCGGCGGGAAGCAGTACCGCGTCGCCGAGGGCGACATCCTCCGCGTGGAATTGCTCGAGAAGGATCCCAAGCAGGCCGTGACCTTTGAGGAAGTCCTCCTCATCGACAACGACGGCGACCTGAAGGTGGGCAAGCCCACCGTGGCCGGCGCCAAGGTCGAGGCCGAGGTCATCACCCATGACCGCGCCAAGAAGGTGATCATCTTCAAGAAGAAGAAGACCACCACCTACCAGCGCACCCAGGGCCACCGCCAGGGCTACACGGAAGTTCGGATCAAGAGCATTAAGGCCTAGTCCGGCTGTTTTCGCCTCAGGCGCAACCAGGTAGAGAAAAGCCTTTTCATTCCATTCGACATCAAGCTTAAGAGGTACTTCCATGGCTCATAAAAAAGGCGTCGGTTCCAGCCGCAACGGTCGTGATTCCCATTCCCAGCGCCTCGGCGTGAAGGAGTTCGGCGGCGAAGTCGTCCCCGGCGGCTCCATCCTCGTCCGCCAGCGCGGCACCAAGTTCAAGGCCGGCATCAATGTCGGCATGGGCAAGGACCACACCCTGTTCGCCCTCATCGACGGCAAGGTGCGCTTCCAGGACAAGGGCCAGAGCGGCCGCTTCATCCACATCGACCCCATCGAGGGCTGAATGCTGTCAGGGGGTTCCGCGCTGCGCGCACACCCCCGAGACCCCCGCGCATAGGCCGGGCGTAGCCCGGCCTATGCTTATGTCTTCCCTATCTTCCGAAACCACAGGCCCACATGTTCCTTGACCACATCCAGCTCCGCGTCGCCGCCGGCCACGGCGGTTCCGGCGCCATGAGCTTCCGCCGCGAGAAGTTCGCCCCCGAGGGCGGCCCCGATGGCGGGGATGGCGGCAAGGGCGGCTCGGTGTTCCTGCGCGCCAACCGGGCGCTGAACACCCTCAACCCCTACCGCAACAAGCGCGAGTTCACCGCCGAACGCGGCCGCCAGGGCGAAGGCTGCATGCGCCACGGCAAGGACGGGCTGGATGTCCTCCTGGAGGTGCCCCTGGGCACCCTCGTGAAGGACGGCGACACCGGCGAGGTGCTGGCGGAGCTGCTCGAGCACGGCCAGGATGTCTGCGTGGCCCGGGGCGGCCGCGGCGGCCTGGGCAACACGAACTTCAAGAGCTCCACCAACCGCACCCCCCGCCATCATCAGCCCGGCGAGGATGGCGAGGAACGCACCCTCGACCTGGAGCTCAAGCTCATCGCGGATGTGGGCCTGGTGGGCTTCCCCAACGCGGGCAAGAGCACCCTGGTGAGCCGCCTCAGCGCCGCCCGGCCCAAGATCGCCGACTATCCCTTCACCACCCTGGAGCCCCAGCTCGGCGTCGTGAGCCTCGACCGCTTCGGGGGCGACCTCCTCGACAGCTGGGTCATCGCCGACATCCCCGGCCTCATCGAAGGCGCCGCGGACGGTGCGGGTCTGGGCATCCAGTTCCTGCGCCATGTGGAGCGCACCCGCATGCTGCTGCACCTCGTGGACCTGTCGGATCCCATCACCGAACCCGCCGAAGCCATCCGCGTGATCGACGGCGAGGTGCAGGCCTTCAGTCCCGTGCTGGCCGCCAAACCGCGCTGGCTGGTGGGCACCAAGCTCGACGCCCTGCAGGACGAGGAGCGCCGGAAGGCCTTCGAGGCCCTCTGCGCCGAACGGGGCCAGAAGCCCGTCTTCATCTCGGGCGTCACCGGCGAGGGCCTGCGCGAACTCGCCTTCGCGGTGGATGCCGCCCTCAAGGAACTCAAAGGACTCAAGGAAGAGGCCCGGTAGTGCGCGTCGGCCTGCTCGGGGGGGCGTTCAATCCCCCACATGAGGGGCATCTGAAACTTGCCCGACTGGCGCTGGATCACCTCGAACTGGATGAGCTGCGCTTCGTGCCCACCTTCGTCAGCCCCCACAAGCCCGACCCCGGCGGCCCCGGCGGCGAGGCCCGCCTGCACCTGTTGACCGAGGCCCTCCGGGCCTTCGATCCGCGTTGCCGGGTGGAGTGCCTCGAGCTGGACCGCGGCGGCACCAGCTACACCGTGGACACCCTTGAGACCCTGGCGGTCCGGGAGCCCGGCACGGCCTGGATCCTCGTCATGGGCAGCGATCAGCTGCCGGGCCTGCCCCGCTGGCGGCAGCCCGAGCGGGTGTTCCAGCTCGCCTCCGCCGCGGTGGCCCTCCGGCCCGGCGCGCCCGGCACGATCCCCGAAGTCCCGGGCCTGCGGCCCGCCGCATCCTGGTCCGGCCACCCCGGAGAGCTGGTCTGGCTTCCCGCCACGGAACTGGACCTGGCCTCGACGGACCTCCGCCTTCGTCTGGCGGCGGATCCTGCCCAGGATCCGGGGGGCATTCCGCCCCAAGTTATGGCTGCCATCCGCACCGAAAACCTGTATCGTTAGCCTGCTCTGGAGCCCGCATGACCCTTGATTCCCGGCTTGCGACCGTCGTCGACGCCGCCCGGTCCAAGAAAGCCTTCCGCATCCGCCTCCTGGACGTGAAGGACATCGCCAGCTTCACCGACACCTTCGCCTTCATGAGCGGCGGCAGCGATCGCCAGAACCGCGCCATCGCCGAGGCCATCGAGGACGCCCTGAAGCTGGCGGATGGGGAGCGCCCCATCTCCCGCGAAGGCGAGACCAACGGCAACTGGGTGCTGCTCGATTTCGGCAACCTGGTCGTCCATGTCATGGACGAGGAGACCCGCCGCCACTACAACCTCGAGGAACTCTGGAACGCCGGCCGCGAGCTGGAACTGCCCGCCGAGCTCCCCCCCGCCTCCGATGCCCGCCCGTAGGAGATGACCTCCATGCCCATCGACCAGACCAACGCCTTTGAGGCCATGCAGGCCCGTCTGCGGGTCGCCTCCCAGCTCTACGGACTGGACGATGCGCTCTTCAAGGTGTTCATGGCGCCCAGCCGCTCCATGATCGTCAGCCTGCCCGTGCTCATGGACAACGGGCACTGGGAGGTCTTCACCGGCTACCGCGTGCAGCACAATGTGGCGCGCGGACCGGCCAAGGGTGGCATCCGCTACGACCTCAATGTCACCCTCGACGAGGTCAAGGCCCTCGCGGCATGGATGACCTGGAAGTGTGCCGTGGTGGATGTGCCCTTCGGCGGCGGCAAGGGCGGCATCGTCTGCGACCCCACCCGCCTGAGCCTGGGCGAGAAGGAGCGGCTCACTCGACGCTACATCGCCGAGATCATGGACATCATCGGCCCCGACCGTGATGTGCCCGCCCCGGACATGGGCACCGATGCCCAGACCATGGCCTGGGTCCTCGACACCTATTCCATGCATGTCCGCCGTACCGAGAACGCCGTCGTCACCGGCAAGCCCCTGGGTCTGGGCGGCAGCCTGGGCCGCGCCGAAGCCACGGGCCGCGGCATCCTCATCACCGCCCGCGAGGCCATGCAGCGCCTGGGCAAGCCCCTGGCCGGGGCCACCGTGGCCGTGCAGGGCTTCGGCAATGTGGGCAGCCAGGCCGCGCGGCTGCTGCATGAGGCCGGGGCCCGCGTCGTGGCCATCAGCGACATCCAGGGCGCCGTCAAGAACGACCGGGGCCTGGACATCCACGCCCTGCTCAAGCATGTGGCCGAGGCCCGCACCGTCGCCGGGTTCCGGGGCGCCGAGCCCCTGGATCCCAAGACCCTCCTGACCCACCCGGTGGACATCCTCGTGCCCGCCGCGTCGGAGAACCAGATCACCGAGGCCAACGCCGCCCAGGTGCGCGCCAAGGTCATCGTGGAGGGTGCCAACGGCCCCACCACCCCCGAGGCCGATCCCATCCTGCTGGAGCACGGCGTCCTCGTGGTGCCCGACATCCTGGCCAATGTCGGCGGCGTCACCGTCAGCTACTTCGAGTGGGTGCAGAACCGCCAGGGCTTCTACTGGCGGGAGCGCGAAGTCAACGAGCGCCTGGTGGACTACATGACCCATGCCTTCCAGGCCACCTTCGCCACCACCGACAAGTACAAGACCAACCCCCGCATCGGCGCCTACATCCTGGCCCTCGACCGCGTGGCCCAGGCCATGAGATACCGCGGATTCTACGCGTGATCCAAAGCTACATCAGGGTCTCCCGGAAGGCTTGGCACTACAGCACGCAAGCCTACGAGACCGGCCCCGACGAGCGGAAGAAGGTCAAGCGGCACCTCCGTTGGGCCGCCTTGGCCGTCCTCCGGGAGGTCTCCGTCCAGGGCTGGTTCGCCTTCCTGGATGCCCCGGTCATCCGCCCCTTCGTGGAGGCCAATCCCCGCTTGGCCTTCCGCCCCATGGGCACCTACATGTCCCGCCGGTGGAACTGGTCCAGACGCTTCAAGGTCATCCGCGACACCTACCTGTTCGTGAACGCCAAGGGCGGCGAGTTCCAGGCGGCCATGCTCCGGGAGGGGGGCCTCCTGCTGGCCCGGATCCCCCTGGACAAGGCCGGGACCATGAGCCTGCGGATGCGCGCCGACGCCCAGTTCCGCAAGGAGGGTGAAATCGGCGTCTTCCTCGAGCTCGAGGGCACCAGCGGGGCCATCAGTTCGTTTGCCTTCTCCCTCGAGCACCTTCCGGAGGGCTGGTCCTGTGTCGTCGGGGCGCTCCAGGGCCGCAAGGGCGGGGACGAGGAGACCATCAAGCTCGCCACCAAAGCCATGCATGGCCTCCGCCCCAAGGCCCTCATGGTCTTCGTGGCCCAGGAGGTTGCCCGCTCCCTGCGGGTGGCCCATCTGCTGGGCGTGGGAAACGACATCCATGTGGCCCGGGGCCGGATCCTCGGGCCCGGCAAGAAAATCCTCTTCGACTACGACGACCTGTGGATCGAGGCGGGCGGCGAGCGGCAGCCCGACGGCTGGTTCCGTCTGCCCCTGAAGGCGGCCCGACGCTCCGGCGACGAGATCAAGCCCAACAAGCGGTCCATGTACACCAAGCGCTACGCCTTGATGGACGCCCTCTCCCGGCAGATCCGGACGGTGCTCACGGCCTCGGGATCCCGGTAGCCGCTTCCGACTTCGCGATTCCCGGCCCGCCGGGATCGCAGGCATCATGGGAGGGTGAATTCCCTCCGTCGCTGCCCGTCCCAGATCCTGCTCTGGTGCTGCCTCGCCAGTGCGGGAGGGGGCATGCTGTCGGCCCAGACCCCCATCGGCACCCTGATCTCGGAGCAATCCCGCACCAACTTCACCGTCCAGGGGGCCGGAGCCCGCGCCATGGGGCTGGGCGGGGCCTTCATCGCGGTGGCGGATGACGCCACCGCCGTCTCCTTCAATCCCGCCGGCCTGGCCCAGCTCCTCCACCCCGAGGTGAGCTTCGTGGCGCGTGGAACCCAGCGCTCCGTCGGCTACGAGGACTTCGAGACCTCGAGCCGGAGCCGCGTCCTGGCCGTGAGCGATGCCCTCGTCAGCTCCACGCGCTTCGATCCCCTGTTCATCTCCGCGACCGCCCCGCTGCAGGCGGGCGGCCGGAACCTGGTCCTCCAGCTGTCCATCCAGCGGGCCTTCGCTCTGACCGACCACACCCAGCGGACCCTCACGGAATCGCCCCTCACCACCGCTTCCGGCTTGCCGGTCCAGCTGGCCCAGGACATCACCCAGACCGGGCAGATCGACCTCTACTCCCTGGCCGTGGCCTACGAAGTGTCCCAGCGCATCCTGCTGGGCCTCTCCTACAACCAGTGGCGCGGACGCTGGGACCTCGCCTCGGCGAGCCTCCGCACCACCGGGACGACCCAGGCGGCCGTGGCCTTCCGCCAGACGAATGCCATGGATGGCGAGAACCTCAACCTGGGGCTCATCTGGCGCTGGCCCACCTGGAGCTTCGGGATCGTCCACCGCACGGGGTTCCACGCCGACTACACCTTCGCCACGCAGCTCTCCACCAGTTCCGGCTCGGGAGGCTTCACCGGCGCGCCCATGACCACGGGGCTCCATTGGCCCGCAGGGACCGGCCTCGGTTTCGCCTACCGCCCCTCGGACCTGTGGCTGATCACCGCGGACCTGTCCCACACCCTGTGGTCCACCACCCGGTACATGTCCACCTCCCCGCGGCTCAACGGCCAGAGCTTCTTCGATTTCGACAAGGGGGACCGGACCCCGAACGCCACGGATGTCCACCTGGGCATCGAATACCTGAAGATCACTCAGGACGGCACCGTGATCCCCCTCCGGGCCGGGCTGAGCCGCGAACCCCAGCCGGTGGTCGATGCGATCACCGGCACCCAGAGGGTGATGAACCATGTCTCCCTGGGCAGCGGCCTCAAGCGGGGAGCCATCGGCGTGGATGTGGCCTACCGGTACGGCTGGTCCAGCCGGCGCGCCTCGCAGTCCCTGGAGGTGGATCAGATCCTGACGCGGACCGGAACCCCGTCCGTGGGGACGGAACACATCCGAGAGCACCGGCTCGATGTCTCCACCATCCTCCAGTTCGACCGGCACCCGCTCGAGCGGGTTCTCCGCCATCTCTTCGTGGGGGACTGAGCGTGGGTTCCCGGATTCGTGCCGTGCTGGGGCTGGGGCTGGCGCCCCTGCTGCTGGCGCAGGCGTACTCCACCTTCTATTCGGCCTACCAGGATGGGCTCGAGGCCGAGCGCCAGGGGCAGTGGAAGACGGCCGCCGCGGCCTACCGCCGGGCCATCGAGCTCCGGCCCGCCTCGGCGGCGCGGGTGGTCATCTACGGAAACAACCTGCTCACCAACTACTCGCCCCACACCCACCTGGCACACTGCCTCCTCGAAGCCGGAGATGCGGCCGGCGCCCGGGCAGCCCTCGAGAAGGCCGCCTTCTACGGAGAGCCGAAAGCGGAACGGGAGGCCTTGAGCCACGCCATCGGCCAAAGGGATCAGGCTGTCGTGCCCCCCAAGGGGCCCCTCTCCTCAGCCCAGCCCACGGAGCCCGTTCCCGGCCCCCGCCATCCGACCCCACCTCCAGCCACGGAGCCCGCGCCGACGCCGGCCCCAGCCTCAGCCCCGTCGCCAGGACCGTCGCATGGACCGTCGCCGATGCCAACGCCGGCCCAGGCCCCCGCCCAGACCTTCCCTACACC